>NZ_BAABWV010000061.1:0-409 GCF_040365005.1 Aquicoccus sp. SU-CL01552 | reverse complement strand
GGTGTTGCCGCTACCGTCGTCGATCACCGCATCGCCGGCGACCTCGGTCAGGTGATTGTTGGTGAGATCCTTGAAGTTCTTGATCGAGGTCACGTCGGACAGGTCGATCTTTTCGCCTGTGCCGGCGGTCGTGAAGTCGTGGATGGTGTCATCGCCGAACTTGCCGGAAAAGATGAAGATGTCGTTCTTGGCACCGCCGTAAAGGTCGTCGTTGCCGTTGCCCCCGTCCAGCGTGTCTTTGCCGTTTCCGCCTGTCAGAACGTCCTTGCCGTTGCCGCCATTGAGCTTGTCGTTACCGCCGCCGCCTTCCAGAACATCGTTGCCCTTGCCGCCGTCCAGCGTGTCTTTGCCGATTCCGCCTTCCAGAAGGTCGCTGCCGTTGCCGCCAGAGAGCTTGTCGTTGCCGCCG
>NZ_BAABWV010000060.1:0-433 GCF_040365005.1 Aquicoccus sp. SU-CL01552 | reverse complement strand
CCGGCAAACGGGGGCGGCCCGAGACGTTCTCGGATGCCGCGATCCAAACCTGTCTGACGCTGAAAGTGCTCTTCGGCCTTCCGCTGCGGCAGACGGTTGGGCTGGTCGAGAGCCTGATCCGGATGGCTGGGCTCGACTGGCCGGTGCCGGACTATTCGACGCTGTGCCGACGCCAGGCGCGGATCGGTGTGCAGATCCCGTATCGCCGCACTGGCAGGCCTTTGAACCTGCTTATCGACAGCACCGGGGTGAAGTTCCGCGGTGACGGCGAGTGGCTGACCCGGAAGCATGGCTCCTCCCGCCGGAGGCAATGGCGCAAGGTTCACATCGCGATGGACACGGAGACCGGGGACATACGCGCAGTCGAGTTCACCTCAAGCCGCCAGGGCGACAGCCCCCTGCTGCCAGACCTGCTGTCGCAAATTCCCGAGGG
>NZ_BAABWV010000059.1:0-439 GCF_040365005.1 Aquicoccus sp. SU-CL01552 | reverse complement strand
CCATAGTTCGTCTCCTTTGGTGCAGTAAATGCTATCAAAGGAGCGGCATCAAACCGCGACAGGTCCAGTTCCTGCGTGCCTGTGCTGGGGCGGCGACCTGATCTGGATCGATCAGGGTTGGCGCACCAGGACGCTGCGCGCGTCTCGATAGCAGATCGCAAGAGACCCTTACAAACAGCGGTTTCGGCTGAATGACTATCTCGTGGTGCTTACGCGGGCATGGGCCGGTTTCGTACTCTTCGTGCCGCGGGGCGAGGTTGATGATCCGACCCGTTCTCCGGACGGGATGGACTCCTGTGCCGAAGAACTGATTGTTGCGGGCTGCGAAGACGTCATGGAGCACTTGGTGGAAGGCTCTTCATGCGAAAATTCGGCGGCAACTTCCTCCTTTCGGCCAGAGATCTCATGAGGATCATGGCTGAGACCGGTGCGACGGGAC
>NZ_BAABWV010000058.1:0-479 GCF_040365005.1 Aquicoccus sp. SU-CL01552 | reverse complement strand
GTAAGCGGCGGCTGGAGGGCACCGGGCTTTCAGCTTGACGGCTTGAAGTTCCAAGGAAGGAGTTCGTCGATCCGGCTTTTGGGATGGCCTGCCGCGATGGCTTCAAGGGTGGCTTTGAGGTAAGCGAAGGGCTCGACGTCGTTGACCTTCGCGGTGGCTATGAGTGAAGCGATGCGGCCCCAGGCTCGGCCGCCTTCGTCATGACCGGCGAAGAGCGCGTTCTTTCTCGTCAGGGCGATAGGGCGGATCAGATTCTCGACGGCATTGGAGTCGATCTCGACGCGGCCGTCATGCAGGAAGGTCTGCAGCCCGTCCCATTGGCGATGGATGTAGGTCAGCTTCTCGCCGAGGCGTGACTTGGCCGAGATGCGCAGGCGCTGGCTTTGCAGCCATTCTCCGAACCCAACGATCAGCGGCGCAGTGCGGGCCTGCCGTGCCGACAGCCGCTGTCCGGGGCCCATGCCGCAGATCTCGGCTTC
>NZ_BAABWV010000057.1:0-495 GCF_040365005.1 Aquicoccus sp. SU-CL01552 | reverse complement strand
CGCCATAAAAACAAGGCAAAACAGGTGGGTAAATCACCCCACCCGCGCCGGTGGCGCGCCCCAGTCCGGCCGCCGCCAATCGATCCCTTCCCACAGCATCGCAAGTTGCGCCGAGGTCAGCCGGACAGCCCCGTCACCGGCGCTTGGCCATGGAAAGCGCCCCCGCTCGAGGACCTTGTAATAGAGGCAGAAACCCTGGCCGTCCCAGTAAAGCAGCTTCAGGCGATCACCCCGGCGCCCGCGGAAGGCAAAGACCGCACCGCCTGTCGGCTTCTGACGCAGGACATCCTGTGCAAGGGCCGCCAGGCCCGCGATCCCTTTCCGCATGTCGGTCACGCCGCAGGCGAGATAGACACGCACACCAGTGCCCGGCCCGATCATGCTGCCTCCACCGCCCGGATCAACCGGGTCAGTACCGCGTCGTCCATCGCGCTGTCGAACCGGAGGCAGCGCCCTTTGGCAAGGCGGAGCTCCACCACCACCGGCGCAACCGGC
>NZ_BAABWV010000056.1:0-537 GCF_040365005.1 Aquicoccus sp. SU-CL01552 | reverse complement strand
CCCCAAATTCGTCAAGCCGTATGTGAAGTCCCAGAAGAATGACATGGCAGACGCCGAGGCCATCGCAGAAGCAGCCAGTCGACCGACCATGCGGTTTGTCGATGTGAAAACCCTGGAGCAGCAAGGGCTCGGCATGATCTTCAGGGTACGGGATCTTCTGGTTGGGCAGCGGACGCAGACGATCAATGCCTTGCGCGGGCACCTCGCCGAGTTTGGACTCGTCGCCGGCAAGGGACGCGACAACGTCGAGAAGTTACGGGCCGCTCTGGAACCGAGCCGCGAAGGGATGGAAGACCTGCCTCCTATCGTTCGTCACATGGCACAGCTCTGCTTCGAGCAGATCGATGACCTGTCCCGGCGGATCACCGAACTTGACGCGCAGATCGCGGCTGCGAGCAGACGGTCCCGCTTCGCTGCCCGGCTGCAGAAGATGCCCGGGATTGGGCCAGTCACGGCGATGGCACTGGCCGCTTTCGCCCCACCTATGGAAACGTTCCGTCAAGGGCGCGATTTTTCGGCCTGGCTGGGCCTCGTTCC
>NZ_BAABWV010000055.1:0-622 GCF_040365005.1 Aquicoccus sp. SU-CL01552 | reverse complement strand
GGCGACGATTATTTCATCTCCTCCGAAGGCAACGATACCTACAAGGGCGGCGCGGGCACGTTCGACCAGGTCACCTACAAGGACGACCCTGCCGGTGTGATCGCCAATCTCGCCACCGGCAAGGCCACTGACGGCTGGGGCGATACCGACACGCTCAAGAGCATCGAGGTGCTGCGCGGCAGCCTGTTCGACGACACGCTCAAGGGTGACAGCGGCGACAACCACATCCGCGGCCTGGCGGGCGATGACCTTCTGAACGGCGGCAACGGCACCGATACCGTGCGCTATGACAGGGATGCGAGCTATGGCGGCACCGCTGGCGTTACCGTGAACCTCGAGAAAGGCTATGCCATCGACGGGTTCGGCGATCGCGACACGCTGAAGAACTTCGAGAACGCGCGCGGCACCGACTCCAAGGACACGATCACCGGCACGGGGGCCGCGAACGATATCCGCGGCGAAGGCGGTACCGACGTGCTCAAGGGGCTGGGCGGCAATGACTTTCTGGACGGTGGCGGCGGCAACGACACGCTCAGTGGTGGCAACGGCAAAGATGTTCTGCTCGGCGGAAACGGCAAAGACACGTTGAGCGGCGGCAAGGGCAACGATTATCTGGAAGGCG
>NZ_BAABWV010000054.1:0-687 GCF_040365005.1 Aquicoccus sp. SU-CL01552 | reverse complement strand
TGGAGGAGCGTATCCCGGCTCGGCACCCGCTGCGAAAGATCAGGCAGGTGGTGAATGACGCGCTGGCCAGTTTGGATGCCGAGTTCGAAGCACTTTACACCGATTTCGGCCGCCCCTCTATTGCACCTGAGCGACTGATCCGGGCCAGCCTGCTGCAGATCCTGTTCTCGGTTCGCTCCGAGCGGCAGTTGATGGAGCAGATGCAGTATAACCTTCTGTTCCGCTGGTTCGTGGGGCTGGGCATCGACGACCAGGTCTGGGTCCCGACCGTGTTCACGAAGAACCGCGACCGACTACTGACAACGGAGATGTCGCGCAAGGTGATGGCGGCGATCCTGGCGCACTGGGAAGTGGCGCCGCTTCTTTCGGACGAGCATTTCTCGGTCGATGGCACGCTGGTGAAAGCCTGGGCCTCGATGAAGAGTTTCCAGCCCAAGGCCGGGGCCACCCCGCCTGAAGAGGGCGGTCCGGGCGATCCGCCCACACCAGACGACATCCCCGAGACCCCGCCTGAAGAGCCTCGAACCGAGACCGACACGATGCCCCACTCCACCCGCCAAAACCGCAATGCCGAGGTCGATTTCCGTGGCGAGAAGCGTTCGAACGCCACGCATGTCTCGACCACTGATCCAGAGGCGCGGCTCTACAAAAAGTCTCCCGGCACCGGCGCGACACTGTGCTTCATGG
>NZ_BAABWV010000053.1:0-703 GCF_040365005.1 Aquicoccus sp. SU-CL01552 | reverse complement strand
CCGTGGCGACGATGAATCATGTTCCACGAGCCGCGTCGAGACCTGACTATTTCAGCAGCCTGCTCTCATGATCGCTGTCAAGCCTTTGTTTCAAGGCGAGGATTCCGGCGGGCCGGGCGCAGCGTGATGTGGATGCACAAGGTAAGGGACGGAACTGAGACGACGGTTGAGCAAGCTCTCATGCGCGGGTTGGATACCGCATGACCGTGGTTTCGTCCTGGGGCTGCCTCGGTCTAAATGGCGAGCGTCGATCTGGTCGGCTCATAACAGGGCACGAGGGTTCCCCACCGCGTTCCGCCCCCAACCTTGCGCATCGGCGTGATCAGGGCACTTTTCCTCCTCTCAGCCTTGGGTGCGCGCCGGAGCGTCAGGTGACGGCATGACAGCCCTGGCGATGGCCCAGATGAAGCCAACCATCTCGCGTGCGATGGCCGTGGTGACCACGACCTTCGCTTTCCCGGCTGCCACCAGGTGGCGGTATCGCTGGCACATCCGCAGCTGTCCTTTCCAGGCGATATCCCGCACGGCCTTGGGCAGTCCCTCGACCCTGTCGTGAAGCTTGCGGCTGACACGCGCCTGCATCCGGTAGCTCCAGGCTCCTTCGATCAGGGCCCGTCGGGCGAGGCCACTGCCGGCCTTGGTGATCCCGCCGCGGCGCACGGTGGCGCCGCTGGAATGCTCGGAGGGCGTGAGCCCGAGATAG
>NZ_BAABWV010000052.1:0-789 GCF_040365005.1 Aquicoccus sp. SU-CL01552 | reverse complement strand
CATGGCAAAGGAAAAGTTTGATCGCACGAAACCGCACGTCAACATCGGCACCATCGGCCACGTTGACCACGGCAAGACGACGCTGACGGCGGCGATCACCAAGTATTTCGGCGATTTCAGGGCCTATGACCAGATCGACGGCGCGCCCGAAGAAAAGGCCCGCGGCATCACGATCTCGACCGCACACGTGGAATACGAGACCGAGAACCGCCACTACGCCCACGTCGACTGCCCCGGCCACGCCGACTACGTCAAGAACATGATCACCGGTGCGGCGCAGATGGACGGCGCGATCCTGGTGGTGAACGCGGCTGACGGCCCGATGCCGCAAACGCGCGAGCACATCCTGCTGGGTCGCCAGGTCGGCATCCCGAAGATGGTCGTGTTCATGAACAAGGTCGACCAGGTCGACGACGAGGAACTGCTGGAACTGGTCGAGATGGAGATCCGCGAACTGCTGTCCTCCTACGACTACCCGGGCGACGACATCCCGATCATCGCCGGCTCGGCGCTGGCGGCGATGGAAGGGCGTGACCCGGAAATCGGCGAGAACAAGATCCGCGAACTGATGGCGGCCGTGGACGAGTACATCCCGACCCCGACGCGGGCTGTCGACCAGCCGTTCCTGATGCCGATCGAAGACGTGTTCTCGATCTCGGGCCGCGGCACCGTGGTGACCGGCCGTGTCGAGCGTGGCGTGATCAACGTTGGCGACAACATCGAGATCGTCGGCATCAAGGACACCCAGACCACCACCTGTACCGGTGTCGAGATGTTCCGCAAGCTGCT
>NZ_BAABWV010000051.1:0-887 GCF_040365005.1 Aquicoccus sp. SU-CL01552 | reverse complement strand
CCATCAATTGACGCGGATTGTCGAACCGTCGGAAATCCCCGACCTCGGCCACCACCGTTACGGCGACGATGAAGGCCACGCCCCTCATCGCCTGAACCGCCTCGACCACCGGCGCCAACGACCAGCTCGGGAGCTGGCCGGCGATCTGGCTTGTAAGCCTCTCGACCCGGGCTTCGGCGTCGGCGACGGTATCGATATAGTCCTGGAACACGATCTGCTGCGCCGGGTACTGGAACCGCACCGTCGTCAGCCAACGCCGGTATGCCACCGTCCAGCCTTTCTTGCCGGGATAGATGCAACCATGCCTCAGCAGAAACCCCTGCAGATGCTGCCGCGCCTTGCCCAGAACCCGCATCGCGGTTGCCCGTGCCCGAACCAGGTCGCGCATCGCCTCATGCGCCGCGTCCGGCACCCACACCGTTGTCAACTCGCCAGCCCGGTGCAGCTTCGCCAGCATGACCGCATCGCGCCGATCCGTCTTTACCCGGTCGCCCGCCTTCACCGGAATGAGCGAGGGCGCCACGACGATGCAATCATGCCCCAGCTCGACAAGCTGGCGGTGCAGGCCGTAGCCGCATGGTCCGGCTTCATAGCAGAAATACAGACGACTTCCGCCGGCGCCAAGCTTCTCCACCAGCTTGCGTACATGATCCGGGCGGTGCGGAATCGTGCCCCAGTGACGGACCTCTCCGCCACGCTCGCTCTGTGCAACCGCGACCGAAATCGTCGCCTTATGGACATCCAGCCCGATGAACATGCTACCCTGCATATGGTCTCTCCCCCATTCTTGAGGCTCGGCGCCAGCCAACCTAGCGCAACCCTCGAACGGAGAATGCCGCGGGAGAGGCCACCGAGCCAGTCAACTCACCCCGCGATCATCAGGTCTA
>NZ_BAABWV010000050.1:0-959 GCF_040365005.1 Aquicoccus sp. SU-CL01552 | reverse complement strand
CAACGGCGGGGGTGATGATGCGCGGGACGGACGAGACGAGGGGTTCGCTGTTCAGCTATGTGGATCTGGAGGAGCGTATCCCGGCTCGGCACCCGCTGCGGAAGATTAGGCAGGTGGTGAATGACGCGTTGGCCAGCTTGGATGCCGAGTTCGAAGCACTGTACACCGATTTCGGCCGCCCCTCGATTGCACCTGAGCGACTGATCCGGGCCAGCCTGCTGCAGATCCTGTTCTCGGTTCGCTCCGAGCGGCAGTTGATGGAGCAGATGCAGTATAACCTGCTGTTTCGCGGGTTCGTGGGTCTGGGCATCGACGACCAGGTCTGGGTCCCGACCGTGTTCACGAAGAACCGCGACCGACTGCTGACAACGGAGATGTCGCGCAAGGTGATGGCGGCGATCCTGGCGCACAGCGAAGTCGCGCCGCTTCTATCGGACGAGCATTTTTCGGTCGATGGCACGCTGGTGAAAGCCTGGGCCTCGATGAAGAGTTTCCAGCCGAAGGCAGAGGGTGAGCCGCCGGAGGAGGATGGTCCGGGTGATCCGCCCGGAAATGACAGCCCCACAAAAGACCAGCCCGCCCAATCCGAACCCGAGACCGACACGATGCCCCACTCCACCCGCCAAAACCGCAATGCCGAGGTCGATTTCCGGGGCGAGAAGCGTTCGAACGCCACGCATGTCTCGACCACTGATCCGGATGCCAGGCTTTACAAGAAGTCCCCTGGCACCGGGGCGATGCTGTGCTTCATGGGCCATGCGCTGATGGAGAACCGCAGTGGCCTGATCGTTCAGGGCGATCTGACCCATGCAGATGGCCACGCCGAACGGCGTGCCGCCCTCGACATGGTACATCGCCATTCCCCCGGATCGACACGGCGACTGACGCTCGGCGCGGACAAGGGGTATGACGCCGCCGGGTATGTCGCGGGTCTGCGGCAGGCCTGCGTCACACCCCAC
>NZ_BAABWV010000049.1:0-1183 GCF_040365005.1 Aquicoccus sp. SU-CL01552 | reverse complement strand
GGAAAAAGCCACGTCGCCGTCCCCGGGTCTCCGAAAGCACGCCGCGCGAACGCTGCGAACTCGATCCGGGTGACAGCTGCCCGGACTGTGGTGGGGATTTGCGGGTCGTCGGGGAGGACGTGAGCGAGTTGCTGGACATGATCACCGCCCAGCTGAAGGTCATCGAGATCGCTCGGGTGAAGAAATCCTGCCGGCGGTGCGAGAAGATGGTGCAGAGCCCGGCTCCCAGCCGGCCGATCCCGGGCAGCATGGCCGGCCCCGGATTACTGGCTCATATCCTCGTGTCGAAGTTCGACGATCACCTTCCATTGTATCGGCTGAACGAGATCTTCGCCCGGATCGGCGCCGACATCCCGGACACCACCCTGGTGGATTGGTGCGGCAGGGCCATGCGGGTCCTGCAGCCTCTGACCGACCGGATCGAGGCTGAAATCATGGCCAGTGATGTTCTCCATGCCGATGATACGCCAATCCGGGTTCTGGATCGCTCCCGCCGGGACAAAGGGCTCGGCAAGGGGGTGAAACAGGGGCGCATATGGGCCTATGTCCGCGATCAGCGCCCATGGTCCGGCGCCGCGCCGCCCGGTGCGGTCTATTACTTCTCACCCGACCGGAAGGGCGAGCATCCCCGACACCATTTGCGGGACAGCAGCGGTATCCTGCAGGCCGACGCCTATACCGGCTTCAAGCAGCTCTATGAACGACGCGCTGACGGCAGCTCCCAGTTCAGGGAAGCCGCCTGCTGGGCGCATCTGAGGCGTGACTTCCACGACGTCTGGACCGCCAGCAAGTCAGAGATCGCCCGGGAAGTCCTCGACCGGATCGGCAAGCTCTACGACATCGAGCGCGAGATCTCCGGGCAACCGGCGCAGGCGCGCCTCGCCGTGCGCCGGGAGCACAGCCAGCCCAAGGTCGAGGCCTTCAAAACCTGGGCCGAAGCGCAGTTGACCCGCATACCCGGCAAGGGCGACCTGGCGAAAGCCTTCCGTTATGCGCTCAGCCGCTGGCCCTCCTTCATCCTGTTCCTGGAAGATGGCCGCGTCGCTATCGACAACAACGCCGCTGAACGGGCAATGCGCCCCATCGGTATCGGTCGGAAAAACTGGCTCTTCGCCGGCGCCGACACCGGCGGTGAAACCCTGGCCCGCGCCATGACGCTGATCGAAACCGCCAAGATGAACGG
>NZ_BAABWV010000048.1:0-1262 GCF_040365005.1 Aquicoccus sp. SU-CL01552 | reverse complement strand
AGAGGTGGTCCTGGATTTTCGACCAGTTTGCCGCCGGGCTAAGCTATCGCATTGGTTTCATTTCAGGCGGCGGCTTTCAGGTTCGGGGCTCGACTATCATATGCCTCGCCCGGCGTCAGCAGCCCATGCGATGAGTGCGGGCGCTTTTCATTGTAGTAGCTGATCCAAGTGCCGATCCCGCGTCGGACCTCCGAGCCGGTCTCGAAGGCGTTCAGGTAGACACACTCGTATTTTAGGGACCGCCAGAAGCGCTCGATCATCCGGTTATCGATCCAGCGTCCCCGGCCATCCATCGATATCTTCACTTGCGCGTCGTTCAGAACGTCGGTGAAATCGGCGCTGGTGAACTGCGATCCCTGATCGGTGTTGAATATTTCCGGCGTGCCATATTTGGCCAGCGCTTCCCGCAAAGCCTCGATGCAAAAGCCCGCATCCATGCTGTTGGACAACCGCCAACTCAGCACCTTGCGGCTGTACCAGTCCATGATGGCGACCAGATACAGGAACCCGCGCCGCATCGGGATGTAGCTGATGTCAGCACACCAGACCTGATTGGGCCGGGTTATCGCCAAGCCCTTGAGCAAGTACGGGTAAATCTTGTGCTCGGGGTGCTTCTGGCTGGTCTTCGGTTCCTGATAGATCGGCACCAACCGCATCAGCCTCATCAGCCGCCGTACCCGGTGACGCCCACATTTGTGGCCTTCTCGTTGCATATGACGGGCCATCTGCCGCGAGCCGTACCAAGGTGTCTCGAGAAATTGCCGATCGATGATTTCCATGAAGGCAAGATTCTCGGTGCTTTCGCCGCGCGGCTGGTAGTAGAGGCCCGAGCGCGCCAGGGACAACAGGCTGCACTGACGCCGAATGCTGAGATCGGGATGGTCCTGCTTCACCGCTTTCTGCCTCCAGTGCCGAGGATGAGACTGGAGGCTTCGGACAAAAAATCGCGTTCCACGACCAACTGACCGATCTTGGCGTGCAGCTTCTCGACATCCTTCTCGGAAATCGCCGGCGCAGACGATGCCGCACCGCCAAATGCCGATGCCATGTTCTCAATCGCCGCTCTCTTCCATCCGCTGATCATGGTCGGATGGACGCCGTACTTCTTGGCCAACTCGGCCGTCGTCAACTCTTCACGGATGGCTTCAAGCGCAACCTTGGCCTTGAACTCCGCCGAATATCGTTTCCGCTTCGTCATCTGGGGTATTCCTTCGTCAGTCGCTACAGCTTAGCAACTGGTCCGAAATCTCGCGACCACCTCT
>NZ_BAABWV010000047.1:0-1536 GCF_040365005.1 Aquicoccus sp. SU-CL01552 | reverse complement strand
GACCCCGACCGCCAAACCGCTGAAATCCAGCTCCGCATCGCCATCATGAACCGCTTCTCGGCCATCGGCAGGGCCGAGATCGAGGCTGTCGCCTGAAAAGTAACTGGAAAGGGGATCGTCAGCCCCAACGCTGATTTACGCAACAACGTCCTGGATTCACGAGATGAATCCCCGAAAGGGTTTGTGCAACATGTATAACCGCCCCTTGCGCAAGAGGTATTTTCAAAGCTGATCTTGGCGCGTCACCGGGTGCTGACATGTATCCGGCCTCTGAAGCGGCGCACACATGCCGCAGGGCCCGTATGGTGCTCGAAGGTCGGGTCCAGATCAAAGCCGCGTGCTCATGGGCACTCTGTTGCACACTGGTTTCCCGTTCCCGTCTCACGACTGTTGCGCCAAACTGCTCCTTGCCCTCTTGTGCTCCGACGTCCTCGCGACCGCTGGTCGGCTTATGCCGCCGCGGCCGGAGACTGGTAGACGCCGCCCCGGGCCATCAACGCCCAGACGATCCGCGCCATCTTGTTCGCGAGCGCCACCCGTACCAGCATCGGTGGCTTGCGTGACAGCATTCCGGCCAGCCAGGTGCCCGGCCGGGCCTCGGCATGGGTGTGACGCTTGATGATGACGCTATTGGCGCCAATGATCAGCAGGCGTCTGAGGGACCGCTCGCCCATCTTCGTCGTGGCCCCGAGCCGCTGTTTGCCGCCTGTCGAATGCTGGCGGGGCGTGAGCCCAAGCCATGCCGCAAAATCCCGGGCCTTGCGGAAAGTCTCGGGCGGCGGAGCGAGGGTCGCGATGGCCGTAGCGATCAGCGGGCCGATGCCCGGCACCGTCATCAGGCGGCGCGCCACGTCGTTTTCCTTGGCCCGACGGGCGATCTCGGCATCGAGTTTGACAATCTCTGCCTCCAGCTGGGTCAGGGCCGTGATCAGCACCTTGAGTGTGGGGACGGCATCGGCTGGCAAGCCGCTTTCCGGGTCATCAACGATTGCAATCAGCTTCGGCGTGTTGGCCGCCCCTTGTGGCACGACCTGTCCGAACTCGCTCAAATGCCCTCGAAGGGCATTGATGGATTGGGTTCGCTGCCGGATCAGAAGCTCGCGCACGCGAAACACCATGGCCGCGCCCTGCGTCTCTTCGCTCTTCACGGGCACGAACCGCATCGTCGGACGAAGCACAGCCTCGCAGATCGCCTCGGCATCGGCTGCATCATTCTTCTGGCGTTTGACGAAGGGCTTCACGTACGCGGGCGGGATCAGCCGCACCTCGTGGCCCAGCTTTCCGATCTCCCGGCCCCAGTAATGGGCCCCTCCGCACGCTTCCATCGCGACGACACAGGGCTACAACTCACTGAAGAAGGCCAGGACCTGACCCCTTCGCAGCTTCTTGCGCAGAACAGGCTCCCCCGCTGCATCTGCCCCGTGGACCTGAAACACATTCTTCGCCAGATCGAGCCCGACCGTGATAATCTCTGACATGACCGCTCTCCTTTGTGGATCCTCAAAGACCCACCTTGGCACACAGATGCCGTCGGGG
>NZ_BAABWV010000046.1:0-1590 GCF_040365005.1 Aquicoccus sp. SU-CL01552 | reverse complement strand
AACCGTTCCGGGCCGCAGCCCGCCTGTGCGCGGTAGCAACAGCCTGTGTTATGCTCATGTCGAAGGGCAGTTGCCGATCGCTTATTGGTGGGCTGGACCCCGTTAAAAAACGTGGCACATGGGCTGGTGCGCACTTGAGAGTGGTGACGGCGCGATCGCGGCGATCCCGGTTAGGAAGATGACGAACTTGCATGGCCCACGCCCTTCACCTTGAACGGAGGAGATGCCATGCCTAAGCCCACGACCGGCGACCACCCGGATTTGAAGATGGTCAACCCCGCAGCGGCCGCAATCGATATTGGCTCAACGATGCATATGGCGGCGGTGAACCCATCCACCTGTGACATGCCGGTGCGCGCTTTCGGCACCTTCACCCAGGACCTGCACGCCTTGGCCGATTGGTTTCTCGATTGCGGCGTCACCAGCGTGGCGATGGAGTCGACCGGCGTCTACTGGATACCGGCGTTCGAGATTCTCGAGGCCCGGGGCTTAGAGGTAATCCTCGTCAACGCCCGATATGCGAAGAACGTGCCGGGCCGCAAAACGGATGTCAGCGATGCCGGCTGGCTACGTCAGCTGCATTCCTATGGCCTGCTACGAGGGAGTTTCCGTCCTGATGCAGAGGTCGCAACGCTGCGTGCCTACATGCGCCAGCGCGAACGGCTGACCGAGTATGCCGCCGCCCATATCCAGCACATGCAGAAGGCCATGATGGAGATGAACCTACAACTGCATCACGTGGTCTCCGACATCACCGGCGCGACCGGTATGAAGATCATCCGTGCCATTGTTGCGGGAGAGCGCGATCCGGACGTGCTGGCCGACTACCGGGATGTGCGGTGCAAATCCTCGCCGGAGACGATCCGGGCAGCACTTGTGGGCAACGACCGGGCGGAACACGTCTTCGCTCTGGCGCAGTCGCTCGACCTTTACGACTTCTACAAAGCCAAGATCGAGGAATGCGATCAGCGGCTGGAAGAGGCTGTCGCCGCCCTGTCTGTCAAAGGCGGGAAAGACCTGCCGCCGCTGCCGAAGGCCCGCATCAAAGGCAGGCAGGTGAATGCACCGGCCTTCGATGTGCGGGCGGCGCTCTACGGGGTATTGGGAACCGACCTGACTCAGATCCATGGCCTCGGTCCTTCGTTGGCGCTGAAGCTGGTAGCGGAGTGCGGAACAGATCTGCGCGCCTGGAAGACGGCGAAGCACTTCACGTCCTGGCTCTGCCTGGCGCCGGGCAACAAAATCTCCGGCGGCAAGCTCCTGTCGTCGAAGACGCGGCGCTCCTCTAGCCGGGCGGCAGCCCTGTTGCGACTGGCCGCCACAACCATCGGACGCAGCGACACTGCCCTTGGTGCATTCTATCGCCGCCTCTCGGCGCGGGTCGGGAAGCAAAAGGCGGTGACGGCCACCGCCCGCAAGATCGCCGTCCTGTTCTACAACGCCATCCGCCACGGCATGACGTATCAGGATCAAGGGGCCGCAGCATACGACGAAAGGCACCGACAGCGGGTTCTCGCCAACCTCCAGCGCCGCGCCAAGACATTGGGTTACGCCTTGGCACCCGTTCCGCCTGAACCGGCTGTTTCTTAG
>NZ_BAABWV010000045.1:0-1673 GCF_040365005.1 Aquicoccus sp. SU-CL01552 | reverse complement strand
TCGTGACATGATCCGCTCACCGAAGAGCTTCAGGCAGTTCATCTGCGCCTCGACCCGACTTCGGACATGGTAGCCCGCCCACTTCTTCCAGAGTGCCCTACCGAGGTGGCGCGTGGCGCGCAGGATCTCATTTCGCGCCAATGCGGCGGGGCAGTCTTCTTTCCACGCGCGGCCGTTGCGGCGGATCGGTAGTGAGGGCATGACTGCCATTGATGGGATGGATGGCGCCCGCTTCCGGCATCGCAACGTGCCACACTGGGTGCTGTACAGAGTCACCAATGAGGGGAGCCATCTATGAACGATATTTCCACAATCGGAGTCGACTTGGCGAAGTCTGTTTTCCAGCTGCACGGAGTGGATGAAACGGGAAGGCCCGTTCTGCGCCGGCAACTTCGACGCAGCCAGATGCTGGAGTTCTTTCAGAACCAACCGGGCTGTCTGGTTGGTATGGAGGCCTGCGCCAGCGCGCACTACTGGGCACGCGAACTGACGAAGCTTGGGCACGAGGTTAGGTTGATGCAGCCTTCATACGTCAAGGGCTATGTGAAGAGGGGTAAAACAGACCAGGCCGACGCGGAAGCAATCTGTGAAGCCGTCAGCCGTCCGTCGATGCGGTTCGTGCCGGTGAAATCCGAGAACACGCAGGGCCAGCTTGTCATCCACAAGGCGCGCGAATTCCTGGTGCGCCAACGTACGCAGATCGTGAATGCGATTCGGGCACATCTCGGGGAGTTCGGAATCGTCGTCCCGAAGGGGATCCAGAACACCGGTCGCCTGATTGAGGCCTGCGACAAGGCAACGCTTCCAGGTGCCGCTCGCAAGGCATTGAACCTGCTGGCCGATCAGCTGATGGACACGAAGAAGAAGATTGAAGATCTGACTGCTGACGTGGCCAGCGTCGCCGCGTCCGACGAGGCCGCTCGGCGCCTGCAAACGATCCCGGGCATCGGCCCGATTACCGCCAGCGCTCTGGTTGCCTCGCTGCCGGACGTCTCAGATTTCCAATCTGGCCGGGATCTCTCCGCCTGGATCGGCCTGACGCCAAAGCCCCACTCAACGGGAGGCAAGGAGCGGCTCGGGCGAATCTCGAAGATGGGGAACCGGTATCTGCGACGCCTGCTATATCTCGGTGCCATGGCCCAGGTCAGTTCTCGGCGCCGCGGCGAACCGGGCCACGATTGGCTGTGGCAGATCATCCAGCGCAAGAAACCCAAACAGGCGGCAATCGCCCTGGCCAACCGCATGGCCCGAACGGTCTATGCGCTGATGAAGAACGGAACGGAATTCCAGGCAGCCAAAAGCGCCTGAGCAGACCCGGGAGCTATAGCCCCGACAGAAAGGCAAGTGCATCGTGAGATGATGGCAAATGGCGGACATATCGCAGAGGACACCCTGTTCGGACCGGAGCGCCGAAGAGCGCGTGCCATTGATTGGGACCAAAGCGACCGCGGAATTCATCAGGGCGCGCAGTCAGAGCACTGCAATTTCGACGCCGTATACATGGCCGCAACCGACCAGACGCCGGACTTGACCGATCCGACCTTGCC
Organism: Aquicoccus sp. SU-CL01552; assembly: GCF_040365005.1. Lineage (NCBI taxonomy): Bacteria > Pseudomonadati > Pseudomonadota > Alphaproteobacteria > Rhodobacterales > Paracoccaceae > Aquicoccus > Aquicoccus sp. SU-CL01552. The sequence continues at coordinate 126 of NZ_BAABWV010000045.1, read as the reverse complement.
CCGCGGGCGCCATCCATACACGGTCCGAAGGAATGCCCGAACGCATCGGCGCCGTGCTCGGTGATCGCGGCATGGCATCGCCGCGTGTCGTAGGCGCCGTCCGCGGTGACAGTGGCGATCTCTTCA
>NZ_BAABWV010000044.1:0-1962 GCF_040365005.1 Aquicoccus sp. SU-CL01552 | reverse complement strand
TATTCGACTTGTGAATCGGACATGTAGTTGAATATCTGCCTAGAGAAGGAGGTCGAGGTGACTTGCTTGCCCTCTTGCGTGCATATGCGGTGTAGCCTCTGCAATGGGGAGGCCAGGTCCTCGGCCATGCTGTTCGGCTCACTAATCGTCTCTGGGCTGGTTCAAACCCTTGGGCGACATAGGCTATGACGTGCTCTGGGATGGAGACCTTCGAGGGATGCAAATGAGGATGGATACCATGGCGGCGGCGCGGGACTGCCAATGGAGCGTGGACGGCCTGCAGCTCACGGGCCTAGCGTGGGGGCCCGAAGACGGGCTGCCGGTGCTGGCACTGCATGGCTGGATGGATCATGCCGCCAGCTTCCAGGAACTGGGCCCCAGACTGACCGGCTGCCGGGTTGTTGCGTTAGACCTCAGCGGTCAGGGGCTGAGCTGCCACCGGGTCGCCCATGCGACGTACAATATCTGGGATGATCTGCCGCAAATCGCCGAGTTGCTGGATCAGCTTGGGTGGGAGGATTGCGTGCTTGTCGGTCATTCCCGTGGTGCCAACGTCGCCGCCCTGTTCGCCGCCGCCCAACCAGAGAGGGTACGTGCCCTCGTGTCGCTTGACTCGCTGGTGCCCAACCCGGCCGAAGAGGATGTCGTCTCGACCCTGCGCGCCTTCATCGTGGAGACGCGCAAGCAGAAGGCCCGCCCGCCCAGAACATTCTCGACCAAAGAGGATTATATCCGTCGCCGCTGCGAGCAGGGCAACTCCCGGCAAACGTCCGAGGCGCTTGCGGAGCGCGCGCTGGAGAAGGTGGAAGACGGATTTCGGATGCGCGGTGACCCACGCCTGTTCGCGAGTTCCGCCGTCAAGTTGAAGCAGGCGGATGTGGAGGCCGTGTTGCGGTCAATCCGGTGCCCCGTGCTGAACATCTGGGCCAAGGACGGCATTCTGAGGACCCGGCCCGAAACGGCAGGGCTGGCCCGTCTCGGCGCGAACCTGATCCCGAAGTACGAAACCATCGAGCTCGCCGGCGACCATCACTTCCACCTCGACGCGCCCGTCGCGCAGCAGATGGCCCACGCCATTTTAGCCTTCCTCGACCGCCATACCGAGCATTAACTCTGTCACCTCTACGCGGCTTTTTTTTTAGCCGCAGGAGAATGCCCGTGGACCCCTAGGCTGATCCGTGGGCCAAGGGAGGCTCACCAAGAAAGGGATAGCCTTTTCATACACACGGCGAACCCACGCGGCGCATGCAAGGGCGTATTCCGTTGAAAAACTCGTGCTTGATCGAGGGGTGTCGGGCTGTTTCAATTCCCGCATTGGGCGGGAGGATTTGCGATGATGGGACCAAGGCAGGAGGCGCAGCCGTCGCTGTTCTACGAGTTCTCGCTGGAAGATCACGTCCCGCAGGATCATCTGCTGCGCTCTATCGACCGCTTCGTCGATCTGACTGACGTCCGCGCCTATCTGGCGGATTTCTATAGCCACACGGGCCGTCCATCCGTCGACCCCGAGTTGCTGATCCGCATGCTCCTGGTCGGCTATTGCTTCGGCATCCGGTCGGAGCGACGGCTCTGCGAAGAGGTGCATCTGAACCTGGCGTATCGCTGGTTTTGCCGGCTTGATCTGAGCGCCCGGGTTCCGGACCACTCGACGTTTTCGAAGAATAGGCACGGGCGTTTTCGCGACAGCGAATTGCTGCGCCACCTGTTCGAGATGACCGTCGCACGCTGCATTGAAGAGGGCTTGGTCAGCGGCCAGCGCATGGCGGTCGACGCCAGCCTGATCGAAGCGGATGCGAACAAGCAGAACTCGACGCCGAAAGAGGACTGGAACGCGGGAGAGATCAACCCGGGCTTGTTGCACATATCGGTGAGGAGGATTCACTGCGCGAATCCAGTGCGTTAGATTGGCGGCATGCCGAAGCCCTCTCCCACCCGCTATCGTACGACGAACTGGTCCGACTA
>NZ_BAABWV010000043.1:0-1999 GCF_040365005.1 Aquicoccus sp. SU-CL01552 | reverse complement strand
GTAACCGGTGTCCCGGCCCCACGTTGTAGGAGCGAGGCTCGCCTGCGAGATCATAGCCATCTCATAGTGGGGAGTGCGTTTCGCAATGTGCGCTACAAATTCGTTTCTCAAATCGTTGGGCGTCGAGATCTACGCGTCGGGCCACCGGCGGTGGCCGGATGCAGTGAAGGCGCAGGCAGTTGCGGATACGCTTGAGCCGGGCGCGACGGTGAATGGCGTTGCGGCGCGGTATGGGGTCCTTGCGAACCAACTGTCAGCGTGGCGCCAGCTGGCAAAGCAGGGGAAGCTGGTGTTGCCAGCAGCGGAACTGGACGAACCGGTCTTCGCCCCACTGGTGGTCTGCGATGTGCCGGAGGCGCCGCCGGAACCTGATATTCCGGTATCGGAAGAGGTGATCCGGATCCTCTCGGGCGAAGTCAGGATCGAGCTGGCACCCGGCACGCCCGCAGCCCGGATCGCCGAGATCGTTCATGCGCTCGAGACCTCGCCATGCTGATGCCGTCGCAGGGCGTCCGGATCTTGGTTGCTACGAAGCCGGTGGATTTCCGCAAAGGTCATGACGGGTTGGCCGCGCTTGTACAGTCGGCGCTGGCTGAGGATCCCTTCACCGGAACAGTCTTCGTGTTCCGCGCCAAGCGGGCGGACAGGATGAAGATCCTGTTCTGGGACGGCAGTGGACTTGTGATGGCTTACAAGCGGCTCGAGGAAAGCACATTCACCTGGCCGGCCGTCCGGGACGGTGCCATGATGTTGAACCGAACCCAGTTCGAGGCGCTTTTTGCCGGGCTGGACTGGCGACGGGTGCGGTCCTTGGAGGCGCGCCGGCCGGCTGTGGCAGAGTGACTCGGTCTGGCAGAATGCCTGCCCATCGAGGTGCCGATCAGGGTATGATCCGGCCATGTCCAGCGCCCCGCCCATCGACCTCTCGGCCATTCCCGAAGATCAGCGTGACGCTGTTCTGGCAGTGCTGCGCGAGCGGGATGCACTTCGGGATGCCAATAAGCGCCTGGAGCACCTTGTTGCTGAGCTAAATCAGGCCGTGCATGGCAAACGGTCCGAGAAGCTGAGCGAGGACGAACGGCAGTTGGCCTTCGAAGATCTTGAGACAGCGGTGGCCGAGGCCGAGACGCAGCAGGATGAACGGGCTCCGCCGCAAGCGCCCCCGCGCAGGGCCGCCCGGCGCAATCGTGGCAATCTGCCCAAGGACCTGCCGCGGATCGAACAGGTGATCGATCCGGACAGTCTGGACTGCCCATGCGGGTGCGGGACAATGTACCAGATCGGCGAGGACCGCACTGAACGGCTGGATATCATCCCGGCGCAGCTGCGCGTCATCGTGACGGTTCGTCCCAAGTATGCCTGCCGCACCTGCGCCGAAGGGGTCAGCCAGGCTCCGGCGCTGGCCCATCTGATCGAGGGCGGACTACCGACCGAGGGTGCCATCGCGCACGTGCTCGTTGGCAAGTTCTCGGACCACCTGCCGTTATACCGCCAGAGCCAGATCCTCGCCCGCTCCGGGATCGATCTCCATCGCAGCACGCTCTCCGATTGGGTTGGCACCGCCGCCTTCCACCTTGGCCCGGTGGTCGACAGGCTGGCCGAGCACCTGAAGACATCGACCAAACTCTTCATGGACGAGACCACCGCCCCGGTGCTGGATCCGGGACGAGGCCGGACCAAGACCGGGTATCTCTGGGCGTTGGCCCGCGATGACCGGAGATGGGGCGGCGAGGACCCGCCCGGCGTGGTCTTCACCTATGCCCCGGGCCGCGCCGGGGAGAATGCAGAGAAAATCCTGCAGGGCTTCGACGGCATCCTGCAGCTCGACGGCTATAGCGGCTACAACCGGTTGACGCGTCCCTCCCGCAAGGGCGGCGATCCAATCCGCGTGGCGCATTGTTGGGCCCATGCCCGCAGGAAGCTGAAGGAAGTGTTCGACCGAGACGGCTCGGAGATCGCCGCTGAAGGCCTGCGCCGCATCGCTGAGTTCTACCGTATC
>NZ_BAABWV010000042.1:0-2382 GCF_040365005.1 Aquicoccus sp. SU-CL01552 | reverse complement strand
GCAGAAGGCTCTCGACGAAGCCCGTCGTCTGCCGCAACGCCATGCCGAACAGCACTTTGGACTTGTCGCGGTTTGATGCCGCTCCTTTGATAGCATTTACTGCACCAAAGGAGACGAACTATGGGCACGGGAAGAACGGGTGAATTCCGCAAGGATGCAGTGTGAATTGCGCTTACCAGCGGGCTGACCCTTGCCCGGCAATCGTTGTTTACAGCGATGAGAGGGACGGCGGCAAGTTGCGGATGATTCGGGCGTTGGGCTGTCGACGCTGAACAAGTGGGTGACGGCGCACCACGACACGGATGTAGTATCGCCCGAGGATCGCGAGCTTGCTCGGGAGAACGAACGGCTTCGACGTGAGAACCGCACCCTCAAGGAGGAGAGGGATATATTAAAGAACCGTTCCGGGCCGCAGCCCGCCTGTGCGCGGTAGCAACAACCTGTGCTACGCTCGCGGCGAAGGGCAGTTGCCGATGGCTTATTGGTGGGCTGGACCCCGTAAAAAAACGTGGCACATGGGCTGATGCGGACTTGAGAGTGGTGACGCTGTCTTAACGGCGATCCCGGTTAGGAAGATGACGAACTTGCGTGGCCCACGCCCTTCGCCTTGAACGGAGGATATGCCATGACGAAGCGCAAGACCGGCGACCACCCGGATTTGAAGATGGTCAATCCCAATGCGGCGGCGATGGACATCGGCTCGACCATGCACATGGCTGCTGTGAACCCCGATACGGACACCATGCCGGTGCGCGCCTTTGGGACGTTCACCTAGGATCTGCACGACCTGGCCGCTTGGTTCCGGTCGTGCGGCGTCACCAGCGTGGCGATGGAGTCGACAGGTGTTTACTGGATTCCGGCCTTCGAGATCCTGGAGGCGCATGGCTTCGAGGTGATCCTCGTGAATGCCCGCTATGCCAAGAATGTACCGGGTCGCAAAACCGATGTCAGCGATGCCGGATGGCTGCGTCAGTTGCACTCTTATGGATTGCTCCGCGGCAGCTTCCGCCCCGAGGCCGAGATCGCCACTCTGCGCGCCTACATGCGCCAACGGGAACGTCTGACAGAATATGCCGCCGCCCATATCCAGCATATGCAGAAGGCGCTCATGGAGATGAACCTGCAATTGCACCATGTCGTCTCCGACATCACTGGCGCAACAGATATGCGGATCATCCGCGCGATTGTCGACGGTGAGCGTGACCCTGAGGTTCTCGCCGCGTTCCGCGATATCCGCTGCAAATCCTCTATGGATACGATCAAGGCGGCGCTGGTCGGCAACGACCGTGAGGAACACATATTTTCCCTGACGCAGTCACTGGGGCTTTACGATTTCTACAAAGCGCAGATCGAGGCGTGCGACTGCAGACTGGAGGCCTCGGTAGGGACGCTGACTGTCCGGGCAGATGATGATCTGGCGCCGCTCCCCAAAGCACGGATTAAGGGCAAGCAGCACAACGCTCCGTCCTTCGATGTGCGGGCTGCGCTTTACGGGATGTTGGGCACAGACCTGACGCAGATCCACGGCCTCGATCCATCGCGGGCTCTGAAGCTTGTGGCCGAATGTGGCACGGACCTGCGCGCCTAGAAGAGCGCCAAGCACTTCACGTCGTGGCTTTGTCTGGCCCCGGGCAACAAAATCTCTGGCGGCAAACTGCTGTCCTCGCGGACACGTCGATCTTCAAGCCGCGCCGCTGCACTTCTGCGGCTGGCCGCCGTCACGATTGGCCGAAGTGATACGGCATTGGGCTCATTCTACCGACGCCTTTCGGCACGGATCTGCAAACAGAAGGCGGTGACTGCCACGGCACGCAAGATTGCAGTCTTGTTCTACAACGCCATCCGCCATCGCACAACCTATCAAGATCAAGGGGCGGCAGCTTACGACGAACGACACAGGCAACGTCTGCTCTCAAATCTCCAGCGCCGGGCCAAGGCACTTGGTTATGCGTTGGCACCTATCCCGAAGACAGCGGCTGTTTCTTAGGAAGCCACCCAGTTCTTCGCGAGCCAAAAGCCATGAAATTTCGATTCGTTGAAGAACAGCGCGGGGCCTTCCCAACCAATCGTCTGTGTGAGGTCATGAACGTCAGCCCGCGCGGGTTGCGGGCTTTCCGGAGCCGCCCGGTCAGCCGCAGGCAGCGCACGGACATGGTTGTTCTGGCGCATATCAAGGAACAGTCCCGTCTGAGCCTGGGTAGCTACGGCAGGCCACGAATGACCGAGAAACTGAAGGAGCTCGACATCGATGTCGGCCATCGCCGGGTTGGACGTTTGATGCGCGATAACGGGATTACCGTTGAGAGAGCACGCAAGTTCAAGGCAACAACCGACAGCGATCACACGTTCAACATCGCCCCGAACCTGCTGGACCGCGACTTA
>NZ_BAABWV010000041.1:0-2564 GCF_040365005.1 Aquicoccus sp. SU-CL01552 | reverse complement strand
GGCAAGGCATTGCGTGGCGCCCGCGATGCGGGCGAAAGCGCGCGGACGCGCATGATGGTCTCGGCCTATGCCACGCGGCTGCGTCTGACGTTGGCGACCGTGCCTGCCGACCGGGGCACGGAACTGGACGCGGCCATTGAAGCGCTCGGGCTGATCGCGCTCAAGGGCAAGGTTGTGACCGGCGACGCCCTTCATTGCAATCGCCGCACGGTTGCAGCGATCAATGCGGGAGGCGGCGATTGGTGTCTGGCGCTGAAGGGCAACCAGGACTCGCTGATTTCCGATGCCCGCAGCTGCTTCGGCAAGGCGAAGGAGGACCAACCCGTGGCTGTCTCCAAGGACTCCGGCCATGGGCGCAAGGAGACCCGAAGAGCCGTGGTCGTATCGGCCAACACGCTGGGAGACTATCATGAATTTCCCGGTCTCAAGGGGTTTGGCCGGATCGAGGCAACCCGTGAGGCGGACGGAAAGGTCACCTCCGAGACCCGCTATTTCGCCCTGTCCTGGATACCCACACCCGAGGTCCTGCTGACCACGGTCCGCGATCACTGGGCCATCGAGAACGCTCTGCACTGGCAGCTCGACGTCTCGTTTCGCGAGGACGCTGCACGCAACCGCAAGGAAAACGGTCCCGGCAACATCGCCGTGCTGCGCCGCCGCGCCCTCGATGTCGTTCGGCGCGACACATCAAAGGGCTCCCTCTCCATCAAACTCAAGCGTGCTGGCTGGGACGATGAATTTTTACGACACATTCTCAGTGCCTTGGCGGCGCCATGAACCAAATGCGATTGCCCTGATCCCAAGGATGGTAGTCTCAGATATCATGGCACTCTCTCTTCCTTATGCTTCGCGGTCTCGCAAATCGGGACGCCGTCAACTGTTCGAAACGGTGAAGAGAGGCAGGATCAGCCTGCTAGATGACGTGGTCATGCCACAAGGTGTTTAGCGCTGTATCCAACCCCGTCGCCTGTCCTGGCCGGGACCGGCGACGGGGAAGCTATATCAGGGCCGAGACACATAAGGTGTTCAGTCGAGCGTTTCCGCGCAACCCTCGGACGAAGACTGCCGCGGGAGAGTCCGCTAACCCAGTCGGTTCACGAACCGATCATAGAGCCTAACCCACAGAAGCTTTGACAGCCTTGTGTAAAGGAGGAAAATCCGGCAAGTCTTACGCAAGATAACGGATTCGGCTAGAAAAGAGCTGATTATGACACAAGGGGCTAACATGGATTTCTTCCGGAGAATTCACTTTGTTAAAATTTCCCATTTGGGATACTCAAATCAAGGTGACATCATATGCTCACCCTATGTTTACTTTCAGGACTTTTTTTCCAAATATGGGTGCATTCTACACTCAATGGACAGCATTTATTTCTCTGAAATTGGAAGAAACGATGTCGTCATACTGGGCGGCGGCGGACTTCTGGATTTTCAGACCAGGTTCAACGCAACAATACAGAAGTTGTGCGAATCTTGTGATACCGTCATTTTTTGGGGCGGCGGACACAATGGAGAATACGACGAGAAAAATAAACGCCCAACACACTTGGAGCCAAATATAGACATCAACCGCTTCGCTCTCTGCGGCGTCCGAGATTATGGATTGGATGGCTATGAGTACACCCCCTGCGCCTCGTCAGCGAACCCCTTGCTAAAATTCGCTCAAGAAAAAAATCCCACAAAGAAAATTTGCACCATGTTCCACAACAAGGGATATACTGATGCACTTCAGAATAATTTCGAAAACAAATCCCACTATCACAACATTGAAGATGTAATAAACTTTATTGCGAACCATGAGATCGTAATCACTGAAAGCTATCACTGTGCGCTCTGGGCAACGCTGGCAAATCGAAAAGTTATCATGCCGAAAGAAATCTTAAAATCAGTAAAGTACAACTACCTCAGGTATAAGCCCACCTTCCTGCCCTTCAAAGAAATACTAGAAATCCAAGAGACTGATAACCTGAGCGACCTGCCGAATTACCCTTTAGCTTACGAAGAAAGCTTTTCCGAAGTTTACTCCTTCATGAAAAAAGTGAAGGAAGTGGTCACATCGAAGATTCCAACCCCACAATTGGGATACATAGACTTTTACGAACGCCATCGTTTGGGAGAGATCATCCAACGCTGCGACGTTCTTCTTGATGCAAATTCGAAACTTAGGGCAGAACTGTCCGCCGCAGAATTAAAGATAAAGGAACTCGAAGCGGGAAAAATACAATAATGCTATACCTCTAGAAGGGTGCTGAAATAGTCGCCGAACAGGGACGGTTTTCCTCTGTCTGGGATGTCCCCTTGAACGGAATGCGCCGTCGGCGTGAAGGTCCTTTGCGCTTGGTGCCTGTTTTCTACTTCATGCGGCCAGTAGCCGGGGAAGTCGGGCGAGATTGTTGGCGGCCATTGTCAGAATCAAGCGGGAGCGCCCCCGTTCGACGCCGCGATACATCGTCTGGGCCATACCGCCAACGGTCTTGGCCCAGACGAAGGCCTCTTCGATCTGCTTTCGGCGCTTCAGGGACAGGACATAGCCCTTGTGCCGGGCGGTCACATCATGTGTGGGC
>NZ_BAABWV010000040.1:0-2575 GCF_040365005.1 Aquicoccus sp. SU-CL01552 | reverse complement strand
GTAAGCGGTGTCTGCGCGCCACGCGGGATCAGCTTGACGGATTGAAGTTCCAGGGAAGCAGATCGTCAATCTTGCTGTCTGGGTGACCGGCGGCGATCACCTCAAGGGTCGCCTTGAGATACGCGAATGGCTCCACGCTATTGATCTTCGCGGTGGCGATCAGGGAGGCGATGCGGGCCCAAGTGCGGCCGCCCTCGTCGTGTCCGGCGAAGAGTGCGTTCTTTCTCGTCAGGGCAATCGGGCGGATCAGGTTCTCGACGGCGTTGGAGTCGATCTCAACGCGGCCGTCATACAGGAACGTCTGCAGGCCGCCCCACTGTCGGTGGATATAGGCCAACTTCTCGCCCAGGCGCGACTTGGCTGAGACACGCAGACGCTGGGCCTGCAGCCAGTCGCCGAACTCGGCGACAAGGGGCGCGCTGCGGGCTTGGCGGGCAGACAGGCGCTGACCGGGGCCCATGCCGCGGATCTCGGCCTCGATGCGGTAGAGCTCGGCGATCCGGCGTAGCCCCTCGCCAGCGATCTCGGAGCCGTCGCGGTCGCATATCTCTTTGAGCTTGCGACGTGCGTGTGCCCAGCAGTGGGCAACCGTGATCGGCGCGCCGCCTTTGCGGGAGGGGCGCGTCAGCCGATCGTAGCCGGAATAGCCATCCAACTGCAGGATGCCGTCGAAGCCCTGCAGGATTTGCTCGGCATGCGCGCCGGCGCGGCTGGGATGGTAGGTAAACACCACGCCGGGCGGGTCCTCTCCGCCCCATCCACGGTCATCGCGCGCCAGGGCCCATAGGTAGCCGGTCTTGGTTCGGCCTCTGCCCGGGTCGAGGACAGGAGCCGTCGTCTCGTCCATGAAGAGCTTGGCCGATCCCTTCAGGTGCTCGGACAGCCGGTCGACCACCGGGCCGAGGTGGAACGCGGCTGTCCCGGCCCAGTCCGCCAGGGTGCTGCGGTCGATCTGGATGCCAGAGCGGGCAAGGATCTGGCTCTGTCTGTAAAACGGCAGATGGTCCGCGAACTTGGACACCAGGACGTGGGCGATGGCACCTTCTGTCGGCATCCCGCCTTCGATCAGCCACGGCGCGGCGGGCGCTTGGGTGACTCCGTCGGAGCAAGCGCGGCAGGCATACTTCGGCCGGATGTCGACCAGCACCCGAAGCTGCGCTGGTACGATGTCGAGACGTTCGGTCCGATCCTCGCCGATCCGGTGCATGCGACCGCACCCACAGGGGCAATCGAGGCTCGCCGGTTCGATGACACGTTCGATGCGCGGCAGATCAGCGGGCAGATGGCCGAGATTGCGCTGCCGTCTCCGGCGCGGCGTCGTGGTGGATGGCGCGGCCTGCTCCTTGCGGGTCTCGACCTCCGCGACGGCGGTTTCCAGATCTTCGAAGGCCAGCTGCCGGTCGTCGTCGCTCAGCTTCTCGGACCGTTTGCCATGCACGACATGGTTCAACTCGGCCACAAGATGCTCGAGGCGCCGGTTTGCGTCCCTCAGCGCACCATTCTCCTGCAGCAGCGCCAGAACGGCGGAGCGCTGGCTCTCGGGGATCGCGGACAGGTCGATGGGCGGGGCGTTAGACATGCGCGGATTATACCGCGCCAAATGCGCCGATGCCCTATCATTCCCTGGGGCGAGTCACTCTGCCACAGCTGGTCTGCGCACCTCCAGCGATCGCACACGGCGCCAGTCCAGCCCGGCAAACAGGGCTTCGAACTGCGCACGGTTCAGCGTCATGGCCCCGTCGCGGATCGCCGGCCAGGTGAACGTGCTTTCTTCCAGCCGCTTGTAGGCCATGACCAAACCGCTGCCGTCCCAGAATAAGATCTTCATTCGGTCGGCGCGCTTTGAGCGGAAGACGAAGACCGTTCCGGTGAATGGATCCTCGGCCAGCGCGGATTGAACCAAAGCCGCGAGACCATCATGGCCCTTCCGGAAGTCGACAGGCTTCGTCGCCACCAAGATCCGCACGCCCTGCGAGGGCATCAGCATGGGTGCGCCTCCAGCGCGTGGACGATATCCGCTACTCGGGCGACGGGGATGTCATGCGCGAGTTCGATCACGACAGAACCCCGAATGATCCTGATCGGGGCCGCCTGCGATGCTACCTCCGGATGCGCTTCCTCCTCGGCGACCTCGCAGACGACGAGAGGCGCAAAGACAGGTTCCTCAACTTCGGCCGCAGGCAGCACGAGCTTGCCTTGCTTGGCCTCTCGACGCCAGGCCGAGAGTTGATTGGGCAGAATGCCAAACCGCTCCGCCACGGCATTCACCGTCGCACCAGCCTCCAAGGTCATCGAGACGGCCAAGGCCTTTGCCTCATCCGGCCAACGGCGGTGACCCGACGCGTAGATCTCGACGCCCAGCGATTTGAGAAACGAATTTGTAGCGCACATTGCGAAACGCACTCCCCATCATGAGATGGAGATCACCTCGCACCCGAACCCATCAGCACCAATGTGGGGTCGAGACGGCGCTTACGTTGCATCCCGGGTGTGTGGTTGCCATGGAGGCCTGCGCGACGGCCCATCATTGGGCGCGGACGTTGGCGGCGATCGGGCATGAGGTGCGTCTGATCGT
>NZ_BAABWV010000039.1:0-2906 GCF_040365005.1 Aquicoccus sp. SU-CL01552 | reverse complement strand
ATCTGGACCAATCTGGCACAAGTGCCGTCAGGAGGGGCTACCCAACCCATCATCAAGGTCGTCCCGCGCCTTCTCATCCGAAGGTGCGGGACCGAAACAACTGCTATTTCAACTGCATGAACCACTGAAGGTCCTGATGCCAAGTTGCCAAAATCCGATCAATTACCCAGCGCGAATCGGAAAATTGGGCCAGTTCCGAGACGATCTTCTCCAGTCCGTGGTTGCCCAGCAGGACCCCGGCCCGCTCGAACAGCAATGGCTGGGCGTGACGTGGCAGCAGCTCTCCAGCCCAGAGAGTATGGTCAATGAGCCAAGCAATAAGCTGGGGCTCATATTCCTTCTGCTTACTGTGCTTTTCGAGAACGCCTACGAGGGCATCATAATGATCGAACATGCGCAAGAACTTGACCCCGCCGCCCGAGACGGATTGGCTACCGTGACCGATTCGGTAGACATGGGTGTGATAGGTGGTGAATCCGATGGATTCGGCCGAGAGAACCACATCCCAGTGGAATGGGTTGTCTTCATAAGCGTAATCTACCTCAACGAAGCGCAATCCTTTGCTATTAAGGAAATCTCGGCGGTATATTTTGCGCCAAGGCACGGCGCTGACACGCAGCAACCCAGCCTTGAGGTCACACAGCATCCCGGTTTTGATGTCAATTTTTTCCAACTTCTTCTGATCGCCGTGGACGCGGCGTTCGGAAGATGGCACATGATAATCCCAGCACCGGTTGAGGACGAAATCATAGCCGCCTCGGTCTAGCTCCTCGACTGCCTTGAGAAATTGGTCAGGCACAATCCAATCGTCAGCGTCAAGGAATGCGACGAATTCACCGCTGGCATGTTCAATACCGTAGTTCGCTCCGCAAGCAACACCACCGGGTGTGTTGGTACTAAAGCTAAATACCTTGTAGCTGACCTTGCCATCCTGCACTGATGGATGATCGTGCAATGACTCTAGGATTGTGCCAGTCCGGTCGGTCGACGCATCGTCGACGACAATCACCTCGATACCATAATCATCATTTCCCTGCAAACAGAACAGGCTTTGCACGACAGTCCGGATATACGCTTCGGCATTATACGCCGGCACAATGATCGAAACAGTCTTGGTCATGGCGCCTCGTCTCCCAGAAACTCCTTAAGGCGTTCTGCCACATCATGATCGGTACTCTGGAGGTAGTTGAGAACATCCCCTTTGTAATAGGCCCGGCACATGCTTTGCGCCTGCGTTCGGAAATCGGCCTTTAGCCCCTCCGGCAAGATGCCGTCTACCCAACCCCAGACATCGAAGAAGAAGCGTAAAAAGATCGGGTAAAACATCCTCAGATGTTCATAGCTGGCAATACAATCCAACGTCTGCGCCGACGCATCCAGCAGTTGGAAGCGCCTGGAATCGGCCTTGTCGGTTGCCCGGTCCCGCCCCGGCAACCGGTTGTGGATGTAGAGCGGTGGGTATTCCAAGGCAAAGAACAGCCGCTCGGCCAGCATCATGGAAATCCAGTGAAATGGTATGTCCTCATGCAGTGCAAGTTTGGGAAAACGGATGTTGTGACGTATCAGAAGCTCGCGCCGGTAAATCTTGTTCCAAGGATAGTTAACCTGCATGATCATAAACGGAACCTGCCAGAGCGCTTTGACCTGCCCCCCCCCGCCATGCGCTTCAAGGCGATCCCACAGCGTCTCGTCGATGGGTGACATCTTGAAGCTGTAAGGGGCGTCCTCTGCGTCCTGAAAATGATACTTGAACACGGCGACATCAAAGCTGTGATCCCGTATGATTTCCTCAACATAGAAAAAGAAAGCATCGTCCAGAATGTCATCGGAATCGAGAAAACATACATAGGTTCCGTGGGCGTTTTCGATGCCGACGTTCCGCGTCGGTCCTGGCCCCATGTTCTGCGCATTGCGCAGCAACACCAATCTTTCGCCGAAACACTCCTTGTGCGGCGTCAAGAGATCAATATCAGATTCTGTCGATGCGTCGTCGATTACAATGATTTCGATATCATAGTGGTCCAACACGTTCGACAGACGGTCAAGTTGTTTGGAAACATTGTCATGATCATTGAAGCACGGAATAATTACTGAAAGCATCATGAAATATCCGCCTAAAGCGAAACATAGCGGATTCGCGAAATTTCCAACCTGAAAGGGCCGCAATTGAACAGGACGTTCAAACTGTGCGGGGCCAAAAGGTCATCGCCATGGATATTGATCAGCAGGAAGGTCGAGGAGAATTTGGGCGAGAAAACTGCCACGCGGTTGGGTTTGTAGTCCGTGCCCGAGTATTTGTTCCTGACGAAGACTTCGGGATAGATGCTGCGATCTGCCTCGACGTCGAAGCGCACCGCGAGGACGCAACGGGGGCCTTTGGGTCGGACCGGCATTTCCAGCGCCATCCAGTTTGCGCCGGAAACGGTCTCATCAGCGTCGATGACGAGGGCATTGCCTTCGTTGGAAAGGAAACTTGTCCGACTTGGACTGTGCTCGGGGAATCCAAGCGCAATCTGCGGAGTCACGAGTTCATAGGCCTTGGCTTCAGGGGCATCCGGATTGAGTACCAGATCAATATCGCGTACAAAAGAACCTTCGTTCAGCGAGTAGAGCTCATCGGCGAGGCTTTGCAAGAAGGAGGATGAGGGCATGAAGAAAGCGGCTCCAGCTTGTGATAAAACGAATTATTTAATGTTTGCCGACACATGCCTCTTGGAGGCATGTGTCGGCAGGAGTGCTCTCAACGCGTACATCAGCTTCCCCGCCTCTGCAAGCCGCGCTCTGAGCTATCACTATCTTATCGTTCCATTGTGATTAGACCCCGTGATCGGTTTCTGAACAGACTGAACTCTGATGATGGGTTGGGTAGCCCCTCCTGACGGCACTTGTGCCAGATTGGTCCAGAC
>NZ_BAABWV010000038.1:0-3773 GCF_040365005.1 Aquicoccus sp. SU-CL01552 | reverse complement strand
CTAGATTGCGCCGGGTGCCGTTGTGCTTGATTTGGGCCAGCCAACGTCCATCCCGCTTGTTCCACACAACGCCACGATATTGGCTTGCACCGCCGCGTGGTTGATGGAAGGCCCGCCCGTTCTCGGCATGAGACACGAGGCGCAGGTTGCTGATGCGGTTGTCCGCCTTATCGCCGTTCACATGGTCGATCTGCATTCCTCCAGCGGGGGCTTCGCCGTAATGCAGTAGCCACGCCAGCCGATGTGCTTTGGCGGTGACCCGCTTCCCGCCTTGGTAGGTGAGCTTCGCCAGCAAGTAGCCGTTTCCAGGGTCGCTCGTGGCAACCTTCCCGGCGCATCTGGACTTCCACCGCTTGAACCCCACGGCAGTCGCGAAGTGCCCCTCAGGCCGGTCTTCACGGTGCCGTATGGTTCCCGTATCGGGGTCGTAGCGGTAAGCCTCTTGCCAGACCTGAACGGGGATGCCTTGGAAGGTTTGGGCGGTAGTGTCGATGTTCGTCATTGTCGTTTATCCTTTGCTTAAATTGGTCTGTTGATTGGTCGCGTTCTCCACGCGGAAAGACAGCCGCAAGCGCCAGCAGTGCAAAGGCCCGCAGGAGACCAACCCCACGGGGAGGCGGTCACGGCTGCCTATCGGCATGGAGAAAGTTTGTGTGGTCGGTGGTGTGACGGGCTCTAACCTTCACACTAAGAAGTCTAGAACCGGGAATTGATCGTCGGTGGTGGGGGTGGAAGAGAAACTGCGCAGGCCCGTTAAGGGGCATGTTCAGGTAGACCAGAAGGGCGCGCGCTCACGCGCTCTGGAAGACCACAGAGAGGTGCTGTCACCTTCATCAAATCACTCAATCCACCTGCGGCGTCAGCCGCCTAAACAACTTATGTGAAGCTGTATGTGAAAGATCTATGTAAGAGATTATGAGAAGATGAACTGTTAGCATGAACCGTATTGGTCACCTTAACATGAACCGTTAACAACCGCTTCGCCGTCCAGAACTGGTCTCCGCAGGGCCGTCATATCGGGGCCGTCACCTTCCCGATCTCATACCGTGCCAGTGTAACGCGGTGGTCGCGTGAGTGACTGGGCTTCTGCGTGGCTGCTTGTCATCGTCCGCCAGCAGCTCGGCGGTTCCTTTCGTGAAAACTTTTTCGGTCTGGACGGCTTCTTCGTCCTACTGTGTGGGTTATTCGGTGACACGTTGTCGCACCCACCTAACGTGAGCCGGACGTGCTTGCGAGCGGTCCACAAAACGGGCGCACTAAGTCTGCCTTCCTACGGTGTGGGTCATACCCTCCGCCAACGCCAGCTTAGGCCCGGCACGGCGGAACGGATCTTTGTCCTAAGGAGTGGGTTAATACCAGGTTTAGATGGGCAACCACTACATCTAGTAGCTGCCCCTCACAGCCCCCTCAGAGGGCCGCTAGCGGTTTCATGGGGATACCCAGATTCGCTCGCCATCGGGGGCAGAATGCCTACCTTTTCTATGGTGTGTGCCAATACCAGATTTAGAGCAGCAACCACAACATCTAGCCTTCCGCGCTCTGGGCATGGCAATAGCGGGGGCGCTGGGCGGCATGAATGGCTGCCCCGGTGGTGAACCCGCCGGGGGCTGCTAGGGAACCTGTACAGCCCTCCGTACAACCTCCGCTGCCACCTTCAGCCAAGCCGCTTCGCTGCCATATACCCGGTCGCCAAGGTTCCCTGCCGCATGACCCATGATGCGGTGCTCAATCCGGGGGTCTGCCCCAGCCTCGATGAGCTTGTCCTTGAAGTTGTGGCGGAGGCTGTAGACCACATGCCGCCTATCCTCTGTCACCGCTCTCACATGCTTGTTGAGCGCCGCAGAGAGCCGGTCCGCGCCCTCCTCACGGGCGTAATGGGGAAACAATAGGGCTTCACCCTCCGCCAGCTTAACGGCCTCCTGCGCGGCTTCCAGTGCGTCTCCTGCGAGGGGGACCAAACGGTGGCTTGCCTTGGTCTTGATGCGCCTGTCTTCATGCCATGTGACGTGGATGTGGGGCGTATCGTGGTCGATCTTCACATCCTCCAGCCGAAGCCCGGAGATTTCGCTGGGGCGACAGCCAGTGCCTTCCAGAAGACGCCAGATCAACAGCAGCTCAGGGCGCTTGCTGCGGGACAGCCTCTCGCGCACCTTAGCAATGACCTCCACGGGCAACGGAAGGCGCGCGTTACGGTCAACTGAGGGGGCCGCGCCGCTGGTCTTAACCTCTAGCTTGCGGAAAGGATTGGCGACAGTGCCGACCAGATCGAACTCGACCAAGGCAAACTCAACGATTGCCCTCACCGCATTCAATTCCCGCCGAATGGTTTCTGCGGAAAGGGGATTGCCAGTGGATGTCTTGGAACTCTGAAGGTGGTCGAGGAGCTTCCTGCCATGCTGCCTGCGAAGATTGGCCAAAGGCACCTTGGACAGCTTGCCCAGCGCCTTCTCCGTCTTCCTCTTCACCCTATCTAGCCTGTTCCTCGGCCCTCGCCCTTGGCTTTCGTCGATCTTCTCTCGCTCATAGAGGTCAAAGGCATCTGCGAGGGTGTAGGCTGGCGGGGCTGCGTCTGGCTGGATAACGGGCCTGTAGAGCATGGGGTCGCCTTGGTGCTGGGCAATATCCTCCGCCAGCTCCTTCCTAACAACCTCATCACCGCCACGGGCACCGTCAAGCAACCGTTTGGCTTCCCGCTGGGCTTCGCTCCAGAGGGCGCGGGGTGACATGCTTTCCCGCTCCTCCACAGAACGCCTGTGCGCCGCCACAGTGGCCTCAAATTCTGACGATAGGGTTTCCCACTCGGTGACCATAGCAGGGCCTGAACGGGCCTTGAGGGGCTTCTGGAAAAAGGTTTCTCCCCTGACCTCAGCAACATCCTTCGGCCAGCGCCTGCGGAACCTTTTCCGGCCTCCGCTCAGTTCGTCGATGTACTTCAACTTCATTGTCACGGCCATGCAACGTGTCCTCGTTGTGTCCCGGAATGTGTCCCAGAACAGCAACGCAAGTGCCTGATAGCCAATGAAAACAGGCCTTCAAGAGAAGGTAATGGTGCCCCCACACGGCATATCGGAATCTAACAACAGAACCAAACAACGCCAAAATGTGAATAATTTCAATACTTTGAACTTGCAAGCAGGCCCAACTAGCCCCATGTTAGCACGGCCAAATTGCGGTTAAATAGCGTAACAACATTTGAAGAGGGGCTGAAGATGCCGGGCATTCACAGGCTAGGTAAGAAAGAGGTTGAGCTTGCAAAACAGCCCGGGCAGCGCCTCGGTGACGGCGGCGGTCTCTTCCTGCACGTTAGGGAAAAGGGGGCGAAGTATTGGTCGGTGCAAGTCACCATCAAAGCCGCTTTTGGGCGCGGAAAGCGGGTGGAACTCGGCCTCGGCCCCTATCCAGACGTAACACTTGATCAAGCCCGCGATTTGGCAGCGGCAGCGCGGGAGCTGGCCCGCAGCGGCACTGATCCGCGTGAAGAGCGGCGCAAGCAGCTCCACAAGAGTCAGACCTTTGAGGAAGTATGCGCACTCGCATTCGAGGCCCGCAAAGCAGAACTCAAAGGCGACGGAGCCTCCGGACGCTGGCTGTCGCCCTTAAACCTCCACGTGATCCCCAAAATTGGGGACCGCCCGATCACCGAGATCACCCAGAACGACATTGTGGATGTTCTAAAACCGCTCTGGCACACGAAGGCCGATACCGCGCGCAAGGGCATGAACCGTATCGGCATCGTAATCAAGCATGGCGCTGCGATGGGCTTAGCAGGCCGG
>NZ_BAABWV010000037.1:0-5683 GCF_040365005.1 Aquicoccus sp. SU-CL01552 | reverse complement strand
TGACCGGTGTCAGCTTCACTGTCTTGTATGGACTTTCGGTTTCTGATGAAACCAGAAGCACATGACAGACAGATGACTGTTCCGACCTTAGCCGGTCGGAACGATGTGCAGAGGTTCGAACGTCAAGGATAGCAACGCAAGTTGCTTTCAACTTGAGAGTTTGATCCTGGCTCAGAACGAACGCTGGCGGCAGGCCTAACACATGCAAGTCGAGCGAGACCTTCGGGTCTAGCGGCGGACGGGTTAGTAACGCGTGGGAACGTGCCCTTCACTACGGAATAGTCCCGGGAAACTGGGTTTAATACCGTATACGCCCTTCGGGGGAAAGAATTTCGGTGAAGGATCGGCCCGCGTTAGATTAGATAGTTGGTGGGGTAATGGCCTACCAAGTCTACGATCTATAGCTGGTTTTAGAGGATGATCAGCAACACTGGGACTGAGACACGGCCCAGACTCCTACGGGAGGCAGCAGTGGGGAATCTTGGACAATGGGCGCAAGCCTGATCCAGCCATGCCGCGTGAGTGATGAAGGCCCTAGGGTCGTAAAGCTCTTTCGCCAGGGATGATAATGACAGTACCTGGTAAAGAAACCCCGGCTAACTCCGTGCCAGCAGCCGCGGTAATACGGAGGGGGTTAGCGTTGTTCGGAATTACTGGGCGTAAAGCGCACGTAGGCGGACTATTAAGTTAGAGGTGAAATCCCGGGGCTCAACCCCGGAACTGCCTTTAATACTGGTAGTCTTGAGTTCGAGAGAGGTGAGTGGAATTCCGAGTGTAGAGGTGAAATTCGTAGATATTCGGAGGAACACCAGTGGCGAAGGCGGCTCACTGGCTCGATACTGACGCTGAGGTGCGAAAGTGTGGGGAGCAAACAGGATTAGATACCCTGGTAGTCCACACCGTAAACGATGAATGCCAGTCGTCGGCAAGCATGCTTGTCGGTGACACACCTAACGGATTAAGCATTCCGCCTGGGGAGTACGGTCGCAAGATTAAAACTCAAAGGAATTGACGGGGGCCCGCACAAGCGGTGGAGCATGTGGTTTAATTCGAAGCAACGCGCAGAACCTTACCAACCCTTGACATCCTGTGCTACATCCAGAGATGGATGGTTCCTTTCGGGGACGCAGTGACAGGTGCTGCATGGCTGTCGTCAGCTCGTGTCGTGAGATGTTCGGTTAAGTCCGGCAACGAGCGCAACCCACGTCTTTAGTTGCCAGCAGTTCGGCTGGGCACTCTAAAGAAACTGCCCGTGATAAGCGGGAGGAAGGTGTGGATGACGTCAAGTCCTCATGGCCCTTACGGGTTGGGCTACACACGTGCTACAATGGTGTCTACAGTGGGTTAATCTCCAAAAGACATCTCAGTTCGGATTGGGGTCTGCAACTCGACCCCATGAAGTCGGAATCGCTAGTAATCGCGTAACAGCATGACGCGGTGAATACGTTCCCGGGCCTTGTACACACCGCCCGTCACACCATGGGAGTTGGGTTCACCCGAAGGCCGTGCGCCAACCTTTACAGGGGGCAGCGGACCACGGTGAGCTCAGCGACTGGGGTGAAGTCGTAACAAGGTAGCCGTAGGGGAACCTGCGGCTGGATCACCTCCTTTCTAAGGATGACCCGGATTGATCAGCTTGCTGATCACGACGGTCACTTAGCAAGATCGGCATACAAAGCCGGTCAAAAACGGGCCAGGCCGTCCTCATATCTCTTCAGAACACACGCGGCAGCAGCCGTTACCGGCAGCTGCCAGGTGACATAACCACTGAGTGCTGCTCTCGGGCATTGCCATGCACTGCCCTGTCGCACACCGGTTTTGTCTTGCCCTGCAAGGCGAAAACCTGGGTCGGTAGCTCAGGTGGTTAGAGCGCACGCCTGATAAGCGTGAGGTCGGAGGTTCAAGTCCTCCTCGACCCACCATTTCTTATGGGGCCTTAGCTCAGCTGGGAGAGCGCCTGATTTGCATTCAGGAGGTCAGGAGTTCGATCCTCCTAGGCTCCACCAAGCCTTTTGTTCACAAAAGGCGTTGCCCTGGCAGTTGATTGCGCAGCAATCAATGAGAAGGGCCTGCCGCAGCAGAACATATCTTCAAGCATTCGTTGAATGTTTGAACGTCTGTTCTGCAGACATCGATGACAGTCCTTCGGGACGCTCATCGGAATTGACATCGTATAGAGAGAAATCAATCAACTTGCTTTGATCCGCTGAAGTGACAGCGAGATCTCAGTTGGTTCCGCCCTCGGGCGGAAGGTGTTCCTCGGGCTGTTTCCTCGGCCCGTTGCGCATATCCCTTCTGAAACGAAGCAACGTTGTCCAAGTCAAGTACACTAACCAAAACATGTTCGGTTCTTCGGAACCGAGCGGGATAGTATGCTTTTGATCTCGGAAGAAAGGCGACAGTTTCTTACCAGCTTCTGTTGCCGCGATCGACTTCTGCCCGACGCCCGGTACCTGTGTGGTCTAGCCCTCAAGTAGCGAAGCGGTAGGGCATCAAGGAAGTCTATCTTTTTCTGGATCAAATCAAGCGCGAGAAGGGCGTTTGGTGAATGCCTTGGCAGTAAGAGGCGATGAAGGACGTGATACTCTGCGATAAGCTTGGGGGAGCCGAGAATAGGCTTTGATCCCAGGATTTCCGAATGGGGCAACCCACCTGATACTCAGTTATTGTTAGCCGCAAGGTTCTCGATAATTGGGTAAGACAGGTACTTATGACCTGAATACATAGGGTTATAAGAGCAAACCCGGGGAACTGAAACATCTAAGTACCCGGAGGAAAGGACATCAATTGATACTCCCCTAGTAGCGGCGAGCGAACGGGGACCAGCCGAGCCATGAGTGTGACTGGAACAGACTGGAAAGTCTGGCCGTAGCGGGTGACAGCCCCGTACAGGAAGCATGATTGGACGTATTAAGTAGGGCGGGACACGTGAAATCCTGTCTGAAGATCGGGGGACCACCCTCGAAGGCTAAGTACTCCTTACTGACCGATAGTGAACCAGTACCGTGAGGGAAAGGTGAAAAGCACCCCGACGAGGGGAGTGAAACAGTACCTGAAACCGAACGCCTACAATCAGTCGGAGCCCCCTTGCGGGGTGACGGCGTACCTTTTGTATAATGGGTCATCGACTTGGTCTCACGAGCAAGCTTAAGCCGTTAGGTGTAGGCGCAGCGAAAGCGAGTCTTAATAGGGCGCATGAGTTCGTGGGATCAGACCCGAAACCGAGTGATCTAGGCATGACCAGGCTGAAGGTAAGGTAACACTTACTGGAGGGCCGAACCCACACCTGTTGAAAAAGGTCGGGATGAGTTGTGCCTAGGGGTGAAAGGCCAATCAAACTCGGAGATAGCTGGTTCTCTGCGAAATCTATTTAGGTAGAGCGTCATCCGAATACCCCGGGGGGTAGAGCACTGGATGGGTAATGGGGCCCCACAGGCTTACTGATCCTAACCAAACTCCGAATACCCGGGAGTACTAGATGGCAGACACACTGCGGATGCTAACGTCCGTAGTGAAGAGGGAAACAACCCTGACCTCCAGCTAAGGCCCCTAATTCATGGCTAAGTGGGAAAGCAGGTGGGACGACCAAAACAACCAGGAGGTTGGCTTAGAAGCAGCCATCCTTTAAAGATAGCGTAACAGCTCACTGGTCTAAACAAGTTGTCCTGCGGCGAAGATGTAACGGGGCTCAAGCCATGAGCCGAAGCTGAGGATGCCGTAAGGCATGGTAGCAGAGCGTAGTGTGACATAGTTCCATGTGTCCTTACCCTCATGTTCGTTTGGTAACCCCAACCGGACCGAGGGATTGGACACAAGGAACTTTCTGTGAAGCCGGCCTGTGAGGGATCCGGTGGAGAGATCACTAGCGAGAATGATGACATGAGTAGCGACAAACAGTGTGAGAGACACTGTCGCCGAAAGTCCAAGGGTTCCTGCTTAAAGTTAATCTGAGCAGGGTAAGCCGGCCCCTAAGGCGAGGCAGAAATGCGTAGTCGATGGGAACCAGGTTAATATTCCTGGGCCAGGAGGATGTGACGGATTGTGAAGGTTGTTCACCCTTATCGGATTGGGTGGGCCGCTGATCAGTCCCTGGAAATAGCCCTCCATAGGACCGTACCCTAAACCGACACAGGTGGACTGGTAGAGAATACCAAGGCGCTTGAGAGAACGATGTTGAAGGAACTCGGCAAAATACCTCCGTAAGTTCGCGAGAAGGAGGCCCGGTTCCTAGGCAACTAGGGGCTGGGGGCACAAACCAGGGGGTGGCGACTGTTTACTAAAAACACAGGGCTCTGCGAAGTCGCAAGACGACGTATAGGGTCTGACGCCTGCCCGGTGCCTGAAGGTTAAAAGGAGAGGTGAGAGCCTTGAATTGAAGCCCAGGTAAACGGCGGCCGTAACTATAACGGTCCTAAGGTAGCGAAATTCCTTGTCGGGTAAGTTCCGACCTGCACGAATGGCGTAACGACTTCCCCGCTGTCTCCAACATCGACTCAGCGAAATTGAATTGCCTGTCAAGATGCAGGCTTCCCGCGGTTAGACGGAAAGACCCCGTGCACCTTTACTACAGCTTCGCACTGGCATCAGGATTGTGATGTGCAGGATAGGTGGTAGGCTTCGAAGCGGGAACGCCAGTTCCCGTGGAGCCTCCCTTGAGATACCACCCTTCGCACTCTTGATGTCTAACCGCGGTCCGTTATCCGGATCCGGGACCCTGCGTGGCGGGTAGTTTGACTGGGGCGGTCGCCTCCTAAAGCGTAACGGAGGCGCGCGAAGGTTGGCTCAGAGCGGTCGGAAATCGCTCGTTGAGTGCAATGGCAGAAGCCAGCCTGACTGCAAGACTGACAAGTCGAGCAGAGTCGAAAGACGGCCATAGTGATCCGGTGGTCCCGAGTGGAAGGGCCATCGCTCAACGGATAAAAGGTACGCCGGGGATAACAGGCTGATACTGCCCAAGAGTCCATATCGACGGCAGTGTTTGGCACCTCGATGTCGGCTCATCTCATCCTGGGGCTGGAGCAGGTCCCAAGGGTACGGCTGTTCGCCGTTTAAAGAGGTACGTGAGCTGGGTTTAGAACGTCGTGAGACAGTTCGGTCCCTATCTGCCGTGGGTGTAGGATACTTGAGAGGAGTTGCCCCTAGTACGAGAGGACCGGGGTGAACGAACCACTGGTGGACCAGTTGTCGTGCCAACGGCAGTGCTGGGTAGCTATGTTCGGACAGGATAACCGCTGAAGGCATCTAAGCGGGAAGCCCCCCTCAAAACAAGGTATCCCTGAGGACCGTGGTAGACCACCACGTCGATAGGCCGGAGATGTAAGCGCAGCAATGCGTTCAGTTGACCGGTACTAATTGTCCGACAGGCTTGATTTGATCCAGTAAAAGACAGACTTCTACTGAATATCAAAAGCATACACACCATAACGTGTACCGACCTGGACAACGTTGATTGATTGCCCCGCGGGACCGCTTGTTTTGTTCCAAAACACGCACCCTCCCGCGCGTTGCCTTTGCACCGCAAAGACAACGGGGAGCCTTTATTCGGTTTGGTGGTCATAGCACAAGCGAAACACCCGGTCCCATCCCGAACCCGGAAGTTAAGCGCTGTCGCGCCAATGGTACTGCGTCTCAAGACGTGGGAGAGTAGGTCACCGCCAAACCTAATAAAGACTCCATCCTCTCT
>NZ_BAABWV010000036.1:0-7439 GCF_040365005.1 Aquicoccus sp. SU-CL01552 | reverse complement strand
ACCGCGACCAGCTTGGCCGCGAAAAAGGGGGGCGTGGTCGCCTGATCGGCCGGACCAAGGGTAGCATGAACACCGAACTGCATGCCATTTGCGACAGCCAAGGTCGACCGCTCAACGTGTTCGTCACCGCCGGGCAGGTCACACCGACTACATCGGGGCGCGGGCGCTGCTCAGCAGTCTCCCAAACGTAGACTGGCTGCTCGGGGATCGCGGCTATGACACCGATTGGTTCAGAGAAGCGTTGCAGGACAAGGGGATACGCGCCTGCATCCCTGGCCGCAAGCAGCGCAAGACACCGGTCAAATATGACAAGCGCCGATACAAGCGGCGCAACCGCATCGAGATCATGTTCGGCAGGCTCAAGGACTGGAGGCGCGTGGCAACCCGATACGACAGATTTCCGAAGGTCTTCCTCGCGGTCATCGCGCTCGCGGCAACCGTCATCTATTGGTTATGAATCCTGACCCTAATGCGAAACCTCTAAGCCCAAACCGATCGCCCTCGCCTATTTATTTTTTGACTTTTCCTTCTCATCCGTCTCAATCATTCGCACGAGGCTATGCTTCCCAATGTTAATTGAAGTGGACTTCAACATACCGTCAGCCATCTCCAAAACGGCTAAGCGATCATTCTTTTTAGCATGACTCCAATATACCCTAGTCAGGAAATGGGATGCCACCAAGAACCTAAAAAATGGCGCATCCGGGAATTTCTTCACAACACGGTCAAAATTCTCTTTTCCACTCTGCACATCAATATCTGACAGCCAAATTGACTTTAGCATCTCTTGATACTCAGACGAAACCTCGCATTGAGAAACGCTCTTGGCCAAAACTGGACCTCGCGCACTTTCGCAAAGGTGCCCCACAACCCGGTGAAATGGCATGCCAATCAATACATAACGCAACCCGTCTATTATTCTGTCGAACATCTTCCTAACTTCTTCTACAGAACGGTCGCCAGGGCTTTGGGAAACGAACTTGTCTATGTTCTCGTCTGAAGTAAGAGTTTCTCTCAACCCGTCAAAGTCGAAAGCATCATGACGCCGCGTCCAATCCTCGATGATTGCAGCAAGCCCTTGCACTATTAGCGACGACAACTCTCGTTTGGTACTGGCGTCAAGGTGCTCTGCACCAGACCCCAACAAAGTTGTCGCAATACTCCAGTGCCGAACCGAATCCACAAAAGGCTCCCGGTCGCTCTCCTCGATTCCCCCTTCTGAAACGTTGTCCTGAAACTTGGAGAACGATCGTCTAACTTCATCCGAAGCATCGAGGAGCTGCTGCTTGTCTTTAGTTTGGTTGTCGCCGTTCTCAACGGATTTCACAGCCTGATCGACCCGTGATTTCAACGACGACACCTTCTTATGTGAGAATTTAAGCTTCCCTTCCAACTCGCCCGACAAGAGAATTAGTTCATTTTCTTCACTCTGATTCCTTTCGGCCACATCACTCCGCAGCGTAGACAAAACATCATCTACCACATGTTCAGAGGGCCCAATTTCCGCATACAAATCAAAGGTCGAAATATCAAAAAAATCACTTCCCAAATTAAAGTATTTTCTTGCAAGATCTTCATCTGAAGACAACGCCAACGCCAACAAGTAGTGCTCAATAAATGGCAGAGTCACGCAGACTCGCTCCCCCTCAAAATGCAATACCCCATTCTCCAGAAAGTCCTGAACAAACTTAATGGGCTCAATATCAAAATCATATTTCTTGGCAAATCTGCTAGTAAAATCTATCAGTTCAGCGTGAGTGAAGGCTCGTTTTTCCACCCATATTTCAACTAATAGACTTTGAAGAAATCGAGAGCGAGTCGTTCTGCTGAGCTGGATGCTTGCTTTGTCATCCGCAACCACAAAGATAAGAAACCCTGCGACCGCTAACTCCATTAACTCTGCACGACGGTTGGCTTGAATAAGTGCTGTAAGAGTTGATCGCGGAATTCCTGCGAAGTAACTGGGATGAGCATCGAGATCGAATCTTCTAAAGGTATCTCTGAGGCGTAAAGCAACTACTTCCGCCTCTGCGCTTTCCATGTCAAAATTTTTCTGAACGAAGTGAGACATTTGCGTAAATGAAACTTCGCAAATCTCATACGCTTCCACCCCTAGTGTTGCTGCAAACTCCCCTTCATAGAACAAATTAGAATACGTCCGATCAACAAAAATAAATTTAGCGTCCGAGTGCTTACTTATCTCCTCAACGATAAAGTTCATCCTAGAACGAGAGTGAAGAGGAACGCCGTCGAAGACAACAACCGGAATAGCTGGACACTTTCTAATTTTTGAAAAGTCCACAGAAGCCGCATACTCAATTCCATATGCCGGCGGCTTTACTTGACTTCCCTCAACCACGATTGGAATAATTTGCTTATCTGCAATACTCGATTGAACTAATTCATCCGCAATAACCCAGGCCAAACTTTTCTCTGGATACCCCTTGGTCAAGGAAATAAATATTCTATCTTGAAGATGAAGGCAATCTATAATCTCCTTCGCCCCTCCATCCTCGCTGGCGCTTCCAGCCTCCTCTTCAACTTTACGAATTCTTGGAAGAGGAAGTTTATAGCCCTTTGGGAGAAGTCGATACTCAGGTGAAATCTCTCTAAGCTTTTCGTCAATCTGAATTGAAACACCCTCAACTAAACCCGGCAACAGAGGCGCGTCCTCCTTCCCCTCAAACAAGTCAGGCGTGGAGTTGTCAGCGCCCCCTATCTCTTTAATACATTTTACAAAATTTCCCGCCTTCAATTGTAGTTTTAAGAAAGTCATCGCGTTCTTTGCGGCAACCTCCCTCACTGCGCCTGCGGTTTTCCCTTCCAACCTCCCCTTTGTGGAATCTGCATAATCGGAAATTCCCCTTATTGAGATAGCCGGCACGCCTTTCTTTTGAGCGCGCTCGAACACACCACCAGATTCAGTCTCAATTGCCATCACTTTGCGATCAAGCCCTTTAACTTTTTCATTGTATTTCTTGCTAGCGCTCACGGCTCCGCATATTATCACGCCCTTTAAACTCTTGGGTTCGGAAACTTCTTCTTTCTTATTATCCCTGCCATACACTGGGTCAGGAATCTTCCGCGCGGCGAAATCTGAACACTCTTTTTGCCATTTTATATATTGAGGTTTTAGCTCCGGTAACAGCCTAACGTAATCAAATGAGCTGGAACACTTTTTCGGCGAAGGGAAATGGGTAGGACTAAGCGCAAGGTCGATCCCTCCCCCGTCCCCGTCAGAAGCTTTCGTGTTGTCGTACACATCTATGACACTGCTGGAATAGCAAACGTCACACAAGTGGATGTCTTTCGACAGCGCCCCTGCAATGCCAACGCAGACAACAAAGCTAAAACTGAAGCGCTCAAAAGCTTGATCAACTGCATTCGCTGCAGCGGTTTTACCCATGTCTTCCTGTAGGACGGCGATTGCTGTAACGCCATCCACATCGGTTTCGACTTCGGACATGAAGCATCCATCTTCAGTCAGGTCCACTTTGTGCTCGAAGATGGCCTGGAGCTGTTGGAACTCTTCTTCGAGGGGAACTACTATCAAAAGGTCAAAGTGCTTCTTGGTCATCTATTCTTGCTCTTAGCTTGAATCGTTTGCGTCACAGTGGCACCTAGCGAACGGCGTAGCAACCTGAAGGGTACACAGGAGCTTCATCTCTCCTATAAGAACTACTCTACTCTAGCTTGACCTTTGGAGGCAGCAGTGGCGGTCGATGCATTCCCACACGAAATTCCTGCAGAAAAGTGCGGAGGTAGCCGCTTCTTCATCCGCTTATGCTTCATGCTTACTTCAATCCCTCAACCGACCTCACCATCAAACGGCAACTACACGCACCAAGCCCCACGCCACTTGCAGGAAAGTAGCGTACTCGAGGCAGAAACGAATCCCGTACCCATTTGAAAAGTATGTAGATTTTGGTTTTGCTCCCCCCACACGCCTTCAAATCGAACTCAAAACGCAGGTAACGTTTTCATTTTCAAGGACTTACATGGGAATGAATCGCGGAGGCGTCCCGGAGAGTGCCCTGAATGGGTCCCATGAAGGCCACCGCAGGGCAAGCTTTCTTCTCTCAATCCGAGAAAAATTCTTCATCGAGCCTTCGCAGGTATAGCGTATCTTCGACCCGACACCCCACGTTGTACCTCACCATGAGCTTGGTCAGGGTTTCATTGTCGATCAAGACAATCCTTTTGCTGAGAAGCTGAGCTGTTTCAACGGCTTCGTTGGTGAAGCCCGATGTCGTAACGAAAAGTCCTTTTGTGGCCTTGAAACGATCCAAGCTCCCGAAGAAATCTCGGATTGCACCGGGGCCGACGTAGTTTCCGTCCCCATAGCGTTTTGCTTGAATGTAGACCCGGTCCAGGCCCAGCGCGTCTTGGTCAATTACTCCATCAACACCGCCGTCACCAGCGCGACCAATAGCCCGGCCTGCATCGGTCACAGAACCACCGTATCCCATAGCCACCAGCAAATTTACCACCAACCCCTCAAAGAAAGCAGGTGAGGCGCTTCTAATCTTTTCCAGCATCTCAGCCCGGAGGGTATCTTCGATTTTCTGGTGTGCTGCCCGCATGATCTCGTCGGGTGTCTTCGAACTGTTTTCGACCGCATCAGCATCTCCACTGGCCTGCGCGTTACCGGCATCCTGTGAGTTTCGCCGGTTCTTGAAGTCTTGAAACTCGTCAAACTCTTCCAGCATTCGGGCGTCAATTGCATCTGGGTTCTTGGCAAGTACCGCACGCCCTCTATCAGAGATAGTGAAGTGAGCGCGCCTTGTTGCTTCGACCAGTCCCGCCTGCTTCAGATAGGTTTTAGCCCAATGGATGCGGTTGGCGACGATGGTCTGCTTCCCGCTGGGCAGCAGTTCGGCCTTTTCATCTTCGGTCAGATCGAACTCTTCCGAAAGCTCCTCGATGACTGTGCTGATTTTGACTTCGCCGTTTTGGCACTTCCTCAACACAGGCAGCATAAAAGTCTGGTAATCTGGAATGCTCATATCTGGCCTCAAGTGAAATTTTTCAATCCACCTCATACACTGATAGTTGAGCTAGAAAAATACCGATACACCCCAACGGATACAGGCGATCGAAAACTTTGAGCCATCACCCCCGCTCAAGCCGCTCTATGGTCCTCTTCACCTGTGATGCCTGCCATTCACCGCCACGGGCCGTTCGCACCCCCGCCCGGTTCAACTCCGCAGCAATCTCCCTGAGGCTCCTTCCGGCTTCCCGCAGGGGCTGAATTAGGCCAGCCACGCTCTGGGCGCGTTCAGTGGCCTTTCGCTGAACCTCTTGATTCCGCTTCAGGGTCTTGTCGCGGGCACCGCCGAGCTTCACGCCACGGGCCTTGGCTTCTTTGAGGGCAGCCTTGGTCCTGATAGAGATGAACTCCCGCTCCTGCTCAGCCAATGCGGCGTAGATGTGGAGCTGGAACTTGTCCGCCTGAGGCATAGCAGCCACGCGAAGCTGAACCTTACGGTCATCCAGAAGGGAGGCGATGAAGGACACCTTGCGGGACAGGCGGTCAAGCTTGGCGACAAGCAGCTCAGCGCCATGCTTACGAGCCACATCAAGGGCCTTGGTCAACTCCGGCCTGCGATCATCGGCACCAGAGGCAACCTCAGTGAACTCCGCAACCACCTCAAAGGGCTGGTCGCTGTAGCCTTCCAGATACAAGCGGATGTCCCTGTCCTGCGCCTCAAGGCCCAGCCCAGACTTGCCCTGCTCATCCGTCGATACCCGACGATAGATCACATAGCGTTTCATTCTGCCTAACTCCGTCTGCTCGACCGAGGAGATAGGCAGCATCGTTGCAAATGTCAACGGTCGTTGCGAGTGTTACGAAAAAGGGAGCCGTAGCGCCAGCCGCGCGGTCTCTTGCATTGGACCGAGAAGCTGACCTCCAGCGGCGCAGCGGTGTTCGAGGTGTGGGTCAACGGGCGAGGTAAAGTGCTCATCGCCCATGCGCGAATAGGAAAAGACCTCCACCCCACGGGGGGAAAGCGCGTGGCTCTATATATGATCTCAGCTACGCGAATTTTTGCGCAGAAATATTTGGAGGTGCCCGGTCTCCCGGATACCTCCTGCTTGTTGGGGGCAACAGGCGGCACTCTACTTCCGCCCAGTCAACCACTCCTTGATCTCATCGTCAGATGTCATGCCAGAACAGGCTGGACTGTGTCGCTTCCCGCGTTCGGGTAGCTTTCGCCTCACCCTCGCGGGCACGTTGAGCCTCAACCTTCGCGGTCACCTCTTCCAGCTTCTTCTGCTGTGCCCGGTAGGCCGCATGTTTCGCCTGCATCTGGGCCGCTACCTCAGCCGCAGAGGGCCAGCCAAAGGTAGTGACGCGGCCTTGCTGGTTGCACTTAGGGTCAGCCACGACGGCTCACCTTCACCAACCCGCGCTGAACCGCTTCGGTCCACGGAACAACACCCATGCCGGGAATGTTGATCGCCACTTCACCACCGTCAAACACTGGCTCAAGGCCAGCGTCTAGCAGGGCCTGCGGGAAGTCCTGGGATTTCCACGCTTCGGTGGCCTCATCAGGGGCCATCGGTGTCCATGCTGCGGCGTCTGCTTGTGCTGCGAGGTCTTGGAAAGCGGCGGTGCTGCCGGTCTTCAGCATCTCGCTCACAGCCGCGTTGAAAGCGGGGCGGTTGTCTTGCCACAGCTCTTGCAACTCAGCTTCGTCCATGCCGGTGGCGGCGGTGACTTTGGCGGCGCAAGCATCGCGTACAGCGCCCAGCGCCTCTGCACTCTGTCCACCTTCAAGCATCAGATAATCCAGCGTCTTCTCGCTGAACCGGCCTTCATTCAAATCGGCTTCGAGGGAGGAGATAGTGGCGGGGGATACGCGGGGCAGCACCTCAGCAGTGAAGTTATCAGCGGCAGCGTCAGCCGCGCTCTCAGGGGCCTCCACAGCGCCTTCAGGGGCAGCGTGAGGGTTTCCCTGCGGGGCAGCGTTATGGCCGCTGTGAGGGGTGCTGAGGGGCTGTGTGGGGGCAGCTTTAGCAGGGTCTGCGATGAGGCCGTCACGAACAGCCTGCGAGACCTTCACACGAATCCCGCCGATCTCGACCAGATCATTCGGGCGGGGATTGCCGCCGGGGACAGGAAGTCCAGCTTCGGTGCTGAAGGTCAGGCCGGTTGCCGGGTCTGCGGTTGGGGCGACGGTGTGCTCAAGACCCCCGCTTTGCCGGATGCCGTGGCCGCCAACTACTTCCAGTGAACCTTGGCCCACCGTTGCGGTGAAGCCCATGGGACGGGATGCGAGGTTGCTGCCGGAGGGGTTTGCGGGGTCTACGTTGTGTCGATATTCCATGATGATGTCCATTCTTTCGGGATTTTGGGAAATAGAGCTCTGCGCTCTGGGGGAGCACCTTCAGCCGCCGTTCCGGTGAAACAGAACAACCCGATTTGTCTGGAGGAT
>NZ_BAABWV010000035.1:0-10796 GCF_040365005.1 Aquicoccus sp. SU-CL01552 | reverse complement strand
CTGTTCAAACACATCAATGACACGCCATCATAATAATGACCGCGCCGTGCCCGCCAGCATTCAAGCTGGCTGGGCCAGTATACCGGACAAGATAGCAAATCTGGCGCGTTCGCGGCCGCAGTGCTATTCGTCTCGAAAAGCAAGCATCGCGAGGCCCAACCATGATCAAGGACTACACTCAGACAATCGCTGCAAGCGGGCTCACGATCTATGACCCAATTGAAGTTGGTGACCCCGACCTGTGGGTTCCTACGCCCGAGCTTGAGGCCCTGCTTGATGATCAGCTTCGCGGCATCAGCCTCGCTGGGCTCGCCCTGCGAAAGCGCTCAAAGGTCGTGAAGGAGCACGTCTGCCGCGCGCTGGGCTACCCCGTACCCCCGAGCTTCAAAAAGACACAGCCGCGCTTTGTAGGCCAGATGTTCGACGCCTACGCTCAAAAGGCGAACAACCTCCAAGTGTGGAATGAGGAACTTTCTCCTTCGCGCCGCTACGTGATCTTGCGCGTTGACGAGGCAGACCGAATCGCGAGAGTGAAAGTCGTCAACGGCGAGGAACTGGCTCAGCTCGACAAAACCGGGACGCTGACCCAGAAGTATCAAGCGCGGCTTGTCCCCGGGGCAGCGTCGCACGAGTTGATTGCGGCGGATGACACCGACATGCTCTTGGCGCACGTCCGCGCCGGGGCCAACCTCGCGGAGAACGTCAGCCCTGTGGATCCTCCGGCGCACGGTCTGTTGATGCCCATTGCCGAGTTGTTCGAGCGGTTGAGCGGTGCTGTTGGCCGGTCCTTCCCCGACGCGGGTTGGGATCAAGAGCGGAACCGTGGCGCTGTGCTTCACCGGATCGTCTGTGAGCTGCTGGGATATGCCGACTACCGCGACGATGGGCGCTTCCCGGACGTGCGAAATCAGCTCCTTGAGGTCAAGCTACAGACCTCCCCGACTATCGACCTCGGGCTGGTGCGCCCTGCCAGTGAGGAGCCTCTGGACGTTCCGCAGATCGCCGGGGCGCAGATCCGCCACTGCGATGTTCGGTATGCACTTTTCTACGCGGAGACAGATGGAGCAGAGGTCACGCTGACCCACTTCTACCTGACCACGGGCGAGAGATTCTTCACCCGCTTCCCACAGTTTCAGGGCAAGGTCCTGAACAAAAAGCTGCAGATCCCCCTGCCGTCAGACTTCTTCGACAGGTAGGCCAAACGCAGCCCACACCATCTCATCAACATGGCGCTCAGCTTCGGGCTGTGGGCCTTCTTCAGCCGCAACATACAGATCCCGACACGCCGCTACGATCTGCTGCGCTGCGCTGCTATCCGGGTCTGGGAGCGGAAACTGCTCGACATATTGCGTGATGAAACGCCTCCGCCCCCCGTAGAGCTTGTTGTTGTAGCGGCGGTCATAGAAGCGCTCGATGAAGGTGGAGTTAGCAACGCCCAAGGCGAGCCACAAGAGGTCCTCGTTTCCCGTCAGCCAGTAGCAGTCCCCGTTCACCACCGTCCCCTCAAGATCCATCCAGAAGGTCGGCTGCTCAGATATGTCCCGGAACACAAGCTTGGGTGCGGGCCAGTCTGCCGGGTTCTGCGGTACCCAAATCTCGTACCACTTCCGACCGGCGTCTAAGACGTAGCTCCGGGCCTCAAGGGTCGCGCGGTGCTCCTCAAGGTAGGCGTTGCTGGCCGGGAACTGGGCCAAGTCCACGGCCCGCTTCTTGCCGTCAACTGTGTGGTGGGGATACAGGACCTGCCTGTTGGGCGGCTCGGGCCGAAAGCGCCGTGCGGTGTGGTGCGTGGTCAGGGGCCGGAGCAGCTCAAGCTCGCGATCCCACTTCTTGGGCAGGAACACCTTGTCGGCGCACGTCTTGATGCCGACCCTGATCTTGCCGATGTCGCGGAAGGTGCCCCAGGTATTTTCCTCAACGGTCGCAAGCCAGCTCTCACCCCCTTCGGAGGCCAGACGCCAAACACCCGCCGCCTCGCCCCCATTGTCGAGTGTTCCATGTTGCACGAGAAACGCCCTGCCATCAGGAAGCTCCGCAACCCCCTCCAGCCCAAGGGCAGCCAGCGGGTCAGTGGCCGTGTGCGTCGGCTTGGCCTTGGACTGGTAGATTGAAACGAATGAGGGCTTGGCGGGCTCTGCCGCCTTGCCACGCGCTATGATGACTGCTGGCAGGACTGCTGCGTCAAACAGCTTGGTGTCGCCCAAATCGAAGACCTCTCGCAGACGGAGACCATCCACCATTCCGGCCCGTGCCGAAGCGCCGCCCTTTGTCGTCATGAAGCGGTTAGACACAATAAAACCCGCCGCGCCATCCGGCGCGAGGACGGTTGCCATGCCGAGAAGGAAAGCGTGGTAGAGATCGACACGCCCAGTCAAGCCAAACTGCCGGGCGAGCTGCCGGGCACGGTCGGCCCCCATGATCTGCGTCCGCACATAGGGTGGGTTGGCGATTATCAGATCATAGGGCTCTGACGAGCCAAACAGGCCCCCTGAATGGTCATCAAGCACATGATCAAGAAAGCTGCCGAGGCGAAGGTTCAGAACAGCGCCCGGATGAGCCGCCGCAAGGCGCTGCCTTGCTTCGGCCAGCGCCTCGGGGTCCACCTCATAGCCGAAGACCTCAACCGGCCCCTCGAGCTGTGACAGGAGCGCAAGAAGCAGGTCACCATGCCCAATAGCAGGATCAAGAACCCGCACAGGTCGGCCAGATAGACCGTCTGTGGCAGCGACGATGCGGCCCGCGACGAAATCGGCAAGCGTCCGGGGGGTGTACGTGACCCCATCAGCCTTGGCCTCGCCAACGTCACCATACCGCTTCGTGAACTTCACAGCGTCTGTCATCCGCTCGTCTCCGTTGTTCTATTTTTCCCCATCCTTATCCACTCCGGCGATTAGCGTCCATCTCGTCTATCGAAAACGGCCGCACTCCGGCGATGCACATTCGTCTCACCCAAACCGACAGCACCACAGAGCGCCCATTCAAAGAATCTTACGAATTCAAGTGCTAACGGGCTGCCCCCGAATGCCTACTTTTTTAGGGCGGGGACAAGACAGGGCGGCACACCCAGCGGTAACGTCTGAACAAGAATCTCCGCTAAACTCATGGGTCACCTCGACTAAGCGCGCCGGTCGGTTCTCGGCGCCACCGTGCGCGCCGGCCTATGCCGTCCAACTATGCCGTCCTACTCCGCTCAGGCCGCCGAAAACACACACTTTGCCGTCGCGAAGCCAACAAAACAAGGCCCAACGAGTTTACGCATTAGGTGAAAAACGGTCTCGAAAACCGTTGATCCTTCACGGGATCCCAGGGTTCGAATCCCTGTCTCTCCGCCACTTACACAAGTAAGTGATTGATACTCAGGCTGTTTTTATACAGACGAGATCGGCTGCATGCCATCTTGGATGCCATTGGAAAAATGCAGGTTCTCCCTCTGCCTGAGCGCTCAGGCCGGAAAACAAGGTGTCCACTTCAGGCCTTCCATGCCCAGTTTTCTGTCGGCACTCAGGATGCAGCGACTTGCCAGCATCCTGTCCGGCTGACGCCGGACCGTGCCTTGTCGGTGTGCGGCCCCTTACCCTACGCTTGACGCGGAAGACGACGGGTCCTTGCTCGTAGGTCTCCGCCTCGGCAAAGTCCCACTGCGCCCCCCTGACCGAGGAGATACCCCGCCTTGCCCGTTGCAATATTCGACATTGACGGCACGCTAACTGACAGCGTGCGACAACACCAAACAGCGTTCGAGCAGGCCCTGCGCGCGTTCGATTTCCCGGCGCTTTGCACCGACTGGGCCAGCTACCGGCACCACTCCGACAGCGCGATCTTTGAGGAAGCATGGGAGGATGCGGGCTGGGGCAGCCTTCCCGACCATCCCGCGCTAGAGCAGAGTTATGCCATCGCCTACGACGAGGCAGTCAGGCACCTGCCTGTTGACGAGATCGCGGGCGCATCCGCCTTCATTGCCCATTTGAAGGCGTCAGGCTGGGGCGTTGCGTTCGCGACCGGAAGCCTTCGGCATGGTGCGCTGCACAAACTGTCCGTCCTCGGAATTGACGGAAATGGGGAGGCACTGGTTACCGCGTCCGAGGCCCGCACCAGAGAGCAAATCGTTTCCGAAGCCGTCACCTTGGTTCGCTCGGACGGTGAAACGCCCCGAGTCGTCTCCTTCGGGGATGGGCTCTGGGACCTGAAAACAGCACAGAACCTTGGATTCGAATTCTTTGGCATCGGCTCAGGGTCGAAAGCCGAGGCTCTGAAAGCACGGGGTGCTACCGTGCATTCAAACTTCCGAGGATTGGGGCGCAGCTTTGCCTAGGTGTTCAATCCCCGAGGGCCGATTGATCGTGGCCGGGGTCTGTTGCTCATTCCGCCGCTGACGCGGTCACCTGGCCATCGCTTGTCGCAGGGGGAAGTGGCCGATCCACGTCATTCAGGTGCCGCAACAGCACGGCGATCTCTCCCCGCAGCCAACGGTGAGCGGGATCGTCGGTCTGCCATCGGTTCCAGGCCACCCACAGAAGCGCCGGTTCCATGGGAAATGGCGCGGGATGCGTTGTCAGGCCGAACCTTTGCGCGACAGCCTGGGCAAGCGTGCCCGGCAATACCGCGAGCAGTTCACTGCCAGCCACGGTCTCATAGAGATCACGGAAACTGCCAACCGCCAAAGCCACCCGCCGGGACCGACCGAGGGTGGACAACACCTGGTCCTCATGACTGGCATGTTGTCCCTCGGATGAGAACACCACATGGTTCATGTCGCAATACAGGTCGATCGGGATGTTGTCCCCGTCACCGATACCGGAGCGCGTCAGCCTAGGATGCCCCGAGGCCGCGACCACCTGCCAATCCGACCAGAACATCGGTTCCGCGACGATCTTTGGCGGGATGTCCCGCGTGCAGGGCAGCGCGATATCAACGTCCATCCGCCCCATCTCGTGCAGGTTGCCGGGATGGATCAGGTCAACGAAACTCAGCCTCATGCCCGGCGCCAGCCTGCCCAGCCGCTGCATCAGCGCCGGCAACAGCATGACCGAGAAATAGTCCGACCCCGAGATCCGGAACGACGCGTCGCAGTCGGCGGGATCGAACGGACCAGCCCCCGCCAAGGTCTGCTCCAACCCGCTTAGATGCGCCCGGATCGGTTCGCGAAGGGCCCTGGCGAAGTCCGTGGGACGCAACGCGGCCCCTTCGCGTACGAAGAGCGGATCGTCCAGCGCCGTTCTGAGCCGCCCCAGCGCTGCCGAGACCGCCGGCTGCGAAAGCCCGACACGGGCCGCCGCCCTGGTCGTCGATCCTTCGATCAACAGCGCATCGAGCACTTTCAACAGGTTGAGATCAAAACTCGCAAGGTTCATCGCCAGCCCTCCTGCCCCGATTGTGGCGACCCTTCCCCCGTTTGTCACGTTTCGGTTTCCGTCCGATGGCGTCACCAATCCGGCGCAGGGCGGCACACCGCGCCGGATCTTGTGGCTACTCGGCCGGTTGGTTTCGCACGCCTGGATCCAGAGCGGGCCGTTCGGACAGGGTTCCGACGCCGTGGCGGAGTACGACGAACGCAAACAGCGCCATGGACAGCACCGCCAGGCTCGAGCCCGCTTGTGCCAGGGTCTCGCCGCGTTGGGTGATCGCCAGCGCGATCCCCGGCGTGAGGACGAGAACCGTCGCCACGCTCAGTCCGAAATGGAGGACCGCCAGCCTGCTGCGCGCCGCCGTTGGCGTCAGGGCGTAATAGAACCCGAAAATCGACATGGCGACAAATCCGATCAGGTTCAGGTGCCCGTGCGCCGGAGACAGTGTGTGGTCGTGGCTGGCCGACATCTGGATGCCCCAGAGCATTCCGGTCAGGGCAAAAACCGCCGCAGTCGCAAGGAAACAGCTCGGAATGTGTTTCATTGTCCCGCCTCCGCGTCCTCGGCGCCCAAGGGTGGGCCGGTGAAGGTCATGTGGTACCGCGCCGCGCATTGGTCGATGGCAGGCATGTCCTGGGGAATCCGGAACTGTCCGGCGGACATCTCGGCAAAGAAGCCTTCGAATCCGCCGGGTGTCAGGATCACCAGATGCCGCGACGGGGTTTCCCCGACGATCCGAAATGTATGTTCCAAGCCGCGCGGGATGAACACGGTCTGCCCCGGCCCCCGGAAAAAGCGGTCCCCGGCCAGCCAGAACTCCGCGTCCCCGCTCAGCATGACAAAGGCTTCATCTGCGTCATGATGGATGTGGCGCGGCGGGCCGGACCCCGGTGGAGAGACCGAGTCGGTGACCGACATGGCGCCGCCGGTCTCATCCGTGGTCAAGGTCGTGCGATAATGGGTGCCGAGCCATTGGACAGCACCGGGACCGAGTGTTGAATCTTTCATCGTTTCCTCCAGAGCAGCGGTTGGAAACGAAGGCGCCTTCGATACCCCCATCGTATCGACCCCATGGTCATATGAATAATCGATTATTTGTATTATTCATATCCACATGGCGAATTTATCCAGCTTCGACCTCGGATGCGGGGGGCAGGACCGCCAGGCGCGGTGGGGCTGACGCCGCGAAAATTCACCGGGTAAATAAGGGTCATACAAACAATCTATTTTTCTCATGGCCTTGGGATTGCTACCTTCCCCGTATTGAAAGCGCTTTGATTTCCACCAGAATGATTTGAGGAACAAACGCAAAATCAGATATTTATTGCCCTGCCCTGAAGCATGTCTGCAGGAATTTCCAAACGACCCGATTGTCGGCGTCTTCAGCGTTAGGTCCGACACCCCACCCCCGACGATGCAAATGACACATTGGTCATCACCGCATCAGAGGTTCCTAGACCTGCTTCACGCGAAGATCAAAAAACAAGACGCAATATGTTGATTTAAAAGGGATTTTTTCAACCAACGAAGGGAGTTCATATGCCGATTAAGAACGTGAAACGCGCGGGGATCACGACTGCCACGCTCGCGGTCGTGGCGGGACTGGCCGGGACCGTGCCCGTGCAGGCCGGGACCCTTGGGTTGAGCGTCGACCAGCTGATCGAGAAGATCAGCGCGGCGTCAGAGGCTGCGGGTGCCCCCCTGAGCTTTCAGGAACTGGCCTGCATGGAGAACCCCAAGCCCGGCGACGCGACGCAAATGATTGTCAGCTGCACCCATTCGCTTGGCGATGGTCGCCTGCTGATCACCAATGCCGAGCCGAGCGGCCCGCTGCTGGATATCTCCACACAACCCTGGGAGGGCGGCAGCGGTGGATCGGGCGCGGCGATGATTTCCTGGATCGCCTCGGCGATCAACGACGCTGCATCGCCGAGCTATCGGGAGGCCGCAGATGACCTGGCCAATACGGCCACCGCCA
The DNA here is from genome assembly GCF_040365005.1 of Aquicoccus sp. SU-CL01552. NCBI lineage: Bacteria > Pseudomonadati > Pseudomonadota > Alphaproteobacteria > Rhodobacterales > Paracoccaceae > Aquicoccus > Aquicoccus sp. SU-CL01552. Next base: position 3,473 of record NZ_BAABWV010000035.1, on the reverse strand, counting down.
GTGGCAACGGCAGCGCCACGATGGGGAACGTCGCATTCTACGTTATTGATTTCGATGGAAAACTGACGATCACGGCACAGGCCCAATAACGGCGATTCCAACACAGCATTGAGAAGGAGAAGACAATGGATCTCTTTACAAGTTTCGACGGACGCATCTCGCGCCGGGGGTTTTGGTTCGGCCTTCTGGGGGTCGTTGCGGTCTCAATCGTTGTCGGGTTTGGGTTGATATCGGCCTTGCCCGGGGGGGTGATCCTGTCGCTTGCCCAGATCATCGTATCCGCCGGGATCGTCTATATCTGGTCGGCAGTCCTGGTAAAGCGGCTGCACGATCGCGGCAAACCCGCCCTGCCCTGGGTCATCATCTTCCTGGCGCCGGGTGTTCTCACGCAGCTCATGAGCATTCTCAAGATCGGCTATTCCGCCGTCGAACTGGCCGGCACAGAGGTCATGATTCCGGGCCTGGGGGCGACCATCGTGATGTGGGTCTCGATGGCGATCGCGCTTTGGATGATCATCGAGCTGGGATTCCTCAAGGGGGTTTCGGGCCCCAATACCTATGGTCCGGATCCCCTGGGCGGGCCCGCCGAAGCGCAGACGGCCTGAGGCGCGCCAGAAAAGACCGGCAGAAACGAAAGGACCACCGCGATGATCCGGACTGCACTGATCCAGCTGAACATGACGCAATTGTTCCTGTTTCGCACGACCCCCGACGGCAAGCGGCAGGTGTCCTGGCGGGTCTGGGTGCTGATCTTTCTGCTGCCGGTCCTGTTCCTCGGGACTGCCGTGGCCCTCGCGTTCGAGAGCTATTCCTTCGTCGCCAATGCCAAGCGAACGACCGGAGAGGTGGTCCGCGTCTATTCCTGGGAGGGGTGGAACCCCTGGGATGGCGAGACCACCGATTACTCCCCGGTTTTCCGCTACCGGTTTTCCGACGGCGAAATGACCGAGGCCAGCACCGGCCAATCCTCGCCCAACTGGAACTTCGAGATCGGCTCGCAGCACGACATCCTGTTCCTCCCGGACAGGAAACGCGACGTCAGGCAGGTCCGGTTCGAACAGCTTTGGGCCTTGCCCGCGACCATCGGGCTGATCGGGCTGGTACTCCTCTGCCCCGCGCTCATTGCCGCGTTCTTCGTCTTTCGATGGCTGAAGGGCGGCGCGCCGCAGGCGGTCGCCAATGGGTGACGCGAGCAGATCAGATCGGAAGACGCCTAGGCAAGTCGGCCGCGCGGCCTCGGTCGAACGCCGCGTGTTTCTTGTGCTGCCGTTTGTCGGGGCGATCCTCTACGGGGGGTGGAGCCTTCACCGCGCCGACAGCTATTTCGGCGAACTGGAGAGCTTCGGGGTGGAAACCCAGGCGACCATCATCTCGAAGCAAATCGTCCGCAGCAACACCAAGCCTGCGCGTACCACCTACGACATGACGGTCGGGTTTACCGTCGGCGACAAGATGCGGCGCGGCCACGTTCGGGTGACCAGGCGCTTTTTCCACGACCACGCCCCTCCGGATCGGGTTCCAATCCGCTATCTTCCGGACGATCCCCAGGTTCGCTGGGTTGATCCGGCCATGCAAGGACACTCCATGCGTGGCACCCTCACCATCGTCGGCATCCTGCTGTTCATCGGTGTCGCAAACCTTTTCATCGAGGGCAACAGACGAGGCGGCATTCGGCGCCGGACAGGGGAACAGGGCCAATGACGATCTATGGCGTGGCGGTCACCGACATTGCGTGGACCACCTGGTGGATGCTGGGGTCGGCGGCGCTGGCGCTCATCGGCTTTGTCGGCTGGCAGATCGACAAATTCTTCGTCGGCGCCAAACTCATTGCCGAGCGCGATGACACCGCCCCCAGGTTCAACTGGCTGCGCGAGAAGGTGCTGCCCGGCTATCTCGCCAACCAGCCCTTCAAGCGCGCGGTCGCGGGACGCCAGTTGAAAAGCAGGCTCGGCGCGCTTCTGTTCAATCTCATGCTCCTGGGGTTGGCGACCCATATCGGATTCTGGGTCTATGCGGCGAATTTCATGGCCCCATAAGGGCTATGGAGCACAAGTCCCGGCCGGGATGTGTGCTGCGCTGAGCCACACCCACAGGCCCGATTTCCCGGTCGCGATCCGGGTTTGACAGCGCTAAGGTCGCCCCGGACGGACCGCGTCGGTCCGAACGCCGCCGAAGGAGACCCCATGCGCCAGGACCTGCCCCGCCTGAGCAATTCCGACATCGCCGAGCTGACCGACTGGCGGCGCGAGCTTCACCGGTTCCCGGAGGTGTCGGGGCAGGAACGGGAAACCGCGACCCGGGTCGAGACGGTCTTGCACGCCACCGGGCCCGACCGGATCGTCACCGGCCTTGGTGGGCACGGGGTGGCGGCCCTCTATGACGGTGCCCTGCCGGGCCCGCGCGTGCTGTTGCGCTGCGAACTTGATGCGCTGCCGATCGAGGAGCGCTCCGACGTGCCGCATCGCTCCACCGTTGCCGGAACCGGCCATCTCTGCGGCCACGACGGCCACATGACGATGATCGCGGCGATGGCGCGCCTGCTGGGCCGGTCGCGCCCGGCGCGCGGATCCGTGGTGCTGTTGTTCCAACCGGCGGAAGAGGATGGCTCCGGCGCCGCAAAGGTGGTCGAGGATCCCGCCTTTGCCGGACTGCAACCGGATTTTTCCTTTGCGATCCACAACATGCCCGGCATGCCACTGGGCGAGGTGGCGCTGGCAGAGGGGCCGTCCGCCTGCGCCTCACGCGGGATGCGGATCACGCTGACGGGCAAAACCGCGCATGCCTCGCAACCCGAAACCGGGATTTCGCCGATGACCGCGCTGGCCCAGCTGATGCCCGCCCTCACCGCGCTGGGCCAGGGCGATGATCCGCTCGGCGACCCGGATTTCGCGCTGGCCACCGTGACCCATGCGCGCTTGGGCGAGCCCGCCTTCGGCATTGCGCCGGGCGAAGCGGATCTCTTCGTCACCCTGCGCAGCCTGACAGATGCGCGGATGGAGCGTCTCGTCAAGGATGCCGAAACACTGGTGCATCAGGAGGCCCGGACGGCCGGCCTCGAATCCCAGATCACCTATGAGGATGTCTTCACCACCACCGCCAGCGATCCCGAGGCCGTGGCAATCGCCGCCCGTGCGCTCGACCGGCTGGGCCTGCCCCACGGCCGCGGCCCCCTGCCGATGCGCCCGTCAGAGGATTTCGGTCGTTTCGGAGAGAAATCCGCCTTGGCGTTCCTGCTTCTCGGATCCGGCGAAGATCATCCCGCGCTGCACAACCCCGATTACGATTTCCCCGACGCGCTGATCCCGCCCGGGGCCGCGATCTTCGCGGCAATCATCGGCGAGGTCCTGGGCTTTTCATCGCTTTGAGACCAGTTCGCCGCGCGAGACCAGCCAGGGTTTCGGGGGCGCACGACGGGGCTCGAACGTAAAAAGCCGCCCATCAGGGCGGCGTTTTCGGGATCAGGTTGGGCATTT
>NZ_BAABWV010000034.1:0-14880 GCF_040365005.1 Aquicoccus sp. SU-CL01552 | reverse complement strand
AGGCAGGTCAGCTGTCTTCGCCGTGCTGTCGTCATCGGGGCTCCTCTCAGACGACGGCGAGAAACCCGGTTGATCATCGCAAACCGCCACCGGCAGGCAGGATTTCCGCCAACAACTTGACGATACCCTACTGGAGGTCGGAAGCCCGTGCCCTTTCTTGCTGTGCAGGAAGCCTCCACCCTTTCGGGAAAATGGAAAATACCCTTCCACGAAAACTCGACTGGCTCCATATTTTTCCCTTTATTTTCTGTAACTTGGTAGTTTTCCTCCAAGCCCGCATTTCCGTTGTCCGGCGGCCCGGTGATCGTCAGACTACTTACTAATCGTCTCCTGAGCGGCGGCGGCACTTCAACCTCCGATACTGCCGTCCAGCAGCGCATGGAAGTTGCTGCTAGGTTTCGCAGGCTGCCTTAGCTGCTTCGAAAGTCAGGGACGCTCTGTGACGCCAGCGACCAAGTGGATTACATGATGAGCGAGATCATGCAGTTGACGAATGCACTTCCGAGCGACTCGATCAGGACCCAGCTGGCCCGGATCATCGGCAGCCGGGAGTTCACCAATGCCCCACGCCTGTCGCGGTTCCTGACTTATCTGGTCGAGGAAGCCCTGGCGGGACGTTCCGATCATTTGAAAGGCTACACGATCGGTGTGGACGTCTTTGACAAGCCGGCAGATTTCGATCCCCAGACGGACACCATAGTTCGGGTCCAGGCGCGCGCATTACGTCAGAAACTGGACCGGTATTACACGCAGAGCGCCAAGGACGATCCGATTCATATCAGTATTTCCAAGGGCGGCTATGCACCAACCTTTTCCACGTCATGTGATGACGAAAGGCCATCAGATGCGACCGCCACCCTGCGCCCGAAAGTGACCCGCAAACCATCAATCGCGGTCTTGCCATTTGATCGCTTCTGCTTTGAGAAAGATTATGATTTCATTTCGCTCGAGTTGGCCGAAGGGGTGATTTCAAACCTTTCTCGCTTCAGCGGTCTGTCCGTTTTTTCACGATCGACGACAGAGAAAGCCAAGCTGGATCATATGAGCATTGCACAAATGTATGATCTTTTTTATCCCGATTTTGTTCTGGAAGGCAGCTTTCGTATCCATGATGATTTAATTGAAACACATTTCAAGCTGATAGATGCGGCTGTGGACGAAGTCCTGATGACCGACAGCATCGAAATGCGGTGGGATGCAGGAAATATCAACGGTTTAAAGGACGAGATGGCTACGCGCATCGCTGCACGCATCGCAGTGGAATACGGCCCGATCGGGATTTATGCGCAGCAGGCCGGATTCACGGGAAACACGATCAAATGGATTACCCACGCCTGGATATCCCGGTATTTTCAGAATGGCTTTCAGCTAGATAAAAAGGCACGCGATGACATCGAAACGGGCCTTATGAATGCGGTGAAGTCTGACCCCACTTCAGCGGAGGCTCATGCCGCTCTCGCAATGATCGCAATCGAACAGTATCGCGCCGTGTCGCCTGATGTTGGCGATCCCGCAAGGCTTGATCGGGCGATGGAATGTGCCTCTCTTGCAGTACGCCTTGGCCCTCAAAGCGCTATGGCACATCAATCCATGGCGCTTGCATACTTTCATGCCCGACGGTTTGGCGATTTTCGCACCTCCGTACGGCGGGCGTTATATCTTAACCCAAGCCATTCCGACATGTTGGCGACATTTGCCATTTGTTTTGTCAGGCTTGCAGAGTGGGATGAGGCAATCCCGTTGCTGGATCGCGGTGCGGCCCTGAATCCGCTGCACCCCAATTGGTATCATATTCCGAAGGCGACATTTCTCATGATGACGCGGGGTCCCGACGAGGCGATCGCGGAGATCAAAAAGCACCCCATGCCGGATACCTTCGGCTTCCATTCCCTTCTTGTCTGGTTCCACGTGGAGGCGGGCGATATGGATGCCGCAAAGGTCGAAAAGGGGCGGTTGCTGGCCGCCGCGCCGGCTGCCGAGACGTTTACGAGGCGGTATTTCGATGCGATCTGCCTTTGCGATGAAATCGCCAACCGCGCAATTGCGGCGCTTTGCAAGGCCGGCCTGCAGATCGCCGGGCGAGAGGATCGCCAGGGTGGTTTCGCCCTCCCAAACGGCGATAAACAGGAATCTTTTCAGGGGCCAACACGCCTGCGTATTTGACCCAATGATGGAACGGGGCGGCTCGCTTTCGGCACTAAACGCCGGCGATCAACTTGTGGCAACCGGCCGGAACAGGTTTGCGGCCGCATCTCGGGCGTTCGAGTATTTCCTCACTTGGCGACCCGGTTTGAAACGGTCCTGGGTTTGCTCTCGTTTTCCGATCGACCTGTGCGCCCCCTCTATCCGGTCATTCGCTCATTTCTGGGCTTGGTGGCGCAGGTCCAACGACAGTGGACGCAACACTCGCCAGGACGGTCACCAACCTCTCGAAAGCTGTGGGCAAAGCGATGCTAGGCCCAGACAACGCAGGAAAGCGTGGATCGGGCGAAACGCTACCCATTCAGGCGGGGTTGAGGAATCCGTTTGATCACCAAAAACCGCTGCCGGCCGACGGGATTCCCGGTGACAACCAGGCAATCCCCACCAATGGCAATGTGCGAATTGACATTCGTCAATCTGAACACATCGGAAGCCGTCAATCTGGTGTCGTTAAGAGTGGCCTCATGTCAACTCGCCTTCGGGCGGGCGCGGTCAGGCCATTGGTGAGAAAGCACAACTTTCACGTCGCCTCAGGAGATATGGAGTTCACAATGAGTCAGTCGGAAACCAGGATGGGAAACGGTACCGCAGTACCGGAGAAGTGGGACGAAGACACCGATGTTGTCGTTATTGGCAGCGGTTTCGCGGGTTTGGCTGCCGCCATCGAGATTGCCGATACAGGCGCATCGGTGAAAGTCATCGAGAAGATGGACAAGCCGGGTGGCAATTCCATGATCAATGGCGGGCAAGTGGCGGCAGCGGCGTCTCAATGGCAGGAGAAACAAGGCGTCAAGGATTCTCCCGAGTTGATGCTGAAAGACATGTTGGCGGCTGGACTTGACCTTAATATGGTCGAACTGGCTCGTACGGTTGCAGAGAAATCCAGTGAGACCGTCAACTGGACCGTGGAAAGACTCGGGGCAGAATATGCCGACCGAGTGAATATCTTGGGTGGCCATTCGGTGGCGCGCACCCTGCAAACAAAGAACGGTCACGGGTCAGAGATCGTCAACCGCCAGGTGGCCGCCCTGGAAAAACTTGGGGTCAAGATTGAATATAACCGACAACTGACCCGGTTGCTTCAAGACGCTGACGGTGTCACTCAGGGCATTTGCATTCGCGATGGCTATATCCACCCCGAGACCGACAGCGGCACCGAGAAATACATCCGTGCCAAGAAAGCTGTAGTGCTGTGCTCCGGCGGATTCTCACGTGATTTGCATTTTCGGACGATTCAGGATCCACGTTTGACGGATGCATTCGATTCCACGAACCATCCAGGCGCGACCGCAGAGGGCCTGAAATCCGCTCTGAAAGTAGGGGCCGCGCCGGTGCAGCTGAGCTGGATTCAACTTGGCCCCTGGGCCAGCCCGGACGAAGAGGGAATGGGGACTGGGCCCGGTTTTGCCGGCGGTTCTGCCTTCCCGTATGGCATCATGGTCGATCCCTCAACGGGCAAGCGATATGTAAATGAGCTTGCCGACCGAAAAATCCGGGCAGATGCCGAGCTCAAGATCGGTCACCCATCGGTTGCGATTTGTGATCAATACGGCACCAAGTTCATCTGGTGGGGCCTGGAGAAGGATCTCAAGAACGGTGTTGTCAAAAAGTTTGATACTCTTGCGGAACTGGCTGCAGACTATGACATACCGGCAGATGCGCTTGCCGCGACGGTCGAGCGTTACAACGGCTTTGTTTCAAATCGTCACGACGAGGAATTCGGCAAGACGTTTCTCGACAACGTGCGACCGATAACCGAACCACCGTTCTATGCAATGCATGTCTGGCCGAAAATTCACCACACGATGGGTGGAATCGAGATCAACAGCAAGGCTCAGGTTGTCGATTTGGATGGGAATGTCATCCCACGTCTCTATGCGGCGGGTGAGGTCGTGGGTGGCGTTCATGGTGCCAGCCGTCTGGGAAGTGTCGCGATCATTGATTGTCTGGTCTTTGGACGGGTCGCAGGGCAAAACGCGGCCGCGGAATCGTGATCGGTGATTGTTCATGAAACAAATGGCTATCCGGTTGTGAAAGACTGGGTGGCCAACCGTCAAGGCGCCCTCGTGCTCGGACTGGGCAATACACTTCTAGGTGACGACGGCGTCGGCGTTCGGGTTGTTGAGGCGCTGCGCCACGTCGGCGAGACAGATGATCTGGAAATCGTCGATGGCGGGACCATGGGCTTCCGCCTGTCGGCCCTGATTGCCGATGCCAACACCTGCATCATCGTGGACGCAGCCGATTTGAAAGAACAACCAGGTACGGTGAATACCCTCACCCCCAACGATATCGAGGGTTGGTTCGCAGGCGGCACTCGGTCGACTGTACACGAAGCTGGTCTGCTCGATCTGCTTGGCCTGTTACGACTAGAGGAGCGCTTGCCCGAACGGCTGGCTATCGTTGTCATTCAGCCTCAGGATATCGACTGGGGTGAAGAGCTCAGCCCCGTTGTCGCCGCCGCAATTCCTGCGGCGATTGCAGCCATCCTTGACATCAAAAGGCAATGGGCGGTGCGGGGCCATGGCTGACTTCATGGAAACATCGCCAAGTGAAAATGGCATCGTTGCCGCGCTGATGGGCGAATTGGGCGCCTTGTTGGAAAAGTTTCTGGAAACCGGCGTTCGGGACAGCATCGACCTGCATCGTATTCCTCTGACGGATCAAGACCTGCTGGAACTCGAGCAGCAACTTGGAACGGGCGAAATCACGATCTCATTTGATGCACTCGGCGAGAGCCGCATAACAGAAACCGCCCATGCGGGCCTCTGGCGGGTCGAACATCGTAACCCATCAGGGGATCTGATCGCCCATCTTGTCGAGGTTGGCGACGTGCCAAGTATCGTTTCGGCCGGACGGAGCGAGATGAGGGCCGCAGCCGCAGCGATGACAAATGATCATTCCAGTTCAGGAGGGCCAGCAAATGCCTAGTTCAGAGACCCTTGGCGAGGAACTGGAACGACGTGGGATCAGCCGGCGCACCTTGCTGAAATTTGCGACTGCTATGGCCACGAGCCTGGCGCTTCCGCCCTCAATGTCGGCTGCGATTGCGCAAGGGTTGGCCAAGACGCGGCGCCAATCCGTGATATGGCTTTCCTTCCAGGAATGCACCGGCTGCCTCGAAAGCCTGACACGCTCGGAAAGCCCTGATCTGGAAACTTTGATTTTTTACTTCATTTCTTTGGATTATCAGGAAACGCTGATGGCTGCGGCTGGCACAACGGCCGAAGATGCCTTGTTTCAGGCCGCAGCCGACAACAAGGGCGATTACCTTCTCGTCATAGACGGCTCGGTTCCTGTCGCCGACGATGGCGTCTATGCCATGACGGGTGGTCGAAGTGACTTTGATCTGTTGCAGAAGCTGTCCCGCGATGCCAAGGCGATCCTGGCCATTGGCACCTGCGCCGCCTATGGCGGTCTGCCCAAGGCCGCACCCAATCCTACAGGTGCTGTCGGTATCGCGGATGTCATAGGCGACAAACCGATCGCCAATATTCCCGGCTGCCCGCCGATCCCAGAGGTGCTGACAGGTGTGCTTGTCAATTTTCTGAGCTTCGGGCGCTTGCCCGATCTTGATGAGCACGGCCGCCCGCTTGCGTATTTCGGGACCACGATCCACGATCAGTGTTATCGGCGACCCTTTTACGACCAGGGCAAGTTCGCCAAGAGTTTTGACGATGACGGCGCGCGCCAAGGCTGGTGTCTGTTCGAACTGGGCTGCAAGGGCCCGGTTACCCACAATGCCTGCGCCAGCCTGAAATGGGGTGGAGGCACCAGCTATCCAATCCAATCCGGTCACGGTTGCCTGGGTTGCTCGGAACCCGATTTCTGGGACAAGGGCGGTTTCTATACATCGCTGTCGGGTGGCGATGCGCCACCGTGGAGAACCGCGGCGGGCGCGGGTGCTGCCGGCCTGGCAATAGGTGCCGCAGCCGCTTGGAATGCGCGACGCGTTCGTTCGTCGGTTGATCGCCAAGTGGCACAGGAATGGCAGGAGAAGAAGGAGGGTGATGCATGACGCTTCTGGATTTGGCACGGGGCCCCGGCCTGTACTGGTCTGTCATCATCATGATTACCGGCCTTGTCTGGCGCCTTTCCACGGTGCTGCTTATGCCATATCGCCGCAACCTGTCCGCCCCGGGGGCGCGGGCGAAAGGCAGTTTGCGAGGGGCACTGACCACAATTGTGACCCGGACATCGCCGTACCGGTCCTTCCGAAGCCGGACGATGCCTGCATTGATGTTAAGCTACACGTTCCACTTCGGGCTGCTGATCATCCTGCTTGGCGGTGCACCGCACATCCTCTTGATGAAAACGGCAACCGGGCTTGGATGGCCGCCGCTTCCGAAAGGCATCATTTCACTGGCCAGTGGGCTTACGCTTGCCGCTCTCATTCTCGTTGCAATACGCCGTTTGCGCCATCCAGTGCTCCGGCTTCTATCGAACCTTGACGATTATTTTAGCCTCGGACTCACCATCCTGCCAGTGCTGAGCGGCCTCCTTTTGGCTGAGGAAACTTACGTCAGCTACGAGTTGCTGTTGGCCATTCATATCCTTTCGGTAGAGGCGCTGCTCATCTGGTTACCATTCGGAAAGCTCGCCCATGTCGTCCTAGTTGTTGCGGGACGCGCCGCCCAGGGAGCGAAATTCGGACACAAAGGGGCTATCACATGAAGGATGCGATGCCAGCAACCAAACGTCTCGCACAATCCCGCTCAAGCGAAAATGATGCAAGACTGCAGGCTGCAACAAACGGCTTTGTCGCGGATTTCGGTCGAGAAGCGGCGATCTACATGGAAGCCTGTGTTCACTGCGGCCAATGCGCCGAGGCCTGCCAATTCTATGTTGGAACCGGCGATCCCCGTTACACACCCATTCACAAGATTGAACCATTCAAACAGGTGTATGAGCGCCAGATGGGGCCGTTTGCACCGTTCTTCCGGCTGTTTGGTCTTGCGCCAAAGGTAACGCTTGAAGAACTCGAAAACTGGCAAGATCTGATCTACGACTCCTGCAACATGTGCGGGCGGTGTTCGCTGATATGCCCGGTCGGTATCGACATCGCCGACCTCGTGGAAAAGGCACGGCATGGCATGTTTGAGGCCGGACTGGTCCCGCCCGACTATCTCGGCGCGCTCGCAGAAAAGGAACACGCCACCGGGAGTCCTTTCGGAATTGCCGCGCAGGAGTTTCGCACCGCGTTGACCGAAATCGGGAACCAATTCGACGTCATAATGCATGTCGACAAGGAGCAGGCCGATATCGTCACAACCGTGTCGTCCATCGACGTCAAGATGTATCCCGCCTCGGTAGCGGCGACTGCAAAGGTTCTGAACCACCTCGGCGTGTCCTGGTGTTTTCGTACCGACGGTTTTGACGCCGACAACGAGTCGCTGACAGCCGGAGACCGCAAGGGTCAGGAGAGCGTGACACGCGCGATTGTCGAGGCCGCAACAAATTGCAAGGCCAAGGTGTTGATCATGCCGGAGTGCGGCCATTCCTATACCGAAATGCGCTGGGAGGCCGCAAATTCGGTCGGCCATGCCTTGGCGTTTCGTGTGCTGCATATGTCGGAATATCTGGCCGAGTGTATAGAAGACGGCAGCTTGCAGTTTAATCAAGTTGATGAAACCTGTACTTTCCATGACCCTTGTCAGGTCTCGCGGCGCAGCGGGCGCAGTGATGCGCCTCGTACGGTCCTGAAAGCGCTTGGTGTCGATCTGCGCGAAATGCCGGACTGTGGCGATATGAATTGGTGTTGTGGCGGTGGCGGTGGCGTGGCGCTGATCAACCGCGCGAAACCGCTGCGCGACACGGCCTTTCAGATCAAAGCGCGGCAGGTTGAGGAAAGCGGGGCGGACACGCTTTATGTCAGTTGCTCGGGCTGCCGTCAGACGTTTGATCACTGTGGCAAAGACCTCAACTGGGACCGAAAGATCGGCAGTCTGCTGGAACTGGTTGCTGACAATCTCACAGACAGGAAAGCGGTTGAGGCATGAAGGAACGCACAATCGTCATCGACCCTCTCACGCGCATCGAAGGGCACCTCCGGATCGAGGCCACCATCAATGACAAGGGTCAGATCGTTCAAGCTCTGAGCTCTGGTACACAGGTGCGAGGTATTGAAACCATCCTGCAAGGCCGCGACCCACGGGATGCATGGGCTTTCGCACAGCGCATTTGCGGTGTTTGCACATTGGTCCACGGCCTCGCCTCGGTCCGTGCCGTTGAGGATGCCCTTTCGATCAAGATTCCCGAAAACGCCGAGTTGATCCGCAACCTGATGGCCGGATGCCAGATGTTGCAGGACCATGTCATGCACTTCTACCACCTGCAGGCACTTGACTGGGTCAGTCCGGTTGCGGCGCTAAAGGCTGATCCGGCGGTTGCAGCGCAACTGGCGCAAAGGATGAATTACCCTGTCAACGATATTGCACATTTCACCTCGGTCCAAACCCGCATCAGCAATTTGGTCTCGTCTGGCCAGCTCGGAATTTTCACCAATGGCTGGTGGGACCATCCGGGTTATTCGTTACCCCCCGAGATCAATCTCATTCTGATCTCGCATTACCTTGACGGATTGGCATGGCAGCGAGAAATCGGGAAAGTCATGACTATATTCGGCGGTAAAGATCCGCACCCCAACCTTGTTGTTGGTGGTGTCCCTTGCGCCATCTCTTCGGGGAATGATGAATTGCCGGGCGGCGGTGATGGCACCGCTGTCAATCTGAGCTCCCTTGCGCGCGTCCAGCAGTTGATCACGCAGATGAAAGAGTTTGTCGAGCGCGTTTACCTGCCGGATCTCGTGTTGCTTGGTCAAAACTATCCTGAGTGGTTCAAGCGCGGTGAAGGCGTGAGAAATTTCATGGCTTATAGTGATCTTGGGATCCACACCACTGGCGGCTCTGGCGTCCCGAGCGGCGTGGTTCTCGACCGAAACCTGGATAGGCTTCACAGCCTTGATCTTGCTGACCCCGAACAGGTGCAGGAATTTGTATCCCACTCCTGGTACACTTACAGAGATGGTCCGGATGCCGGCTTGCACCCCTACGATGGGGAAACGGATTTTCACTATGACGGTCCAAGGCCGCCGTTTGAAAACCTGGACAAGAACGCGAGTTACTCGTGGATAAAATCGCCACGTTGGCGCGGCAAACCTGTTGAGGTGGGCCCCTTGGCACGGCTTGTTCTGCTTCATGCAGGACAGAACCAACCCGCGATCGACTTTACATCCGGCATCTTGGCGCAACTCGATCAGCCGTTTGATGCTTTGTACTCAACCCTCGGTCGGATCGTTGCGCGTGGTATTGAAAGCAAGCTTTTGGCCGAACGGATGCAGGGTTGGTTTGACCGTCTGATGGGCAATGTCAGCGCGGGTGACGTACATACCTTTGACGGGCACTCATGGCATCCCCGTGATTGGCCGGCTCAATGCCAGGGCATCGGCTATGTCGAGGCACCGCGCGGCGCGCTTGCTCATTGGGTGGTGATCGAGAACGGAAAGATCGCAAACTATCAAGCGGTTGTCCCTACAACCTGGAATGCGGGCCCTGCCGATAGCGCTGGTCAGAACGGCCCCTACGAGGCCGCACTGCTGGATAGACACATGCTTGAACGACCGGATGAACCGCTTGAGGTACTGCGGACGATTCACAGTTTTGATCCGTGCCTGGCTTGTGCGGCACATGTGCTGGGACCGGGTAACGAGGCTATTGTTCAAGTGAAAGTCGTTTGACGAATCCTAACGAATTTCACCATCGGGTGCGATCACGTCACAAAAGCCCGGCAATCCTCTTGGGGGGGGTACTGCAACCTGAAATCTGGAAATGCGCTTGCCCACGCTCAGTCAGAAACACGATGTCCAAACTGCTGCCGATTTCTCGAGGCGGACACAACCCTAGGCAGATTTTCTTCAAGGTCTTGAACACCTTACGGCGACAAGTTAATCTGTTGAAAACAAAAAAGGAATTATTGAAATGACACTCTTGAAGGGTTCCTTTCTGGTGACCTCCTTAAGCACAGCAGCGTTCTTGACGGCGACAGCGCAGGCTGCTGTGGAGGAAGGCACCTTGAACGTAACCGCTACGGTGATCGCGCAATGCACCGTCACTACGTCGGCTGTCGCATTTGGCGAGATCTCACCAACCCAGGCGGCCTCTGCCACGGGCTCCATTTCCATCAGTTGCGATGACGACAATACGTTGTCTTCGGTCATTCTCGATGGCGGCAGCTACGAGAGCGGGGGAACCCGCCAGATGAGCGATGGCGGAACCGAGTACATTCCCTACACCCTGGCCGTCGGAGGCAGTCCGGTCGCGGTAAACGGTGACATCGGCTCCAGCTTCACGCTGGCGGGAACGGGACCCTATTCGGACTCGGTCGACATCGACGGTGCGATCGGGTCGGTCGCAGCGCCGGGGCGTGAGTTGGGATCCTATTCGGACTCCATCACCGTTACGGTGACCTACACAGCACCTTAACCCCCGCAACATCCAGGCCAATCCGGTTTCCGTAAAGCAAAGACACATAGGCCGGGAGAGAGAAGGCAATCAGGAATGAAACTTGCGAAATGGATTGCGGCGACCTTGTTCGCCGCAGCGATCCTCCCTTCCGTTGCTGTCGCGGATTCCTTTTCGATTTCGCCCACCAACCTGCAGGTCAGCGGAGCGAAGCGAAACGCAACACTCACGGTGAAATCCGGCGGCCCCGGCCAGATGCAAGGGCAGGTCCGCGTCATGAGGTGGACGCACTCTGGGGGAAAGGACCACCTGACCCCGACCCGGGACGTCATAGCGAGTCCCCCGGTTCTGCGCCTTTCGCGCAATCAGGAGACAACGATCCGCCTTGTGCGTGTGAAAAAGACAGCCGTCCGGCAACAACGCGAATGCTATCGCGTCCTGATCGACCAGTTGCCCGGCACGTCGCAACGCAATTCCGCCGTCAAATTCACGATCCGGCATTCCGTTCCACTCTGCTTCGTGCGGGGCTGAGGTCGCGATCGGTTGGACACCGGATTTCCAGAACCAGAACCTCGGTCGCAGGCCTGGAAGGGAGGGGCCGTGATCAGGGCATCGGTTGCTCTTGCCGCAGCCTGCGCGAACGTGACGACCTTCGCTTGGGCGCGTGACAATGCGCTGCAGCCGGCCTCGTTCACGCAAGCCGCCCCCGACCAGGACAATAAACGAGCAGAGGAAGTGCGGCCTGCCACTGACGACGGGGTGCCACTTTTCCTTCTGGTGTCGCTCAACGGCGTGGCGACCGGTTTGATCGTCGAGTTCGTTTGGTTTTCAGATGTCGACCGCATAGGAATTTTGCCAGCCGACCTAAAGGACATCGGCGTGACGCCCCCGGTGTCCACCCGGGCGGTCCTGTTGCTGGACGACATTCCCGGGTTGTCCTACCACTACGATGCGGCAACCCAGGAAATCGAGATCTCGGCGGCACCCGAACGGCTACGGCGCCGTGTCATCAAAGGTCGGACACGGACGACCTATGCCGAGCCGCAGCCCGGCTATGGTGCGCTCCTGAACTATCACCTGACGGGCAACATCGGCAGCAACGTTCTCTCGGACGGCTTTCAGGTGGAAAACATGTTCGCTTCGCTGGAGGGGCGGCTATATGCGCCCTTCGGTGTGCTGCGAACCACCGGATCGGTCTCTTCGCGCGGCCTCGGCTTCGAGGGTACGCAATTCCATCGCGAAGACACGACATATAGCTATTCAAGCCCAAGGTCCCTTGTAACCTTCAGTGCCGGAGATGTCATATCTTCCGGGCAATCCTGGACGCGGGCGATCCGCATGGGTGGCATCCAGTTCCGGCGCGATTTCTCACTTCGCAGTGACATCGTAACAGATCCGCAACTGGCCTACTCGGACACGGCGGCCGTCCCCACCGCAATAGACGTTTATGTGAACAACGTGAACGCATGGTCCGGCACGGTTCCTCCGGGACCGTTCACCTTGACCGACCTCCCTTTGATTGGCGAAAGCGGCGAGGCGCAGATCGTCATCAGAGACGAAGCCGGAAACGAAGAAACCAAGACGATCGGCTTCTTCGCAACCGAGAACCTCCTCCGACGGGGCCAGATGGATTTTTCCTTCGAGGCCGGTGTCGCGCGCAAAAACTTCGCGCAAGCCAGTTCAGCATACGGCGACGAGCGGATGATGATCGCCAGCCTGCGGTATGGCCTGACGGACCGGCTGACGTTGCAGGGTCACGTCGAAGCAAACTCGCACTTGATCGCCGCCAGCGGGGGGATATCCTCGGCGCTCTTCAATCGGGCCGAACTCGGGCTGGCCATCGGCGCCAGCAGGTTCCAGGGTCAGACCGGATACTTGGGGCATTTCGATCTGCGGACCGACATTTCCGGTGTCGATCTTCGGATCTCGTCGACCCGCCATAGCGGTGATTACGCGGATCTCGCCTATGTCACGGCCTTGGCAGACGGCACTGCAACCAGCCCGGATCTGCTGCGCCCGGCCAAAGCGCAGGATGTCCTGTCGATATCAACGCCGCTGTTCTCGGACCTTTCAACGCTTGGCGTCAACCTCATCAACATCGAACGGGCGGATACCCGCAACACGATCCTTTCGGGTTCTTTCAGCAAGAAGGTCAAATGGAAGGATGCCGATTTTCGCGTCTCCGGGTTCAAAGATGTCTCGACTGAGAACTTCGGCCTTTCCATGGGGCTCTCCGTCCCGCTCGGCAAACACACCCGGGCCTCTTCGGACTTGCGGCGCGACAGCAACGGTCAACGGCGTGCAGGTCTGCAAGTACGGAAACCGCTCGATCAGGATGTCGGCAGCACCGCCTACAGAGTAGACGTGGAAAAGACCGGAGCGGGGGATGACAGCGCGTTCCTTGGCGGATCCTATCGCGGCCGTTACGGTGTCATCGATGCACGCCTGCAACGGGCGAATGATGGGAAAGTTGCCGCCGCCGCCAGTCTGGAAGGCGCCCTGGCCCTGAGTGGGGCGGGGCTGGTTGCCGGCAACAGGATCAGCGACGGTTTCGCGGTTGTCGACCTCGGCGTTTCCGATGTGCCGATCCTGTTGAACAATCAGCCCGTCGCAAAAACCGGATTGACGGGTAAGGCATTGGTTGCCGGCCTCGTGCCCTATCAGGAGAACCGCGTTTCGGTCGATCCCTTCGGCTTGCCGCTCAATGCCAACGTGATCGCCACCGCCATCCAGGCGGTTCCGGCCCGCCGCTCTGGAACCACCCTGCGCATGGGCCGTGATGTCGGCTCTTCCGCACTTGTGGCCCTGCACGACAAGACCGGGAACTTTGTGCCGGTCGGCTCCGAAGTCGTGGTCAACGGACGGAAGTCCGAATTCGTGGTGGGCTATGACGGCGAGGTCTGGCTGGAAAAACTCCGGCGACAGAACAGAATCGAAGTGATCAGCGCGGCTCTGCGATGCACGGCCCGTTTCGATCTTCCGCCAACCGAGGCAGCGTATCTGGAATTGGAATGCTTGTGAAAATTCGAGCCCTCGCGCGGGTCGCGCTGTGTCTTGCGGTCCTCTCAACCTTCGCCGGAGGCGCGGCCGCAGCGACCTGCACGGCCTCGATGACCGATTTCAACTTCGGAGAAACCTCGGTGCGCGGAGGCAGTACGCCGCGCACCTTGGGCACATTGCGGGTGGAGTGTAGCGCCCTGCTCGGCCTGGTCAGCCTGGTCAATCTGTGCATCACAGTGGGTCCCGGTGACGGACGAGCGGGCTCTTCAAATAGCCCGCGCTACATGCGCCGAGCCGATGACACCAAATTGGCCTATCAACTCTACCGTGGCGGCTATGGTGGCACGGTTCTGAACAATATCTCCGGGATCAGGCTGAGCTTGTCCGGCTCAACCGTCTACGAGGAAACGATCTACGCGGAAGTGATCGATTCCGGGACCTCTGTTAACGGTGGATACTATTCCTCGAATTTCGCGGCCGGCACCCATTTCCAGGTCACTGCAGGAACCCTGCTTTCCTGCACCTCCCGTGGCGTGCAGGACACCAGCGATTTCATGGTCTCCGCCGACATAGAACCAAGCTGCACAGTCTCAGCCGGCACATTGGACTTCGGGACGTTGGGCACCAATATTTCAGCCGCTGTTGCGGCGCAAACAACCATTGATGTGTCCTGCTCGGCCGGCGTGCCCTACTCGGTCCAACTCGGAGGGGGGCAAGGCCCGGGCGTTTCCGACCCGAGTTTGCGAAAAATGACATCTGGGAGCAACACACTGTCCTACGGCCTCTACCGCAATCAAACGCTGACAGCGCCCTGGGGGTGGACCAGCGGTGTCAACGATACCTCCAGCACGGGAACCGGGGCGGTCCAGTCCATCGCCGTCTATGGCCAGATCAACAGCGGCCAAACCGTGCCCGTTGGCGTCTATAGCGACAGCGTAGTCATTACGGTCAATTACTAGCGGGATAGGCCGGCAGCCGGCATTGTCAGGTTGTTGACGCGGGATCAAACTCGCCGTCAAGCAGAAATTCCGGTCTGATTGATCTGTTTGTGGCGGCGCAGGATGAGTTCAGCGCCAATCCTGTCTGTCTTGGCGCATGTGCCCCGGCTGGCCGCAAATGCCTGGATCTGGGCGGGAGGCACTTGCCTGATGGCGGCCCCGGCAGCGTCGACGGCCCGCGGAAGGAGGCGTAATCAGGTTGGCAGTCCCGCCGCTTTTCC
>NZ_BAABWV010000033.1:0-15725 GCF_040365005.1 Aquicoccus sp. SU-CL01552 | reverse complement strand
GCTGCCTCCCAAGAGCACATTCTTGCCGGCGGTACCGGGAATATCGTCATCCTCGGTAGCGACCTCGATATCCGCCAGGTCGGCCCAAGGGATGAATTCGCCGGGCGCAAAGTCGCCTGATGGCGTATTCACCCCGGTGATATAGGTTTCGGTATCCACGAACTTGATGGCTTCTGCCGTGGAGGCGAAGTCCGGCAAGGGGTCGCCGTCCAGCACGAAATAGAAATCCGACCCGACCATATGGCCGGTATCATCGTCGCCATATTCCACCGAGAATTCCACCAGCGTCGTGGAGTACGTGACGCCGCCGCTTTTCCAGGTGACCTGGAACATGCCCAAGTTCGCATCCTCGACACCGCCGGCGGCGTATGGATAGAGAGCTGTACCGTCCAATCCGAGGAAATAGGTCTTGTTCAGATCGACATCGGCAAAGACGTCACCATCATCCTCCGGTGGGAGCAGAGTATAGGTGAAACCGCCGCCACTCGCAGCGGTGACGTTAAGTGTCACGCTGGCGTCATAACCGGTGTAATCAATACCGGTCCAATCCGCGTTGTCCCGCCAATCGAAAGAAATACCGTCAAGTGCGTATGTCGTCATGTCGCCCCCCCCCAAAAAAAACTGGTTCAAAAAATAACGGGACCACCCCCCATGTCAACGCAGAGACGCTCATCGCGGGATGATTCCGGGCGCACCTCAATTCCCCTGATGGACGTTCGGAGGGCGCGGATCCTGCCGGGTATTGCTTCAGACATAAAACTGATCTGGTCCGAGCTGCCCGAACGGGATGCGCAGTTCGACGAGATTCTGGAGGCACTCGGGTAACCCGGCAACGGTTGCATTCAACAGTGCCAAGGCCGGACCAAGCCTGCCCCGTTTGCCGGGATAGACCACAAAATACCACACAATTTCTGATCACTAGAGCCTTTTATCGCCAAAGGCGCTGTCTTAGTTGGCGGCATCGTCTTGACCCCGACGCAAATCTCGGGGCACGGTTGTCAAGTGGGCAAGACCGCACATGCGAGCATTACCATCCCCCAAGAAACGACAAAGGGAAATTCCATGACCAAAATACTTCGGACCTCGGCCTTGACGATCGCCGCGCTCGCCTTTTCGGTCACGCTCGCACCGGTCGTCGCCAAGGCAGACACTGCCATTGTCATCGGCCAGCAACAAGAGCCGACGTCGCTCGATCCGACCGCCGATGCGACGGCTTCGATCGACGGCATGCTGACCCAGAACGTCTTTGAATCGCTCACCACGGTGGATGAGGCGGGACAGGTCCTGCCCCTGCTGGCCGAAAGCTGGAAGATCTCGGACGATGGGCTGACCTATACGTTCAAATTGGTGGAGGGCGCCAAGTTCCACGACGGCACCACATTCGATGCCGGTGACGTCAAGTTCAGCTTTGACCGGGCGATGGCCGAGGACTCGGTCAACCCGTCCAAGAAACTGTTCAGTTCCATCGAGGCCGTCACGGTCGTCGATCCCGGCACCGTGGAAATCAAGCTGTCGAAGCAAGACGCGTTTTTCCTGTTCAACATGGCCCAGGGCGACGTTTCCATCGTCGCCCCCGAAAGCTATGAGACCAACAATGTCACTCCGGTCGGGACCGGGCCGTTCAAGTACGAGGACTGGACCCGTGGCGACAAGCTGGTTCTGGTGAAAAACCCGGACTATCGCGATGCCGACACGGTCAAGCTGGACCGCGTGGAGTTCAAGTTCATCTCGGACGCGGCGGCCGCTTCCGCCGCGCTCCTCTCCGAGGAGATCGACGCCTTTCCGGCATTCCCCGCACCGGAGATCCTGCCGCAATTCGAAGCAGACCCGCGCTTTGACGTTGTTGTCGGATCCACCGAGGGGGAAGTGATCCTGGCGATGAACAACGCCAAGCCGCCTTTTGACGATGTCCGGGTCCGCCGCGCGATCAGCCACGCCATTGATCGCGACGAGATCATTGATGGCGCGATGTACGGGCAGGCAGTCCCGATCGGCAGTTTCTACCCGCCGCACGGCCCGGCCTATGTTGATCTGACCGGCACCTATCCGCACGATACGGACCGCGCAAAGGCGCTTTTCGATGAGGCCGGCGTTGCCGGCAGCACGATGACCCTGAGGGTGCCCCCGTTCCCCTACGCGACGCGCTCTGCCGAGATCATCCAGGCGCAGCTGGCCGAGGCGGGGATCGACGTTAAGGTCGAGAACGTGGAATGGGGCTTCTGGATCGACGAGGTCTACAAGAAGAAAAACTATGACATGACGATCATCGCGCATACCGCGCCCAATGATCTCAGCAACTTCGTGCGCGGCCCGAAGTATTTCTATGGCTACGACGATGCCGGATTTACCGCGCTCTGGGGCAAGATCAGCGTCGAAACGGACGATGCGGCCCGCAACGAGATGCTGAAAGAGGCGCAGAAATACCTCGCGGATCAGGCGGTGCACGGCTTCCTGTTCCAGATGCCTCAACTGGGCGTGTACAAGACCGGAGTAAAGGGGTTCTGGCCCTCGCGCGCAGTGCTGTTCCAACCGCTGGCAGGCGTGAGCATGAATTGACCGGGTTACTTGCGCGCCGGGCCAGCTTCCGGCGCGCAGGGCCTTCTTCACAATGAGTTACTTTCTCCTCCGACGCACCTTCAGTTTCGTTCTGACGCTGCTCGTCGTCTCGGCCGTGGTGTTCGCCGTCATGAACATCCTGCCGGGCGATCCCGCGCTGACGATCCTTGGAATGGATGCCACCGAAGACGCCCTCGCCGCGCTTCGCGAAGAGCTCGCGCTCAACGACCCGGTGCTGACGCGCTATGTCCATTGGGTCTGGGATGCCCTTCATGGCGATTTCGGAATCAGCCATTCGTTCCGGGTCCCGGTGTTCGACCTCGTGGTCGAACGCTTGCCGCTGACGATCTCACTCGCCGTGTCCGGGATGGTTTTCACCGTGATCCTTGCGCTCGCGCTTGGCATCGGCGCGGCGGCCAATCATCGCAAGCCCGGCGATTGGGGGGTGATGTTTCTCAGCCAGTTGGGCATCGCGGTGCCCGCATTCTGGCTGTCGCTCCTTTTGGTGATGCTTTTTGCGGTCAAGCTGCGCTGGCTTCCGCCCGGGGGGTTTCCCGGCTGGTCCGATCCGTGGGAGGCGATCAAGGCGCTGATCCTGCCGACCGTTGCCCTTGCGCTGGTCCAGTCCGCGGTTCTGGCCCGTGTCACCCGCTCTTCCGCGCTCGAAGTGATGCGTCTGGATTACATCCGCACCGCGCGGGCCATGGGGTTCTCGCGTCGGCGGGTGCTTTGGCGGCACGTTCTGCCCAACGCGCTCATCCCCATCGTGACCATCGTGGGGATGCAGTTTGCCGCCCTTGTCACCGGCACCATCGTGATTGAGAACGTGTTCTACCTTCCCGGGTTGGGGCGCCTGATCTTTCAGTCGATTGCCAACCGGGACCTGCCTTCGGTCCAGGCGCTTGTCATGCTGTTTGCCGCCATCGTCGTCACCGCGAACTTTGTTGTCGACCTGCTCTATGTCGCGATCGACCCCCGCCTGAAAGCCCGGTCATGAAACGTTTGCCTGCCAACCTTGTCATCGGTGCAGTTCTGGTCGGACTGGTCGTTTGCACAGCTGCGCTGTCCCTTGTCTGGACGCCCTATGACCACACCATGCTCGACATCCGCAACAAGCTCGCTCCGGCCTCGCCCGAACATTGGCTCGGCACCGATCAACTTGGGCGTGACGTGCTCTCACAGCTCATGGCGGCGGCGCGCAATTCGGTCGCGGTGGCGCTGACGGCGGTGTTCATCGGCGGCACGACTGGCGTGGCCCTCGGTCTTGTCGCCTCGGCCGTCGGAGGCATCGTCGAAGAGCTGGTGATGCGCCTCGCCGATATCAGCTTTGCCTTCCCCGCCCTCTTGTTCGCCATCATGCTGGCGGCGGTGTTCGGCCCGTCCTTGACCGTTGCGGTAGTCGCCATCGCCTTTATCAATATTCCCGTTTTCGCGCGGGTCGCCCGCGCCTCGGCCAACCAGATCTGGACACGCGAATACGTCTTTGCCGCCCGTGCGGCGGGGATGGGGCGCTTCGTGATCTCGCGCGACCATATCATCCCCAATATCGCCGCCCCGGTGATCGTGCAGGCAACCATCGAATTTGCCATCGCGATCCTTGCCGAGGCCGCGCTCAGCTATCTTGGCCTTGGCGCGCAACCGCCCTCGCCCTCCTGGGGCCGGATGCTGTCGGAGGCACAAACGCTGATGTATCTCGCACCACAGCTTGCCATTTATCCCGGCCTCTGCATCGTCATCGCCGTGCTGGGGTTCAGCCTGCTCGGTGACGGGCTGAGGGACATCACCGACCCAAGATTGGCGCGCGAACGATGATAGAACTTGAAAACCTGACTGTCTCGATCGGAACCGGGCAAGCCGTGCGCCAGGTCTCGCTCTCGATCCGGCCGGGCGACCGGATCGGGATCGTCGGAGAATCGGGGTGCGGCAAGACGATGCTGGGTCTGTCGCTGATCGGTATGACCCCCGATGCGGCCACCGTAAGCGGTCGCATGACACTCGACGGGATCGAGATGGCGGGGGCGGACGAGAAAAGCTGGCAAGATCTGCGCGCCCGCCGGGTCGCCATGATCTTTCAGGAACCTATGGCCGCCCTGAACCCGACCAAGCGCGTTGGCGAAACGGTCATGGAGCCCTTGCTCGTCCACATGGGATTGAGCCGTGAGGCGGCCCGGGAGCGCGCATTGGCACTATTCAAGGAAGTGGGCATCCCGAACCCCGAAGCCCGCCTGCGCCAGTTTCCGCACGAGATTTCCGGCGGCCAACGACAACGGGTGCTGATCGCGCTGGCACTCACCTGTGATCCCGGCCTGCTGATCGCGGATGAGCCGACAACCGCGCTGGATGCCAATGTCGCGCTGAAGATCACCGAGTTGCTGACCCGCCTGGCCCAGGATCGGAACATGGCGCTGGTCTTTGTCTCGCATGATCTGACCGCCGTGGCGCGCGCGACTCTGGACATACTGGTGATGTACGGCGGCGATATCGTGGAACGCGGCGCGACAAAGGACGTTCTGGCCAACCCGCGCCATCCCTATACGCAAGGTTTGCTGTCGGCCCGTCCAAGCCCGGAGAACATGCGCGAAACCTCCGGGCGGCGCAAACGCCTGCCGACGATTCCCGGAACGGTTCCGCCGCTGTCCGACCTGCCCGCAGGCTGCCGTTTCTCCGGTCGTTGTCCGGTCGAACTGCCGGTCTGCGCGTCAGAGCGCGCGCCACTGGTCGGCGGGGCCACCTGCCATCGGCTCAAGGATGCGACATGACGCTTTTATCGGTCGAGCACGTTACCCGGCAATATAGTTTGCCGCGCAACTCGCTGTTTTCTCCAGCCAGGACGATTACCGCCGTAGATGCGGCCAACTTCACGCTGGAGCGCGGCAAGACGCTGGGGATCGTCGGTGAATCCGGGTCGGGCAAATCCACCCTGGCCCGCATGGTCATGGCGTTCGAAAAACCGAACACGGGCCGCGTGCTCTTCGAGGGCAAGGACCTCGCCGCTTTGCGGGCCGCCGAGCTGCGGGCCCTGCGGCCGCATTTTCAATTGGTGTTCCAGGACCCTTTCGGAAGCCTCAACCCGCGCCGTACCGTCGGATGGTCCATTGCGGAGCCGCTGCGCGCCACCGACACGCCCGATGATGGCCGGGTCGCCGAGGCACTTGATCACGTCGGCCTGCGCGCCGCCGATGCCGGCAAGTTCCCGCATGAATTTTCCGGCGGCCAGCGCCAACGCGTGGCAATCGCCCGCGCCATCGTGACGCGCCCCTCGCTTCTTGTCGCGGACGAGGCGGTCTCGGCACTCGACATGTCGGTGCAGGCGCAGATCCTCAACCTGCTTATGGACTTGCAGGACGACCTGGGCTTGGCAATCCTGTTTATCAGCCACGATCTTTCGGTTGTTGGCAGCATCTGCGACAGCATCCTTGTCATGGAACATGGCAAGTCAGTCGAATACGGGGCGGCAGCAGACGTCATGCAATCGCCCAAGCAACCCTACACGCGTTCCCTGTTGAAAGCCTCCGGATTGATATGACCCGAATTGTTCATTTGACCGACCTCCACGTTTCCCACCCGGAGTCCGGTGACGCGGGATTAAAAACCGATACCACCGGCATGCTGCGCCGCGCCGTCGCGGCGATTAACGCCATGGAACCGCTCCCCGACCTTGTGGTCGCCAGCGGCGATTTGACGAACACCGGCGCGCCTTCCTCCTATCAATTGGTCAAGGACATCCTTGCAGGTCTGGAACCGCCCGTGGCACTCGCCTTGGGCAACCATGACAAGCGCGCGGCCTTTGCCGAGGCGTTCGAAACCGGCACCGGCGATGATCCGTATCAGTATGAAATGATCGTTGCCGGGCTTCACGTCATCACCCTTGATACGCTGGTGCCCGGTCGTGTGGCAGGTCGTCTCGACTCCGAGCAGATCGCCTTTCTCGATGCCGCGCTCGATCGAGAGCCGGATCTGCCCAAACTCATCGTCGCGCACCACCCCCCGCATCTTGACGAGCGGACCCTCCCCTGGGCCAGCCTTGACGCGGAAAGCAGCAAAAGCTTTGGCGACACGATCCGCGGGAGGGGCGTCGTCGGCGTGCTCTCCGGGCATGTTCACATCGATCAGGTGTATCACTGGATGGGCGTGCCGGTGATCACCTGCATGGGCCTCAACTCGACCGTCGACATCATGGAACAGCGCGACATGCGCATCGTCGAGGGCACCAGCATGGGCCTGTGCACACTCCGCCCCTCAGGCCTGTCCGTGGCCTTCGTGCCGCTGTCGCCCGACCGTCGCGAACTGGCCGTGCTGGAAGAAGCCCGCCTGCGCGCGTTCCAGTAAAATGGGGGCAGGAATGAAGGATAGCTTCCAGCGCCGCGTTGACCTGCCGGGGGTTCAGAATATCCGGGATCTCGGCGGCTATCCCACGGGCTGCGGTCGAACCACCCGCTGGCGTCGCGTGCTCAGGGGCGATGGCCTGCACCGGCTGACCCCCGACGGGTTCGATGCGCTCAGCGCCTCGGGGCTGACCTCGGTGATGGACCTGCGCTCCGAGGCCGAACTCGCGAACGACCCGAACCCCTTCATGAACCACGCACGGGTCACCTTCTATCACAAGCCGGTTTACGATGATCTCGCGCCGGCCCTGATGGCCACCCAGGAGGCGGGCGAAGACGACCCCCTGATTCAATTCTATCTCTCTGCCCTGATCGACCGTGGCGAGGCGATCCGCGATATCCTCTCGACCATCGCCACCGCGCCAGAGGGCACGCTTCTGTTTCATTGCACCGCAGGCAAAGACCGCACCGGGCTTGTCGCCGCGCTGCTGCTCGAGGTCGCCGGCGTCGACCGCGAGACGATTCTGGCCGACTATTCGCTGACCGGAGACTTCATCCACGACCTTGTCGAGGAGCTGCTTGACCAGACACGCGCCAATGGAGGGGATGCCGAGATGCACGCAAGATTCCTCTCCTGCGCCCCGCTGACCATGTCCGCGACACTCGATCAGGTCACGCAGCGGCACGGCTCGATTTCAAATTACTTGAAGGATATCGGGCTTGAGGCGGGTGACATCTCCGCCTTGCGCGACCGCCTTCTTGGCGACTGACGCCGCGACACTCCAGGCTGCTCGGACCGCTCCGAGGCGACAAGGCAACCTGCCAGTGAACCACATCTGACCGCCGAAACCTGCGTGGCTCGAAGGACTGACGCCCCCCCCCCGTGGCAACGACCCTGCCCACGCCGGTGACGAATGACGATGAAACAGGTGCCGGGACAGGGCAATGACCGGCCCGGAAACCTCCACCCCCGTTGCGTCTCTCGCGGCGGTGAGCCATCGCTATGGCAGGGTGGCGGCCCCGTCCGAGGTGACGCTGAGCATCCCGGCGGGCTGTATGGTCGGCTTGGTCGGCCATATGGTGTGGCCAATGACGCTCGGCAGGAACGGAATGCTTCTGAGCCGGATCAAGTCTTCGGTATTCAGCATGGCCGGAGAGGTCCCGGGCGGACAAACTTCAACAACCTGACAATGGCTGCGGTCGGTCATCGGTTCGCCGATTGACACTTATCAATCGGCGAACGTTCCAAGGCTCCAAGGTTTGTCATGAAAGCATCTGCCAGGCGCCGGCCCCATCGGGCCGGCAACAAGGCAAGCCCGCGGGAGAACGCCTATGCACCACGAGAACCATCACGGCCTGAGCCGGGTGGAACATTCAAGTTCCCGGTTTCCAACCGCTTACACGATCCTGTTTCTGCTGATCGTCCTGATGGCGGCCCTGACATGGATCATGCCTGCCGGCCAGTATGACCAGGCCATGAACGCGGCGCTGGAAAAGGAGGCCCCGGTCCCTGGGACCTACCACACGGTCGAGGCCGAACCACAGGGGCTGGTCGACGTGCTGCTGGCGCCGATTGCCGGTTTCTATGACCCGTCGGAATACGTTGCCAACGCGATTGACGTGTCGCTGTTCGTCCTGGTGATCGGTGGCTTTCTCGGTGTCGTGAACGCGACGGACGCGGTGAACACCGGCATCGAGCGGGCGATCGGCGCGCTGAAGGGCCGGGAAAAGTGGATGATCCCGGTGATGATGGCGCTGTTCGCCCTGGGCGGAACGACCTACGGCATGGCCGAGGAAACACTGGCCTTCTACCCGTTGCTGATCCCGGTGATGATCGCGGCGGGGTATGACGCGGTCACCGGCGTGGCGATCATCATGCTGGGCGCCGGTGTCGGGGTTCTCGGCTCGACCATCAACCCGTTCTCGACGGCCATCGCCTCCAATGCCGCCGGGATTCCCTTTACCCAGGGCATGGGACTGCGCCTGGTCATCCTCGGGCTGAGCTGGCTGGCCGCCGTGTTATTCGTGATGCGCTACGCCGAACGGGTGCGCAAGGATCCGCTGCGCTCGGTCGTGGCAGAGCGGAAGGAGTCGAACGAGGCGCATTTCCTCAAGGATCATGACGCCAGCCGCATCGCCAGCCTGACCGGCAAGCAGAAGATCATCCTGATCGTGTTCGGGGTGACATTCGCGGTGATGATCTGGGGCGTGTCCTCGCAGGGATGGTGGATGGCCGAGATGTCCGCGCTGTTTCTGGGTTCCTCCATCCTGATCGGCCTGATCGGCTGGATGGGCGAGAAGGTCATGACAACCGCCTTCGTCAACGGTGCCCGCGACCTGCTGGGCGTGGCGCTCGTGATCGGGCTGGCTCGCGGCATCGTCGTCGTCATGGATAACGGCATGATCACGGCCACGATCCTCAACTTCTTCGAGGAAAGGATCACCGGCATGTCGAGCATCGCCTACGTCAACGCCATGTTCGGCACCGAAGCGTTGATGAGCTTCGTCGTTCCATCGACCTCGGGGCTTGCGGTGTTGTCCATGCCGATCCTTGCGCCGCTGTCGGATTTTGCCGGTGTCGGTCGCGACCTGGCGGTTACCTCGTTCCAGACGGCGATCGGCATCACCAACCTCATCACCCCGACCTACGCGGTGGTGGTTGGCGGGTTGGCGATCGGCCGTGTGCCCTATGACCGCTGGTTGGCCTTCATCTGGCCGCTGCTGGTGATCCTGGTTGTTGTGTGCTGCGTCGCGATCAGCATCGCCGCTGTTCTGTGAAAACCCGACAAAGGAAAAGAAGATGACCGAACTGACCCTCGGGGTTCACTCTGAAACCGGCGTGCTGCGGCAGGTCGTCGTGTGCCGCCCCGGTCTTGCCCACCGCCGCCTGACACCAGGAAACTGCCAAGAGTTGCTGTTCGACGACGTGTTCTGGGTCAAGCAGGCCCGGAAGGATCACGATGTCTTCGCGCAAACGATGCGTGACGAAGGGGTCGAGGTTCTGGATGTCAACGACCTGCTGGCCGAGACGCTGGATATCCCGGAAGGCCGGGACTGGGTGCTGGATCACCGCATTACGCCGGATCAGATCGGCGTGGGCATGCTGACCGAGCTTCACGCCTGGATGGACGAATTGCCTGGGGTGCAACTGGCCGAATACCTCCTCGGCGGTCTTGCCGTCGACGATCTTCCCTTCGTCCCGTCGGGCCTGTTTGGCAACTACCTCGGCGCGCACGGCTTCATCCTGCCACCTCTGCCGAATGCGCTGTTCACGCGGGACAATTCCGCTTGGATCTTCGGTGGCGTGTCGGTCAACCCGATGCATTGGGCTGCACGTCGCCCGGAAACACTGCTCAACACCGCCATCTACAAGTTTCACCCCAAATTCGCGGGCAAGACGACAATCCACTTCGGCGATCCGACCGTCGAGCACGGGCTTGCAACGGTGGAGGGCGGCGACATCATGCCCGTGGGCGACGAAACCGTGCTGGTGGGGATGGGGGAGCGATCTTCGCCGCAAGGGGTTGGTCAACTTGCCGAGGCGCTGTTCGACTCCGGTGCCGCTCAGCGGGTTCTGGCCTTTGCCATTCCGAAATCACGCGCGGCGATGCATCTCGACACCATTTTTACCCTGTGCGGCGGCGATGTCGTTACCACTTTCAAGGAAGTCGCGGAGGAGCTTGTCTGCTATGACATCCGGCCCGGTGAGGGCGTCGCGCCCCTGCAATTCCGCCATGACCCGCGTCCCATCTTCGAGATCGTGGCCGAGGTACTGGGCTACAAGCGCCTGACCATCGTGCCGACCGGGGGCGACACCGAGGAAGAGCGATCCCGCGAGCAGTGGAATGACGGCAACAATGTGCTGGCCCTGCGGCCCGGCGTGGTCATCGGGTATGATCGCAACGACGACACCAACGCCGCGCTGAACGCGGCAGGAATCGAGGTGCTGGCCATTCCGGGCGCCGAGCTTGGCCGGGGCCGCGGCGGTGGTCATTGCATGAGTTGCCCCACGATCCGCGACGCAGTCTGATCCCGAAAGGAAATGCAATGGCTTTCAATCTCCACAACCGACACTTCCTGACACTGCGGGACTTTACACCACGAGAAATCGCGTTCCTGCTGAAGCTCGCCGCCGATCTGAAGGTCGCGAAATACACCGGAACCGAACAGCCGCGATTGCAAGGCAAGGACATCGCGCTGATCTTTGAAAAGGACAGCACGCGCACGCGAGTCGGTTTCGAGGTTGCCGCCTATGATCAGGGCGCGCGCGTGACCTACCTGGGACCGACCGGGTCGCATATCGGGCACAAGGAATCGGTCAAGGATACCGCGCGGGTGCTGGGCCGGATCTATGACGCGATCGAATATCGCGGGTTCGGACAGGCCGTCGTGGATCAACTGGTCGAATTCTCGGGTGTGTCGGTCTACAACGGCCTGACGGACGAGTTTCATCCGACGCAGATCCTGGCTGACTTCCTGACCATGCAGGAACATGTCGAGAAACCGCTGCACCAGGTGTCCTATGTCTTTCTCGGGGATGCTGGCAACAACATGGGAGACAGCCTGCTGATCGGCGGGGCGAAAATGGGCATGGATGTGCGTCTGTGCGCCCCTGAAGCCTGCTGGCCGGCCCAGGAGATCATCGACGAGGCCAGGACGCTTGCAAGGGAAACAGGCGCCCGCGTAACGATCACCGAGGACGTGGGTGCGGCCGTGAAGGGTGTTGATTTCGTCTATACCGATGTCTGGGTTTCCATGGGCGAACCCAAGGGAAAATGGGCCGAGCGCATCGCCCTTTTGAAACCCTACCAGGTCACGGCGGAGGTAATGGCCAAGACCGGTAATCCCCGGGCCTGTTTCATGCACTGCCTGCCATCTTTCCATAATACCGAAACGACAGTCGGTGCAGAAATCAAGGCCGAGTTCGGGCTCGACGCGATGGAGGTCACGGAGGAGGTGTTCGAGAGCCCGGCCTCGATCGTGTTCGATCAGGCAGAGAACCGGATGCACACCATCAAGGCCGTTCTGGTCGCAACGCTGGGGTCTTGAGATGCTGGTTATCGCGGCCATCGGCGGCAATGCGCTGTTGCGACGGGGGGAGCCGCTGACAGCCGAGACGCAACGTGAAAACGTGAAGAACGCCGCACTTGCCCTCGCCGAAATCGTGCGGGCCGGTCATTCCATGATCGTGACCCACGGGAATGGCCCACAGGTCGGTCTTCTTGCGTTGCAGGGCGCAGCGTACAAACCGAAAGAGGCCTATCCGCTGGACGTTCTGGGTGCCGAGACAGAGGGCATGATCGGCTATCTGATCGAGCAGGAATTGGAGAATGCCCTTGGCCACGATCATGCGGTTGCCACCCTGCTGACCCAGGTGGTCGTCGATCCGGAAGACCCGGCATTTCAGGCCCCGACCAAGTTCGTCGGACCGGTGTATTCCCGGGCCGAGGCGGAGGCGCGCGCGAACGTGGCCGGCTGGACCATCGCGCAGGACGGCGCGCATTGGCGCCGAGTGGTGCCCTCGCCGAAGCCCAACGAGATTCCCGACCTACGGGTGTTGCGCTTGCTGCTCGATCAAGGGGTGACGGTCATTTGCGCTGGGGGCGGTGGCATTCCGGTGATGCGCCGCGCCGACGGTTCGATGATTGGGGTCGAGGCGGTGATCGACAAGGACGCAGCCAGTTGCCTGCTTGCGCTAGACATCGGCGCAGACGCCTTGTTGCTCCTGACGGATGTCGACGCGGTATATGAGAACTTCGGGACCGACCAGGCGACTCCGATCCGCAAGCTCACCCCGGAATCCGGGCGCGCGTTGACTTTACCCGACGGGTCGATGGGGCCGAAGCTTCAGGCGGCCTGCGACTTTGCGGCAACTGGCGGGTTTGCCGGGATCGGTCGGCTTGGCGATGCGCTCCGTATCCTCGAAGGCGCGGCAGGCACCCAGGTGGTTCAAGCCGATGGAGATCGCGGATGAGTGTGGCCACGGACATGCACGTCACCCTACGCCTGCCCACACGGACCCTGTTCGAAGGACGTGCGGAGCGTGTGACGGCGGTCGCCCCGACAGGGGCATTCGGGATCTGGCCGAACCACGTCAATTTCGTAACGGCACTGGTCCCCTCGGTCATGACGCTGCGCCTTGCCAGCGGGGCAGAGGCGATCTTCGGCATCGACGAAGGTCTGCTTGTCAAGATTGGGTGCACGGTCGCGGTGGCCGCCCTGCGCGGTGTTCATGGCGATGATCTCGGCAGCTTGCAGGAGACCGTGAAAGCGCGTTTCTCTGGGATGGACGAGGAACTGCGCCAGGCGCGATCGGCCTTGTCACGGCTCGAGGCGGAGTTGGTCCGACTCGTCGCCGAATTGCAGGGGGATTCGACCCTGAGCCCGGATCCCGGCCGTGTTTCGGCGGGCACGATAGGCCCTGACCCAAGGACGATGCTGCTTCGGGTGCCATAGCGCCGCGACAAGAAGGCCGGCCACATTCGAAGGAGGAAGGGCCTGACCGGCCTTTCGCCGCTGCAAGGACTTCAAGTGCCCAGCCTCGTGACAATACCCGGCCTCAGAGAGGCGTATGCGACCGTTCCGGCGTTTGAAAGCCCTCAGACTTGGCTACAATCCTGTATTTCTCATGCGACTTCAGGTCTATGCGGCCCTTTCGCTTCAGGTCGCTGAAGGCGCGACTGACGCTTTCCGTCGACAACCCGATGTGATCGCCAATGTCCCGCCGACACATCGGAAGCACGACATAGCCCGCGTTGGATCGCGACGCGGCGAAGTCTTCGAGAAACCCATAAAGACGGTCTGGACCATTGGCGTTCGCGAGCGTCAGCAACAGCTTTTCGCGCTGCTCAAGAAGGCCACGTATGTAGGCCCTGACCTCATGCCGCAAGGGTGTGCTGCCGGCGATTTCCTGTTCGAGAATTGCGCGCGGGACTGACTTCACGATGACATGATCGACGGCTTCTGCCGTGAAATGCCACCGATCGGTGTCGGATAGCCCGACAAACTCGCCTTTCTTCGCAAACGAGAATATCTGCCGCCTTCCGTGGCCATCTATGGTGCAGCATCGAATTATTCCGGATTCGATAAAATAGACGGCATTCGCAGGATCCCCGTGAAGCAAGACCGTACTGTTTGGTTGGAAATGCTGTCGAAAGCCTTTCTGTTCGACCAGAGAGATCAATGGGCCATGTCGCGAATCCAGGCTTTGGCCCGTCGCCCGACCATGTGTTGTCTCGCTCATGACGAGGTCGAGGTCTTGGCTGGTCAGGGCTTCCCGCAACCTGATGGGGGCCGCTCTCCGTTGTTGAAAATAGCGCTGAACGGGTTGTGTGCTTTCGCCGTTGATCGCCGAATCCATTGGCCCACTCCTAAATTAGATCTTCAGAATACGTTTCTCCGGTCGCAGGTCGCGGACAGGTCAACTCGTGGACACAGGGTCAGAGGTTGAACGGCTCTGCCTGTCGAGCCGGGGGCGACCTTCCGCAAGGCGACGATATGTTTGAACGGCAGCGATCAAGGCGCCGCCGCTGCCTCTGGCACCGGCTGTATGAAATGCCCGGAAAGCACCTCAACGATCAGAACTTGTCCGATCAGCCCAAGAGGTGCGCGCATGGGCCTGCGCAGGTCCGTGACATGACGGTGCATTTTGACCCTGCTGGACATGTCGGATTTCAGCACAGGCGCGGCCCGGTTGTGCGCGTTTCTTGCACGCTCCAGATACTGCGGCCTTGTTCTGCACCTCATCTCGGCACTCCCGCCCATGTCTTTGGATTTACGCTGACATCTGAGGCTTGCCGCCGTTTCGACGCCGTCACCAGGCAACGTATGAACGTTGGGGCGTGCTTTTGAAGTGCTTCACAGTGAATCGGGAGGTCGGGGTGGATTGTGGATCGCCGCGAGGTGTCGACCTGGGCGGCACGCTTTACGCCCCCAGGCGCCGAAGGACGGCTTCAAGTGGGCCAACGGTTTCGCAGGATCCAACACGGGGATGGGATTCTCCGCGTCAGTTCAACCATCGTTTCCGCATCCAAGTGCCCGGCACTGTCAGGCCACCCTGCGATGCGATGGGCTGAAGCCAAAGCGACATGCCGTCCGTGACACAAACCTCGAGTCCTTGGACGAACAAGGAAAACGGACCGCATCTGACTTAGCGGTGCGATCCGTTCGTATGAAGCAAGGCGATCACTCGGATCGTGATACCTGAATCTTCTTGGTGTTCGCGGTGAGCTCCGCCGGCTTGGGCACCGTCACCGTCAACACGCCGTCCTTGACGTCGGCGGTCACGGAATCGGCGTCGATCTCGAATGGCAACGCGATGCAGCGCTGGAAATCACCGGACATGCGCTCCACCCTAAGAAACTGACGACCTTCGTCGTCGCTTTTTTCCTCTGTCTCCGACTGCTTCCGGCCCTTGACGGTGATCCGATTGCCGACGACCGAGACATCAATGTCCTTTTCGGTCAATCCGGGAAGTTCGGCGGTGATGCAAACCTCCTTGTCGGTCTCGCTTATGTTGGACCGCACCGTGAAATCCGCGCTGCGAGTCCAAAAGCCACGATCAAAATCGTCAAACAGGGAATCCACCTGTTTTCGAAGCGACACGAGGGGAGCATCGTCGCCCTCCTTGTGATGCAGCCAAGATGTCGGCAGAAAGTCTTGGTACGTCATTTCGAAGCTCCTTTTGCATGTAGGCTAGTGACTGTAGAGTGCCGATCGCGCACGTTTCGCGTTTGACTTTCGTCAATTCCAGAATGCGCCGATTGTTCGGCTGGATCCCGAAATCAAGTGACAAGGGGGCGGCGCGCGAATGCCTTCATCGACCGCGCCGGGATTGTCAGGCTG
>NZ_BAABWV010000032.1:0-15903 GCF_040365005.1 Aquicoccus sp. SU-CL01552 | reverse complement strand
CGCTGAAGGGCAGGGAGGCCGATGCGCCATTGCGTCTGCCGTCCGCAATGTTTGCGGGCTAGCTCGTACAGACGCCGTTCCAACGGCTTACGCAGCCGGAAGTAGTTGCGATGTAAGGTCAGAACTTCCTGTGCCCGGATCGCATTGAATACCCAGTCTGACAGTTCGATCTCGATCTCCTGCATCCGGCCATCTCGGGTTTCCCGCACGATTCGGGCGCGGTCGATGATGCTGAAAATGTCGAGTTGTTCGGTTCCACCCGTGCTGATGTTCGTCTCGATCTGCGTGCCCTGAAGCCGCACGAGTGCCGCACGCAGCCCCTTGTAACCCCGACCATCGGTCACACGGTTAGTGGCCTTGAGCATGTCGTAAGCTTTGAGTCGCACCACCCGCTGAACCTGCCGACCCTCGTTGAGCGCGGCGATGACCTGGCTAATGCAATAGATCAGGACATCACGATCATGTATTGTGGCAAGCCCATCGGAAGAGGGGCGAACCTCCACATAGTTCTTGCCGCTTTCGTCCTCGTAGCGACGAATTTGGTGATCGGGCTTGGTCGAGAGCGAAAAGATCGGGTGCGCCATCGAAGCCATGTCACCCTTCGGCGCAGCGTCGAAAATATCGCATACGAAGAAGTCCTTCTGATCCTGACGATCAGGAAGAAGAGGAGACCTGCTATCTTTCGTGATTTCACACACCATGCCGTGACATTCGTGATTTCACACACGCTCGTCAAGGGCGTTCGTGATTTCACACACATCAGCCTTCTTTCGTGACTCTGCACACACCCTTTCGTGATTTCACACACGTTCTTTCGTGATTCTACACACGGATGGTTGGAAAATACATTTAGTATTATAGGCTTACGAGGTACTTTCCGGACGTAACACAGATTCTAACACCTATTTAACACCGGGCGGTCCTGCGGGACGGCCCGACCAGGCCGCCCACCGCCTGCGTATTCCGGCGTGTTCTTGCTGAGAAAAACGAGTGGGCGAGCCGTCCCGCCCTCACCTGGCCGTCTTTCTCACTTCCTGACGATGACACAGAAGGTGGTCGGGCTATCCGGGTCTGTGCTGGTTCGGAATTCCGATCCGATCAGCGTGCAGGGCCATTGCCAGCTCCGGGGCAGGGCGGGGATGGCAAAGCTGGCGAACAAGACACCGGCCACCAGCGCCCCCGCAAAAGCCACAGGAAGCCCGATAAGGGCGACACGGGCCAGATTGCGTCGAGAGGCCTCAGAGGCGCTCACAGCCGCCCTGAGCGCCTCCAGCCCCTGCTCCGAGGCCCGGGCACCGTTCCTGGCGCCATCGGCCGCTGCGCGCTCCGTGGTGGCCCCCAGCTGGGCTACACCCTCTGCCGTGCTGCGGCGCAGCTGGTTCGGGAGGCCCTTCAACTGCTCTTGAGTGAGCTTCAGCCAGCCGATCAGCGCGTCGACGATCTCGATATTGCGCCCGATCCGATCATCGGACACCCCCATACGGGCATCCAGCTCATCCAGGATCGCGATAAAGGCCGCGGCGCTGTCGCCGCCATTGCCAGCAATCTCCCGGTGAAAGACATCGCGCAGGCTGTCCCAGACCTCCGGGTCGGCTTCTGTCTCCCGGCTCATGACGGTCTCTCCGCCGGTCCGCCCTTGTCCCTGGCAACCGGAACATCCGCCTCGCTGTCCGGCACCCCGGTCGTTTCGGCAGCCTCCGGATTCGGGGCAGGGGGTGTCCAGTTCTCGAACGCCTTGCGGTCCTGCGCCCGGGACAAGCCGGTGACCAGCGCCGTCATCAGCCGCGCGGTCTCGGGATCCCGGCCAGCACTTTCGATCAGGGCACCGCCGAGGATGATCTTGCGCCTGGCATCGAGCTTGCGCTCCTTCGCGGCCTTCCTGGCGCGGGCGGCCTGCAGTCTCGCCCTGGCCTGTTCGTACTGGCGTTCGAGTTTTTCGAGGGAGGTTTCGGCCATGAAGAGGGGTTCCTTCGGAGGGGGCAGCACGTTACGGTGAGGCGGGCTTACCATGAAAGCCGACAGGATTGAATGGCGCACTTATGCAAACTCTGCACTCACTTCGTTCGCTCCGAGATTTGCGTGCGATCTCCTTGAGGCACAGCCTCAGCCGATGGCGAACTCCGTCCGGCGCAATGCGCGCCGGAATGAAAGGCCCTCCCGGCCTCTCAAACTCTCCAGGGCCAACGTTCGCCGTTGGATTGCGTTCGGCACGACAGGGCCAAAATCTCGACCGATGCCCCACGGTAGGGGCCGGTCTGGTTTTGGCCCTGCCGTGCCGGGAGGCGTCGATCTGTGGAGCCGTTGGCGCCGACGGGCACACCGTCCCTGATCTCCGCCGGGTTTGCCGGTGGCAAACCGCCGATGTGTCCCACCAATCTCCCGCCCCCCATGAGGCTGGGGAGATTGGTGGGCCGCATCGGCATGCCCGTGCCTCAGAGGACCGGTGGTCCGCTTCGTCAGGGCTGTCTTTTCCCCACAGGCCCCGGCGTTGCGGGGCGTTCGGGGCTCCGCCCGTTCAGCAGCGAAACGCTCCCTCGGAGCGTTTCCAGGAAGCTGCTTCACCCTGCGGGGAAAAGACGGTTGCGCGCGTGGGCGAGGGCTCCGGAACACGATGTTCCGAAGCCCCCGGTTTGCGCCCAACAGGGAGGAGGATGAGGCCGGTTCCGTTGCTCTTCCATACAGCCCAGCCTCATCTCCATTCTGCGCTGATGCCCCGGTTCTTGTCACGGGCCAAAAACCGGTTGCCGGTGAGAGGGTAGGCGCACGTGGCGAGCTATCATCTCAGCGTCAAGACCGTGAAGCGCAGCGCCGGGCAGACCGCGACTGCGGCAGCGGCGTATCGGGCGGGAGAGCGGCTGTCCTGCGCGCGCGAGGGCCGGGTGCATGACTATACCCGCAAGCAGGGCATCGAGGAGGCCTTCATCCTGGCGCCGGCGGATGCGCCGGGCTGGGCGCAGGACCGCGCCAGCTTATGGAACGCGGCCGAGGCGCGCGAGACCCGGCGCAATTCCGTTACGGCGCGGGAATGGGAACTGGCCCTGCCGTCGGAGCTGTCAGCCGAAGGTCGTGCGGAGCTGGCGCGCGGCTTCGCCCGGGCCTTGGTGAACCGCTACGGCGTGGCGGCGGATGTGGCGATCCATGCGCCGCATCGCGACGGCGATCAGCGCAACCACCATGCCCATGTCCTGACCACCACCCGTGTTCTGGGGTTAGAGGGGCTGACCGACAAGACACGCATTCTCGACGCGGCCAGGACCGGCGGGGTCGAGATCGCGGAGATGCGCGGGCTTTGGGCGCAGATGCAGAACGCGGCTCTTGAGCGGGCGGAGATGGAAGCGCGGGTGGATCACCGCTCGCTGGAAGACCAGCGCGAGGCGGCGCTGTCGCGCGGCGACGAGCTGGCGGCGATGGCGCTGGACCGCGATCCGGAGATCAAGCTGGGGCCGGCGGCGAGTGCGATGGAGCGCAAGGCGATGCGGGAGGCCGAACGGGACGGCACAGAGTACGAACCGGTCACCGAGCGCGGCGCACAGGTGCATGAGGTTCGCCAGCAGCGCAGCCTCATGGCCGAGCTGCTGGAGCGCATGGGCCGGGCGCGGGAAGCCTACGCGCAGGCCCGCGAGGCGGATGCCAGCCGGCTGAGCGCGGCCACCGAGGCGGCGCGGGCGCTGTTTTCCGGGGCGGGGGCCAGGGACTTCGCTGACAGCTTCACCCGGGCATATCGGGATCGCGAGGCCGAGCGTCAGCGGGTGCTGGACGAGGAACGGGCGCAAGCCCGCGAAGCAGAGCGGCTGGCCGCCCTGGAGGCCGTGCGCGGGTGGTTCATCGAGCAGGTCGCCGAAGCCTGGCAGGACAGCCGCGAGATCGAAGAACCCGGCGACGCCAAACAGCGTCAGCGGCAGCTGGTCAGCCAGGTGAAAGCGGCCGCCGAACGCTTCGGCTGCGCCTTCGACGATCTCGCCGGACCGGTCAATGCCCGCGCAAACGAAATCAAGGCACAGCGGGAGAAAGAGGCCGAACTGGACAGCTCCCGGCACAGGGACAGGAGCGATGGCCTCGGGCTGTGAAGGAAAGTGTCCGGGATTGGCGCCGTCGGGCGGATTTTCCCGCGCTCCCGGTGGTTTCGACGCGAACCAAAGCCGTATCGGGTTGGCAGGTGTTGACGTTGGGGAAGGTGGCAAATAGAAATTTTTTGTTCCACCTATGGCTGAATTGCGGCTAATTATTCTCGTGACTCACAGGTTGCGCATCTTCCTTTCCGCGTGTTGAGGGCGGGTGGCGTCGATTTTTGTTTTGAAGAGTGATGAGCATGACAAGTGAGACCGGACAACCCCCACCTTCGAAACCCGATCCTGTTGCTGGCAAGACCGTTGCCGAGATCCTGGGTGAGATTACCTGGCTCATGACCCAGGATCCTGAGGGCAAGGAGATGAGGATCTCCGAGATCGAGCGGCTCGTGATGCCCGCGATCCTGCAGAAACGCTTCCATATCAAATATGCGCAAGTGCCGGATGTACGGCAGCCCGGAGTGACCGCGCTGCAGCCGGTGTCGGTGGAGATCAAGTCAGCGGCGGACACGGCGCGCTCGGGGCATGTTTCAACGGCACCGGATCAGCCATCTGGTGTTCCGCATCGTCTGATTTTTTCGCTGCCCAATGTAGTTTCCACACCGGATTGAGATC
The DNA here is from genome assembly GCF_040365005.1 of Aquicoccus sp. SU-CL01552. Classification (NCBI taxonomy): domain Bacteria; kingdom Pseudomonadati; phylum Pseudomonadota; class Alphaproteobacteria; order Rhodobacterales; family Paracoccaceae; genus Aquicoccus; species Aquicoccus sp. SU-CL01552. The sequence goes on along the minus strand of NZ_BAABWV010000032.1, from coordinate 11,221 downwards.
CCATGCCGCGTTTCCCTCGGATCTTCGCGTTTACGTTTGCCGCGCTTGCTGCGTGGATGATATCAAACGCACCAGTCTCGGCCACATCGTCAGGGACCGTCAAATACGATTCCCGTGCCTACAAGGAGATGATGAACGACCCTGTGGAAAATCAGCCCACTGCGTATCACTGGCAGCAGGGGGTCTGGTTTGCATTCCCGGTAGGGTACCGCAATCCGTACCTTGGAGAAGCCGCGATGGAGATCATCACCGATCGCGAGCGAATGGCAGAAGAGCTGAAGCTTGCGCCGGAACGGACAGGTTTTGCGCGGAATGGCCGCTACGACAGAAGCCTGGTTGGCGATACAGAATCGGTGGGTGGATTCGCGTTCAAGCTGGATAGCCTGTCCCCGGTTGGGCGCAACCTGCGCTTTGATGCGGACATCACAGGCGATCCCGAGAACCCGATCGATGAGGATGTCGTCAAGTTTCAGCTTGTCTGGGCGGGTGGAATCGCCCCGCCGGCGCCGCCCGATGTCACGAGGCGGTTTGATCGGTATCTCAGCAGTCGTGGTACGCCGCCGCCCCTGCACCGGGGTCATCTCTCCTGGCTGTCACCCAACGGGTTGCCTCCAGCTGGATATCAGCCCCTGCCGCTGGCACATTCGGACATTGACTACGGTGTCTACGAAAAAGACGGGAGCCTGACGGCCATTCTGCGCTGCAATGTGATGAACGAAACTACGAACAGGCGCAACGTTCAGCCGGTTTGTGACGGTCAGGTGCGTGATTCGGAAAGCGGCATTATGCTGTATCTCGTCTTTCCGGAACATATCATCTGGTCCGAACGCAGCTGGCTGACCCCGGCAACCGGGGCGCTGTCCCTTCTCGAATCCTGGCGTCTTGCGGAGTAAATAATGGTTGATATCAGCACTTCCGATCTGAACAGAATTAATACCATTCTGGCCTCCGGGCAGGACTACTGGAAAGCTTACGATATTCTGGCGGATTATCAGGGGCTGACCGCAGATCAGAGGTTCTGGTTCGAACAGGCATCGACGATCAACCGCATGGCGAACGGTTTTGCCGTGCCCGTTGATCAGAATTCGTCGGGGCGCTTCATTCTGGATTATTCGGCCTTTGGACTGGCGATGGATGGCCGCCCTGCATCCCTCGCGGAGACTTCCAACGCGATTGCCCAAAACGTCTTGCGAGAGATATTGGAGGATGCTCGGATCCGTCCCCTCAAGCAAATGGTGGGGAATGATATAGGCGCCGCGCTTGACGCCGGGGGCCAGACCCTCGGTGGATGGGCGGGATCATTCTACTACTGGGATGTCGTTCTTCCAGCGGGATTTTCCGGTGCTACACCGGGACAAACGGTCGGTCAGTTCATTCAATCGGACGCGGTGGAATTGGAGAAATTTCTGGCCTCCGCAACCGTAGCGACAATCAGCGTTGCCCATCAGGAACTGGGCGAAAATGTTGGAGCGAATCGCAACGACCTCATCTTGACCTTCAATACGATTCTGGGTGCCGACGTTCCGGTTTCGCTTCAGACAGAGATAATTGCACGTCTCGTCGATTATGCCACCTATGGCCAGCTTGTTACGTCCGACTTAACCTTTGGGGGTTGGACTTACGATTCCTCTGACGACACCTTTTTCAAGATAGCCGGAGAAGGGGTTGCCGGTTATCAGCCCGGAGACCGGATCATCGCGTCCGGCCCGGAGGCCGAGTTTCTCGAAGAACGCCTTCAAGCGCGTTTGTTGCTAGAAGAAGCCGGTCTCGATCACCGGGAGGATATTGAGGCGCTCCTCGTAAAAGTGGCGGACGATTTAGATCAGCCTTTTTGCTTCCCTGCAGGTACGCTGATCGCGCTCACTCTGACGGAGACATGCTTCATCGAAGACCTCGTGCCCGGCGACACTGTTCTGGCCTTTGACCCCTTAGCCGATCTCGGTCGTGGCGCGCTGGTTCCGAAGCGGGTGGTGCGCCTGTTTCACAATGAAACCGAGGAATGGTTGCGATTGACCTGGCAAGCGGAGGGTGAAACGCAGGAACTGACGGTGACGCCCGGACACCGGTTCCTCGATAGTCATGGCCATTTCCGCCGGATTGACGAGATCATCCAAGACGAAAGACCGAAGATAGTTCTGGAAGACGGCTCGCTTGCCACGGTTTCGGCCGAGCGGATCGTTTGGTCGGAAGACACAAGACACCTGTTTGAAGAGGTCGAAACTGTCGCGATGGCGGCGGGCGATGGGTTGACGCATCGGACGCAGGGGGCTTGGCGCAGCTACAACTTCGAGGTCGAGGATCTGCATACCTATGTGGCTGGCGGTGCGCGCGTGCATAACGACAGCCAAGCCACCATTGATCTTGCGGGCAATATCGGCCGGACGTTCGGGACGATGCTGGCGGGGGTTCTGCTTGAGAACGAGAACCAGTTCACTCAGGTCTTGGGCGGTACGGTTCTGGGCCTGATCACGGAAAACCTGTCGGAGGTGATTGCGGACACGGGGTTCCATCTTTTCGATGGAACCCAACTGGATTTCGGATCCTCCGTCGAGACGGCCATGCGCCAGCTGGAAGACGTGGATGCCGAGTTGCTGGCAGGGCTGTCCAGCGCGGCCTCGTCGCTTCTTCTGGCTGAACTGGGCGAGGAACTGGGCCTGGAGGGCTTTGGCGCGCAGCTGTTCAACACGGTCGGATCGACCTATCTCGGCAGTGTTTCCGAACAGGTTGCAGGAAACCTCCTCGCCGGTGATGCGGCATTCCAGAATGTTCAGTGGGACGTGCCTCTGGAGGCCTTCGGCGGGGCCGTGGGCGCGTTCTTTGGCAGTTCGCTGGCCCACGAGCTGCTTCCGGCCGAAACGCTGGAAGGATCCATCGGAGGGTCGCTGGGCTCCATTGTCGGATCTTCGCTTGGGTTTTCGTATCTTGGCGGAAGTTTTGGCTCGTCACTTGGTGTCGCGGCCAATTTCATTCTGCCGGGGGTGGGGGCCTTTCTTGGCACACTGCTCGGCACGTTCCTGGGCGACCTGTTCGGGGACGATCCAGATCCGGGGGCGGACTTCCTTCTGTTTGCGGAAAAGCAGGGTGAAGTGGTTGTTCCGGGTGTCTATAACTATTTTCTCTACGCAACGGCCCGGGACGGTTTCCCGACGGAAACCACCCGCGCCCTGGGGCAGGCGGTCACCGATCTGTCCAAGAAGTACATGAGCAGCATCGGGGCCTATGACATGGCCAATGCTCATATCGACAATTTCACGCTGCCATCGATCTTCCTCGGCAACGATGTCAACAACCTTGGCTCTAACCCGCTTATCCGCGTTTTGCAGCGCATGAATATCGAGGTCGATGGCAACGATAATCTCCAGTTCTTCGTCAACGGTCGACAGGTCGATTCAGCAGAGGCGATGGTGGATGGCGCGGTCACAGATTTCCTGCGCGACGCCCAGCCTATCGGGGGCGACATCTTCCTCAAGCGCGCGGTGGTAAATTCCACCGGAAACGATTCCATCACGCTGGCAAGTGCGATGGCAACGGCTGCTGAGTACGAAAACTATCTTGCGAACAAGGAAGTGATCAACGCCCTGATCGCGGGGTCCGACAACACGGCTTTCTCGGGGGCTTGGGCTTATACGCTGGCGAGTGCGGAAACACTGGACCTAGCCAAAGTCGACCAGGGTGACTTCAATGGCGGACTTGGCGGATTTCTTGCCTCTTTGGTCGATGCCGAGATCGCTGTCGATTTCGCGAATGTCAGTGTGTCGCGAGGCAATGGCAACAAGGTCGTCATCGATGTGCCGGTCGATGACGTGAGCAGCATTCCGACATATGTGAATCTGTTTGCCAACGGGGCAGAAGTTACCGAGACGGCGTCCGGTGCGACGATCCGGTTTACCTTCAACGGCAACATGTCGGCGGTTGGGTACAAGAACCTGGAAAACACGACACCCATTTCAGGCACGTCGCGGCTGGCGGTCAAAGGGGAAAGCAAGGGCCGCGATCTTTGGATCGCTCCGGATGGCTCTGATTATGAATTCACAGATATCGGCACACATACGATCAAGATCGGCGATGCTGAGATCGAAAGCAGCGATGACATCATCATCGCGCGTGGTGGCAACGACATCATAAATGCAGGCACGGGCTGGGACTGGGTGTTTGGTGGTGCCGGAAGAGACACGATCCATGGTGGCGACCAAGAAGATATCATATTTGGCGGTGCCGGTAATGATATTATCTACGGTGGCAACCAGATGGACTACCTCGAAGGTGGAGCCGGCGCGGACATAATCAACGGCATCTCACCGAATGAGCACCTTGCGCCTGAGACGAACGGTACAGACTATGCGATCGCGGGATACAGGCGTTCGAACGCTGCGGTTCAAATCGATCTTGGCGCGGGAACAGCCACGGGAGGGCATGCGGAAGGCGACCAGCTCTCGTACATCGTCAAGCTGGTCGGTTCAAATTTCGACGATACGCTGGTTGGCGACGATCTTCCCAACTGGCTCGAAGGCGGGAAAGGTGCCGATATCCTTGACGGCGGGATCGGTGATCGGTTCGGCCTGCCCGACTATGCGTCGTACTTTTATGCATCCGCCGGGGTGACCGCTTCGTTGGCGGATCAAAGTCAGAATACCGGTGATGCGGCCGGAGATACGTACATCAGCATCGAGGCTCTGCAGGGCAGCAATTTCGATGATATCCTGATCGGAGACAGCCAGAACAATTATCTCTCCGGTTATGCCGGCGACGACATTTTGGTCGCGGGTGAAGGGGTGGACAGCATTCGCGGAGGCCTCGGGTTTGACATCCTGAGCTACAGGGGGTTGACCAGCGGGGTTGTCATCAACCTTGCGAACTGGGGAGCGAGCAGCGCCGTTGTCGCAGACGATCTTCGCTACAACTACACCCAGCCCAATCAGATGGATATCGAGGCCTACGAGGGCACAGATTTCCAAGATACGCTTCTTGGATCAAGCGGGAATGATGTACTCTTGGGCCGTTCCGGCGCTGATACGTTCGAAGGCGGGGCTGGTCACGACCAGATTTACGGCGGTGCTCATGGCGACACGATCAACTCCGGTGAAGGAGATGATATTGTCTGGGGCGACAACGGCCGCGATACCATCTACCTCGGTTCGGGAAATGACACCTTTCACGACAATGGCCAGAACGACTCCAACGGAGACGACTATGTTGATGGCCAGGCGGGCGATGACACGCTGAACGGCGGCGGTGGCAACGATACGCTTCTCGGCGGTGCGGGCAAGGACACCATCGAAGGCGGCATTGGAGATGATGAAATAAGGGGTGGAAGTGATTACGACACAATCCAGGCTGGTGATGGCGATGATACGGTCTGGGGTGATGATGGCCGCGATACCATTTATCTTGGAGCCGGCAATGATGTCTTTCACGACAATGACCAAGACAATACGCATGGTCACGATTATGTCGATGGGCAGGACGGCGACGATACTCTGAATGGCGGCGGTGGCAACGATACGCTCTTCGGAGGCAGCGGCAACGATATAGTTGAAGGCGGGATCGGGAATGACGAGATCAGGGGTGGTTCACACGCTGATACCATTCGTGCTGGAAATGGAAATGATACCGTCTGGGGTGACGACGGTCGCGATACAATTTACCTCGGCTCGGGCGAAGACATTTTTCACGATAATGGTCAGAACAACGGAAATGGCCGTGATTACGTTGAAGGCCAGGCGGGTAATGATACGCTCAATGGTGGCGGAGGCGACGACACACTTCTTGGGGGTTATGGGAAGGATGTCGTTAAGGGAGGCATCGGGGACGATATCCTGGATGGTGGACGTCACAACGACACACTTTCCGGAGGCGCTGGAAATGACATCTTCGTCTTCAACACCGGCTCCCCTTTGGGCAACGATGTGATCACCGATTTTGTGCGGGGAGAAGATCTTCTTCAAATGAGCGGGGTCGATTATGGCGACCTCAGCTTCGCGGCGACGGGAAGCGGGGTTCGCGTCGAATGGACCGACGGGTCCGTCAAACTTGACGATGTGACCAAGGCTTCAATAGGGGCAACAGGCCCGAGCGTGCATATTTGATCATTTGACGGAACAAAAGGCGTACAAGCTATGCGCCTGAATGCTGCAGGTACATGACGACGTTATCGGCGGGGAACTTGAAGCCCCGCCCATCCGACACGCGTTCAGCACTGACCGGATATTTCGGCCTGTTGGGATTGATGGCGACGATGCGGAACAACTCATCCTTCGACCGGAAGGTGCGGCCATAGTCTGAGGGCTCCAGCCCAAAATGAGGTGCGAGAACCTCGAACATGGCCTTGTCCGGGGAATAGATCGCGCCGTCCTCCTGCGGGATGCCGACGCGGAAGCTGATCGCAAAACTATGGCGCAGGTCGATATCCGCGAGATCGCCCCCTTCGACTGTCAGTCCGTGCGTCTCTGCCACTGTGAGGCATGCCTTCATCATGTCCCGGCGAAGCCGATCGCAAAGCTCTGGGGTCAGGTTGCGTGGGGGTGGCACCTTGGCCCGTGTTTGCGCAGGCGTCTTGGGCGCGGATGGCCGTCGCTTGCGTGGGGGCTTTTTCATGCAGTAGGCACCTCTGTGGTCTTGTTGCCAGTCAGCATCTCAGCCTTTGCTCTATAGACAGTCCCGCGCGAGATCCCCATCTCGCGGGCAATTTCCGTCGGGGAGAGACCTGCACCAAGTTTGGCCTGAATAGCCGCCATATCGATCTTGGGCGGGCGACCTCGGTAGACCCCTTTCCGTTTGGCAGCCTTGATGCCCTCGGCTTGCCGCTCCCGACGGAGGTTGGTCTCGAACTCTGCAAAGACCCCAAGCATGTCGAAGAAGGCCTTCCCCGCAGCGGTCGACGTATCGACAGGTTGCTCGGTGGCGGCCAGATGAGCACCCTTTTCCTTCAGCCTGGCGACGATGGTCTGGAGATCCTGCATCGAGCGGGCCAGCCGGTCGATCCGTGTGACCACCAGAGTTTCACCTGGATGAATGAAGGCGAGGATTGTTTTCAGCTCAGGACGGCCCTCAAGCGTAGCCCCGCTGCGCTGTTCCTGCCGGACCATCCCACACCCGGCAGCTGTCAGAGCCTCGATTTGAGCATCAAGGTTCTGATCGACGGTCGATGTTCGGGCATAGCCGATTTTGGGGCTCGATCTGTTCATTTTGGGTGTGCCTATGACGATATGTGTTCAGTATATCAAAATGGGCCCAAAATGAACAGATATTCCACGGCGGTTGGTGTTCATGTACGGCGTCGCTTAGGGTATACCCATAATGACGCGCTATCCCTCCGTAACCCATCGTGATGTCCGTCGTGTCTTTTGTCTTTGCAGTTTTACGAACTGCTCACTGACAGCAGTGGCGTGGATTTCATCATGAGCCCAGTCAACGTATCCAGCTTCCTTCGCCCAATCGTGTTCCGGGTGGCTTGCATCCTCACGGGCCTCCTTGAAGACCTCGTACATCGGTGGGCCTCCGATATCCTCTGGCGGGGTCGCCCATTGACCCCCGACAAATCGCGGCAAGGGCTCGTTCGGCTCAACGGGGCGCTTCGAGATCAACTCAACCCGATGCACCCAGTCATCGCCAAAGTCATAGGTATAGATCACCGGTGGCACCTTGTTGTTCAGGAAGAACCCGAGCTTTTTCGTGGTCACTTCCATCACGGGCGGACCCCACATCGGCTCGATCCAAAAGTCCTCGCTCTTCATCTGGTATTTTCGGTCACCGATCCCGAAATCCCACAGATGCATGTCATACCATAGGAATGCCGCCTGAATGGCATCGTGCAAATGTGGCAAGGTCTTGTCCGACCTGATCTCGATCTCCCGCCACGGCGCAGGGTCCACATGTTCAAGTGTGATTTTCAACCGTAGAACTTGGGGTTCTTTTTTTGCCATGCGCGCCTCTATGCAGCCAGCCGGTCGAAGTCGATCCGATTGTCCAGATCGACCTCATACCGGCCATAGGGATTGATATGCAGGTAAATCAGCGGGGTCAGGCCGTTACCATCCAGATCGCCATCGCGCGATGGAAACCGGCCATGACGCCGGAAGAATCGCAATTGCAACGCAGCCCAGACACGGCTCGACCGATTGAAGCTCTCAACCCACGCGATGTCGTCGTAGCTCAGACTCCAGATCTCAATGAATGACCGATCCGACATGCTTCCTCCGCCTAATTCGAAGTCAATCTCAGGCCAGGATGGTGAGTGGTCAACCTCCTAATCGTTCACTGTACGTTCTTCAAGGTGTCCATATATGCACGCTCGGGCCTGCCGGGCCCAATAACCGCAAGCGACTTCGAATTTGTGTAAGGTGTTTCTAAAATAGCTTCCAGAATAGGCGTTGTGGCCAGCGAACTGAAGCAGCGATAGAGGGGGTAGTCAAAACTCTTTACCAAATAAGCCTAGTGTAAAGAGTTGCCGTCGGTCCGCGCCGCGAGGTAGCCTGTTTGCAGGGCTTTCAGAAACGGATGCAGGGCATGGCCGACCGACGAAATGTCAAGAGTGATGACGACCGCGCGGCCGATGCCCATGAGCGCGGCCGTGACTATCTCGGCCCCATGCAGATCGACCGGCTCCTTGCCGCGGCGCGAAAAGGCCGGCACGGGATCCGCGATCATCTCCTGGTGCTGATGATGTACCGGCATGGGCTGCGCGTGTCCGAGGCCATCGCCCTGCGCCGCGCCGATGCCGACCTGGCGCAATCCCGGCTCTGGATCGCGCGGCTGAAGAACGGGCTGAGCGTCGAGCATCCGGTCGCGGGGGACGAGCTGCGCGCCCTGCGTCGCTGGCTGGCCGCGCGCGATGACGTCCTGCCCTGGCTGTTCGTTTCCGAACGCCGGCAGCCACTGACCCGGCAGGCGGTGAACTACATCATCGGCGCGGCCGCGAAACGCGCCCGGCTTGGCCCTGTCCATCCGCACATGCTGCGGCATTCCTGCGGCTTTGCGCTGGCCAATCGCGGCTATGACCTGCGGCTGATCCAGGATTACCTCGGGCACCGCGATCCCCGGCACACGGTGCATTACACGCGTACCGCCGCCAGTCGGTTCAACGGGTTGTGGTAAGGAAAACGCCGCCCGGCCTGCGGGTCACCCCAAGGCGCGCCGCACGGCGTCCGGATCCTTCTCGATCACGCGCAGGAGTATCGCCGCCGGTCCGCTGATATGGCGCTGACCTTGCTCCCACTTCCTGTAACCCGACAGGCTCATGCCCATCAAAGGGGCCATCTGGGCTTGGGTTAGCGCAGCGTGCTTGCGGACTTCGCGGGGGTCGATCGGTTCATGGACGATTGCAGGCCCCTGCCCTTTCGCATGGGCCACGGCTTCCGCCAGGGATTGGAGCAACTCGTCGCCGAAGGTGCTCATCGTTTTTCTCTCCAAGTCTTCTTCAACTCGGCCGCCAAGGCGGCGACCGCACGTTTCTCGTCCGGGTTCATGTCCGTCTTGACGTTCTTGGCGTAAACCAAGAGCGCATAGATCGGTAAGGTCTCGTCCAGATAGTAGTAGATCACCCGTGCACCGCCTCGTTTGCCTCTGCCTGAGGCGGCGAAACGGACCTTTCTGACACCTCCCGTTCCAGGGATTTCGTCGCCCGCCTCCGGATTTGCGGCCAGGAAGTCGATCAGCTCGCGCTTCTGCTCCTCATCGAAGAGCTTTGAAGCCTGACGCGAGAAGGTCGGGGTTTCCGCTACTGTCTGCATTTTATAATATAACCCATTGGGTCATACATTCAAGTGACCTCTTTATAGCCATGAAGTTTCCGCAGGAAGCTATGATCCTAGGAAGCTAGGCCTTTCCATGCTTCTCTTCGAGAAGGCTCAGCGCTTCTGCCAAGAGATCCGGCACCTTGCGGCGGGTCCGGATCGCGAGGATTTCGTAGCCATCTGCAACGCGGCGTGTGACACGCTTGTTGAACTGGACTTTTTCGTCTTCAGAAACATGGTCGAACTTTGCAACTTCGACAGGTTTCTTGCGCTCGGCGGGCGCCCCCCCTGTCCCATTCTGGCGACGGCGTGGAGGTTCTGCGATCTGGAGGCCTTTGGACATCACGCAGCCTCCTTCACGCCTGACAGGCGGTTCATGATCGCCTGGGCGACCGCGATTGCCTTCTCCTGCACCTTGGGAAACGCCACCTCGGAAGCCGCCCGCCCTTCGGCGTGACCTTGGCGAATGGACGCCAGTTCCGGAAAGGTCGGTTCAAGAACGTTCATTCGTGCTTTTCCGAGATACGAACGTGCGGCATGATCTTCGGCTTTCGATCCCTTGGCGCGGCAGAAGCAAAAGAATATCCGATCTGATGGCACACCGGCATCCTCCAACTCGTAGACGGCCTCGATCTGCGGTTCCATGTCGTCGAGGCTGTAGCCGGTCGGCATGAGCACGAGATCGCTGTTCTGTGCCATGACGCGGCCGCCCTGTTCGGCGTGGGCCGGCCCGTCCAGGATCATGAGATCGAAGCGTTCAGCTTCCTTGATCGCACGATCAACGGTCCGGTATTTCTCGACCGCGACCTCCGGGTGAAGACCGGACTGGTCGCGCCGGGCTTTCCATTTGGTCGAGGTGCCCTGCGCTGGATCGAGATCGGCGATCTTTACGGACCAACCCGCGCGGGCCACTTCGACGGCCAGAAGTCTGGCAAGGGCGCTCTTGCCGACGCCCCCTTTCTGGGAAATCATGGAGATAATCACTGCTGCCTCCTATTTTTACTATTCTTATTTTTCCTAGGATGCGAGGAATGTTGGTTTCGAGCAAGCTAGCCCCCTAGGGATTGAGGGGTTTAGGATTCAGGCGTTGCAAATTTGCAGGTATGTAGGACGCTAGAATCCTAGCGATCTAGGGGCGCCCACGCTTCTCGAACCATTTGGCGCAAAATCCGACAAAAGCCTTGTCTGGATCGCGCGGTGCATCGAGCCCGCCATCTGCCATCCAGCTTCGCCAGGCTTGCTCCAGATAATGCACGTCCCAACCGGGTGCGGCGGTACGCGCCCGCTCGTGTACGCTGGCTCCGAGCCTGATCGGATCACCCACGAGACCGTTGGCGAGCGCATCTATCGTGCCGCGGTTTTTGAAAACGACCATCTCACCATCCAGCCGGATCGCGTAGTCGGGCATGTGATGATGCGCCTCGTCCTGCTCCACGATGGCACCAACAAGCCGCCGGAACTCGCGCATCGTCGAGGTCGAGCCGCATTTT
>NZ_BAABWV010000031.1:0-17779 GCF_040365005.1 Aquicoccus sp. SU-CL01552 | reverse complement strand
GGGAAGACGACCTGCAGCGTTGCGGGACAGGTTGCCCCGCAGATTAAGACAGCGCCCACAAATGGGGCGCTGCCGCGGGGATCGGACCGAGGATGGGGTCTTCTCCGAAGCCCGATTTCCCCGCTGGAGCGCCCTTGGGGGGGCGCCCCGTTCAGGAACGACTCGGGGCCCCGGTCAGGCCCGACCGGTCATGCAACCACCGGGTCATCCGCCAGGTCGATGCACAGCACCCCGTCCTTGATGAAGACATTCCCATCCTGCTCGACGAACTGCTCCGCGATCTCCAACTCGGTCGTGTTGATCGTGGTGTCACCGATGCCCTCGGTCGAGAGGTAGGTGCAGCAGGTCGGCGGCAGGTAGTACGTCGCCTCCCAGCCGGTTTCCGGCATGTCGGGATCGCAGTCGGGCAGGGTCACGCATTTGTCCTCGAACTCGATGATCCCCTTGCCATCGCCGTCCTCGCCGCCCTCCAGCAGGAACGCCATCAGCGCGTCGTTGTCGAAGTATATATCATCCGGGTCGATGCCCTCGAGTTCGGCCACCAGCCCCTCGATCACGACCGAGCCACCGTAGCTCGACGAGATCTTGACGTCCTGGTCGCCGTTGACGAGCTCGGCTGACAGCGATCCCTCGAAGGCAGAGTGGAAGATCACGCGATCCTCCTGGTCTGCGTCGAAGTCCTTGATGATGTTGTTGCCGATCTTGTCGACCGTCGGATCGAAGATGTCATCCTCCGGATCTTCGCAGTCGCCGTCGCCGTTGACATCGACATCGTGGCCGAAGACGAAATCATCGCCATCCGCTTCGCCCCACATGACGTCGTTGCCCTTGTCGGCGATCAGGCAGTCGTCATCCTTGCCGCCGTGCAACTCGTCATTACCCGAGCCGCCAAGCAGGATATCCCTGCCGCCGCCGGCCTGGCCCATGTCACCGTAGAGGGTATCATGGCCATTGTTGCCGTAGACCATGTCGTCACCGTCGCCGCCGTCCAGGATATCGGCTTGGTTGCCACCGTCGAGGTCGTCCTCGCCGGCGCCGCCGAAGAGCCTGTCGCTATCATTGCCACCATCCAGGCAATCGTCGCCGTCGCCGCCGTACAGGGTGTCGTAGCCGTCATCGCCGGCGATCACGTCATCCCCGGCATCGCCGGAGAGCGTATCATCGCCCTTGTTGCCGTGGATCTGGTCGTGGCCCTCGCCACCGCTGACATAATCATCGCCGTCGTCCCCGGCCAGGATGTCGTTGCCGTCCTGTCCGTAGATCTCGTCGTTGTCCAGGCCGCCATTGACCTGGTCGTCGTCCTCGCCGGCATAGATGAGGTCATTGCCCTCGCCGCCGTCGATCAGGTCGCTGGCTTCTCCGAGCGCCGGGTCGCCATCGGCATTGTCACCATAGATGGTGTCGTCGCCGCCACCGCCCTTGATGCAGTCGGCGTTGTCATTGCCCTCGATGAGGTCATCGCCCCAGCCGCCGTCGATCCGGTCATCGCCGCCGCCGCCCTGGATGTTGTCCTCGCCGTCGCCGCCCCAGATCACGTCATCGCCGCGTTGGCCGAGCAGGGCGTCATCGCCGTCGCCGCCATCGATCATGTCGTCGCCCTTGAAGCCGCGGATGGTGTCGTCACCGTCGCCGCCCCAGGCCTTGTCGTTGCCGGTGCCACCGTTGATGTAGTCGTCGCCGGCATTGCCCGCGAGGTAGTCATCGTCGGCGTTGCCGTAAATGACATCATCCCCCGCACCGCCGGACATATAGTCATAGCCCTTGCCGCCGCGCATGGTGTCGTCACCGGACTGGCCGGCCATGCAGTCGTTGCCGTCGTTGCCGTACATGGTGTCGTTGTCGGAGCCGCCGAGCATCACGTCGTTGCCGGTGCCGCCGGTCATGCAGTCGTCGCCGGAGCCGCCGATCATCACGTCGTCACCGTCGCCGCCGTCCAGCAGGTCGGCACCGCCGCCGCCGGCCATCACATCGTCGCCGTCGTTGCCGCAAAGCTGGTCATTGCCTGGCACAGCGCCCAGCTCGTCGCCCAGCAGCGCATCGTTGCCCTTGCCGCCGAACAGGTAATCGTTCCCGCCATCGCCGCGCAGGAAGTCGTCGCCGCCGTTGCCCGCGATGGTGTTGGTGTTGGCATTGCCCGCGACGTGGTCGTCGCCGCCCTTGGCCTTGCCCTTGTTGACACCCGGAATGTCCTTGAAATCCCCGTTGTCGGTATTCGGCGTGCCGCCGAGCCAGATGTTGCCGGGCGCCGCGTTCCAGGCGTCCGTGAAGTTTTTCTTGATAATAGCCATGGTTTTACCCCCAAGGTTCAGGTTTTTGAAAAAGCGCGCCCGCAGATCCGAAGGAAAGCTTCGCCACGAAGTCGCGCACAACCGAAGACTCGATCACTCCCTGTTGCCCCCGTATCCAGCCATTATTCCCGCGCGTCCAATACCCTCATTTGGGGGTGATTTTCCGGCTTTGGGCCCGGGTTTGGACAGGATCCATTCCCGGCCCCGCAGGCGACGAGCCCCCCGGATTCGAGGGGCTCGATCAGCGACCGGTCAAACCCGGCGAAACAGGGTTTTCCTGCATGAAATCAGGGTGGATCAACGAAAAGCAGCGCCCCATGAAACGGGACGCTGCCGCGGGGATCGGACCGAGGATGGGGTCTTCTCCGAAGCCCGATGTCTCCCCGCAGGAGCGCCCCTGGTCGGGGCGCCCCATTCAGGAACAACTCGGGTCCCCCGGTCAGCCGGTCAGGCCAACCCCCCGGTCAGGTCGGCCACCCATCTTCCGGGCGAATGTCGAGGCACAGCACCCCGTCCCTGATGGAGACGTTCGCATCCTGGTCGACGAACTGCTCGGCGATCTCCAGCTCGGTCGTGTTGATCGTGGTGTCACCGATGTTCTCGGTCGAGAGATCCGTGCAGCAGGGCCGCGGCAGGTAGTATTTCGCCTCCCAGCCGGTTTCCGGCATGTCGGGATCGCAGTCGGGCAGGGTCACGCATTTGTCCTCGAACTCGATGATCCCCTTGCCGTCGCCGTCCTCGCCGGTCTTCAGCAGGAACTCCATCAGCGCGTCGTTGTCGAAGTACGGATCGGACGGGTCGATGCCCTCCATCTCGGCCACCAGCCCCTCGATCACGACCGAGCCACCGAAGCTCGAGGTGATCTTGACGTCCTGGTCGCCGTTGACGAGCTCGGCTGACAGCGATCCCTCGAAGGCGGAGTGGAAGATCACGCGATCCTCCTGATCGTTGTCGAAGTCCTTGATGATGTTGTCGCCGATCTCATCGACCGTCGGATCGAAGATGTGATCCTCCTTGTCGTCGCAGTCGCCGTCGCCGTTGACATCGACATCGTGGCCGAAGACGAAATCATCGCCATCCGCTTCGCCCCACATCACGTCGTTGCCCGCGTCGGCGATCAGGCAGTCGTCATCCTTGCCGCCGTGCAGCTCGTCGTTGCCTTCGCCGCCAAGCAGGATATCCCTGCCGCCGCCGGCCTGGCCCTTGTCACCATAGAGGACATCGTCGCCGTCGTTGCCGTAGACCATGTCGTCGCCGTCGCCGCCGTCCAGGACATCGTTTCCGGTGCCGCCGTCGAGGTCATCCTCGCCCGTGCCGCCGTAGAGCCTGTCGTTGTCATCGCCGCCATCCAGGCAATCGTCGCCGTCGCCACCGTACAGGGTGTCGTAGCCGGCATCACCGGCGATCACGTCGTTGCCGGCATCGCCGGAGAGCGTGTCATTGCCGTTGTTGCCGTGGATCTGGTCGTGGCCTTCGCCGCCGCTGACATAGTCGTTACCTTCATCGCCGGCCAGGATGTCGTTGCCGTCCTGACCGAAGATGCGGTCGTTGTCATCGCCGCCATTGACCTGGTCGTCGTCCTCGCCGGCATAGATGAGGTCATTGCCCTCGCCGCCGTCGATCAGGTCGCTGGCCTCTCCGAGCGCCGGGTCGCCATCGGCATTGTCACCGAAGATGGTGTCGTCGCCGCCACCGCCCTTGATGCAGTCCGCGTTGTCGTTGCCCTCGATGAGGTCATTGCCCCAGCCGCCGTCGATCAGGTCATCGCCGCCGCCGCCCTGGATGGTATCCATGCCGTCGCCGCCCCAGATCTTGTCATCGCCGCGCTGGCCGAGCAGAGCGTCATCGCCGTCGTTGCCGTCGATCACGTCGTCGCCGTTGAAGCCGCGGATGGTGTCGTCACCGCTGCCACCAAGGGCCAGGTCATCGCCGAAGCCGGCGTTGATGTAATCATCGCCCTCATTGCCCGCGAGGTAGTCGTGACCGGCGTTGCCGTAAAGGATATCGTCCCCTTTGCCGCCGGACATCATGTCCCGGCCTCCTCCACCGCGCATGGTGTCATCGCCGGACTGGCCGGCCATGCAGTCGTTGCCGGCGTTGCCATACATGGTGTCGTCGTCGGCACCACCGAGCATCATGTCATGACCGGCGCCGCCGACCATGCAGTCCTCGCCGGTGCCGCCGATCATCAGGTCGTTGCCGGAGCCGCCGTCCATCGCGTCGTTGCCGCCGCCGCCGGCCATCACGTCGCGGCCACCGCCACCGCTGAGCTGGTCATGGCCTTGCACGCCGCCCAGCTCGTCGCCCAGCAGCGCGTCGCCGCCTGCGCCGCCGAACAGGTAATCGTTCCCGGCATCACCGCGCAGGAAGTCCCTGCCGCCATTGCCGTGGATGGTGTTGGCATTGGCATTGCCCGCGACGTGGTCGTCGCCGCCAAAGGCCTTGCCCTTGTTGACGCCCGGAATGTCCTTGAAATCGCCGTTGTCGGTATTCGGCGTGCCGCCGAGCCATACATTGCCAGACACCGCGTTCCAGGCTTCCGTGAAGGTCTTGAAGATACCCATGGTTTTACCCCCAAAGTTCAGGTTTGAAAAAGCACGACCGCAGGTCCGAAGGAAAACTCCGGCACGATGTCGCGCACAACCGGTGGTGAAACTGACCCCAGTCGCGCATGAAAAAGCGCGACCCCTTGCGTAATCGAGTTTATCGTCGTTATTACGCGTCTCTTACACGAATCAATTAACCCCTGTCGTGCCCCCATTCAGCCATCAACGGGGGATTCCCAATACCCTCATTTGGGGGTGATTTGCGGGATATCCCGGGTTTTTTTCAAATATTCCAATTCTCTAAGGGATAGGTCGTTGGAGGGGCCGAAGCGGGACGGCGCCTCTTGCCTGCGCCTGCCGCGCATGGGTCATTCAACAGGTTGAAAGGGTGTGACAAAAAATGACGACCGCCCTGCGGGAGCCCCGGGATGTGCCAACCCGGTCGCGTGGTTTCTGTTCCGATATGATGCAGGTCCGGAAAATGGAACCGCGGGCGAACCGGTAAAAACCGGCGCCCGCAATTCAAGGTATTGCCGCCTGCCAGGCCCCGTTTCAGATCCGGTTTCAGGCCCCGTCCCGCATCGCCTTTTGGAAATAGCGGGTAATCGGCCGTGTCAAATAGGCCATCGGCGTGTGCTCTCCGGTCCGGATGAAGGTTTCCGCCGGCATTCCGGGAATCAGGACCTGCCCCTCGGGAAGTTTTTCGATCTCGGATTTGGGCAATTCGATCTCGGCCCGGTAATAGGAGCGGCCCGATTGCGGATCGCTGAAGGCATCGGGCGAGACCCGCGTGACGCGCCCGATCAGGTCGGGCGTCGAGCGCATGTCGAAGGCGCTGAAGCGCAGGATCACCTCCTGGTTCGGAGAGACCTTGTTCACGTCCGCGGCATCGACCTCTGCCGCGATGATCAGCGGCCGGTCCTTCGGGACGATGTACAGGATCGGATCGGCGGATTTGATCACCGACCTGGGACCGAACAGGCGGACGTCATAGGCGATCCCGGCGACCGGCGCACGGATTTCCATCCGATCAAGCCGCGTCAGCAGCGCCCGGCGCCGTTCAGCCATCTCCATCTCGTTGAACTGGAGATCGCGCAACACCGTGATCGCCTCTTCGCGGCGCTGGGTGTGCAGCCGGAGCAGCTGGATGCTCAGTTCGGAAATCCGTTCGGTCGCCTCGGCCCGGCGCGAGGTCAGCTCGCCCATCAGGCCGGCCAGCCGCGCCTCCTCGCGCCGCAGGGCCAGCACCCTGGAGTTCTGGGCAAGGCCCTTTTCCAGCAGGGTCTCCTGGGTCGTGGTCTCTTCCGCGATCAAGGCGACCTGGCGGTCGACGGCCACCATCTGGGCATCGATCCCCTCGATCTGCTTTTCCAGCTGCTGCTTCTGGTTCTCGAGCTGGGTGGCCGATTTCTCCAGGTTGTCGAGCCGGGCCCGGAACAGGCGTTCCTGGCCCTCGAGGAGTGTCCTGACCTCGGGGTCCCTCTCGGCGACCTCCATCAGGGCCGGGTCGAAGGTGATGCTGTCACGCTCCTCGCGTTCGACCTCGAGCCGGCCGCGCCGCGCCATCAGCTCGTAAAGCTGGCCCTCGACGATCTTCAGCTCCGACAGGCTCAGGGTCGGATCGAGCCTGACCAGCAACTCGCCCTCGCTGACGATATCGCCCTCCTGGACGAAGATCTTGTCGACGACCCCGCCCTCGAGATGCTGCACCGCCTGTCGGTTGCGATCCACCACGATCCGGCCCGGGGCCAGGACCGCCCCGTCGATCTCGGCCCGCATGGCCCAGGCGCCGAAGCCCCCGAGCATCAGGATGATGGTGCCGAAGCCCACCAGCATGGGCACGAAGGACGGCGCGACGCCGGTTTCGGTTTTCCGGCTCATGCGACACCCCCCACCGTCTTCCTGGTTTTGTGAAGGACCTGAACATTGGCCAGCATCTCGGACATGACCTTTTCACGCGGGCCCCAGGCGACGCGCTGGCCGTTCTCGAGCACCAGCAACTTGTCGCATTCCTTGATGGCCGAGGGCCGGTGCGCCATGATCAGCACGGCGTTGCCGTCCTGTTTCATGGTGATCACCGCCTTGTTCAGGGCGATCGACCCCTCGTTGTCGAGGTTCGAGTTCGGCTCGTCGAGCACCAGCAGGACCGGATCGCCATAAAGCGCGCGCGCCAGCCCGATCCGTTGCACCTGTCCGCCCGACAATTGCGTGCCGATGGTGCGGACCGGGGTGTTGTACCCCTGCGGCAGCGTCAGGATCAGCTCATGGGCCGCCGCCTTGCGGGCCGCCTCGATCACCTTCTCGTCGTCGAAATCCGAGGCCAGCCGGGCAATGTTCTCGGCGACCGTGCCATCGAACAGGGTGACCCGCTGCGGCAGGTAGCCGATGTAATGGGCCAGGCGTTCCGGGTGGTACTGATTCAGCGGCGCCCCATCCAGCGAGATCTTGCCGCCCGCCAGCGACCAGATGCCGGTGATGCTGCGGGCCAGGGTGGATTTCCCCGATCCGCTGGGGCCGATCACGCCGACGGCCTCTCCCGGCCGCACGCTGAAGCTGATCTGGCGCAACGTCGGCTGGCGGCCCTCGGGCGGCACCACGGTGATCTTGTCGACATCCAGCCGCGCCCGCGGACGCGGCAGTTCGACCGCCACCTTGTCCTCGCGCACCTCGGACAGCAGGTTCACCAGGTTGTCCCAGCCGCGCCGCGACCGCTGCACCACGGCCCATTGGTTCACGACGGTTTCGACCGGCGCCAGCGCCCGGCCCAGCAGGATCGAGGCGGCGATCATGACGCCCGGCGTCACCTCGCCGCGCAGGACGAGATAGGCCCCGAGGGCCAGCATGGAGGATTGCAGGAACAGCCTGAAGGTCTTTGACAGGGTCTGGAAACTTCCGCCCAGGTCACTGGCCCGCACGCCCTGCTGAAGGCTGCGTTGCCGCACCTTGGTCCATTGCCGAAAGGCATTCGACTGCATCCCCAGGCTGCGGATCGTCTCGGCCTCGTTCTGCACCAGATCGGAGTAATGTTCCGACAGGTAGCCCGCCGCGGCGGCCTTGACCGAGGAGACCTTGGTGGTCAGCTGATTGAACACCGCCGACAGGATGAGCACGCTGCCGCCGGCGACGGCGGCCAGCCCCAGCCAGGGGTGAAACAGGGAAATGCCGACCATGTAGATCGGCGCCCAGGGCGCATCGAACAGGGCCGCAAACACCGGTGAGGAATAGTAGCGCTGGATCGATTCGAGATCTTTCAGCTGGCTGCCGCGCTTGGCCATCTCGTTCAGGTCCTGGTCGGTCGATGTCTTCTTGATCATCGCCTCGAAGACGCGGCGGTCCAGCCGGGCCTGGAAATTGGCCCCCATCCGGGTCAGCACCCGTCCGCGCGCCCAATCGACCAGCCCCATGGTGAGAAAGAGAAAGGCGACAACCCCGAACAGCGCCGCCAGGGTTTCCTCCGAGCGCGACCCCAGCACACGGTCATAGGTCTGGAGCATGAAAAGCGGCCCGGTCAGCATCAGGATATTGAGGAAAACGCTGAAAAAGCCCGCGGACCAATACAAGGACCGAAGCTGTCGTTTTGTTTCGCGTAATTCAGACAAGCCTAGAGAATAATCTACTTTCGCCATAATGACCCCCGCCATGACCCCGGACTTTCCCGCGCAAGCCCCTCAAAACAGTCTTTGCGTTAATCCGGTATCGTCCGACTCAGAATGCTATGACCCATTTGCGCGACGGTCATTGACGAAAATCATCGGGCGCGGCAGGCGCGAAATGACCGCCGCCTCTCCGGGGGGTGACGCCCGGGGCTGCAGGATCTGTCCGCGCCTGCCATGCCCTGCGTACGGCTCGGGAGAGCCGTCATAAATTACTGATTATTAACATGAAAAGTAAATTCCCCATCCCGGTTCCGACCGGGGCCGGCCGGGCCGCTGCGCCCGGGGGTGCGGGCGATTCGCCATGCGTGACCGCCCCGGTCGGGGGCATTCGGAGACCGGCGCCCGGACATGTGAGAGGGGAAATGCGGGGGAAAATGCGGACCGGCGTTTTTCAGTATCCGGAATTGATAGCTGTCAATGAAATTTATTGCGGGACTCTGTCTTCTGCGGGGAGCGCGCGATTTTTACAAAGCGCGGGGGGCGCCTCTGATGCTGTCAATTTCAGAGGCTGAGGGGGTTATTGTCATGAAGAATTTCCGAGAGCGCGGAGAAATCCGCTTTCGTCGAGCCGAGTTTTCCGATCAATTCTGTGTCGGCGGCAATATTTCAATGGTATTGATGGCGTTTTTCGACGGCCAGACCGGGGCGCTTATCGAATCCTGG
The DNA here is from genome assembly GCF_040365005.1 of Aquicoccus sp. SU-CL01552. Taxonomy (NCBI): domain Bacteria; kingdom Pseudomonadati; phylum Pseudomonadota; class Alphaproteobacteria; order Rhodobacterales; family Paracoccaceae; genus Aquicoccus; species Aquicoccus sp. SU-CL01552. Next base: position 8,626 of record NZ_BAABWV010000031.1, on the reverse strand, counting down.
ACCGGCCGCCGCAATTGCGCCGCCGAGGGCTGTGCCCAGACCATGATGAAGACGACCCAGGCGCAACTGGCCGTCTGGGTGGCGATGAAGACGAAACAGCAGCCGGTCGCCGCCGCCGAGGGTCCCGATCCCGCGCCGATCCTTCTCAAGACGAAAGATTACATCATCGGCATCGGCACCCCGACCAACGGCATCCACCCGGTACTGGCGCTGCCCTGTGGCGGCGACCGGGACCTGGAGGCGCGCCGGGCGCTGATGCGGATCGGCCTGGCCTATGTGACCCAGCAGCTCAACGAAGAGATGTTCGAGCGCAGCGCCTGGATGGAGGGCATGGTGGACGCGGCGATGCAGGTGCTTTCGATCCAGTTCCTTGTCGTGACCACGGAGGGCGAGATCCGGTTTGACAGCCGGCAGGGCCAGGCGCGCGAGGACGGGAAATGCGGATGGCTGGTGTGCAACGGTCACCTGGCCCTGACCTCCGAGCAGGCGAACACGGAACTGCAGGAGGCGATTCGCGCCGCCGTCTCACCCGAGCGGCGCACCTCGATCGTGTCGGTCTTCACGGCGCCGGGCGTTGCGCGGCTGCTGGTGGTGACCCCGCTGGCGGCGCAGGACGAGACCCTGGCGCTGGTGCTGTTCGAGAACGAGCAGACCGACCATTTCAAGCTGCGCGAGCATTTCTTCAGCGCCTACGGGCTGACCCGGTCGGAGAGCCAGATCGCCCATGAGATCCTGGGCGGGCATTCCATTACCGAGGCGGCCGAGGCGCGCAACCTCTCCCCCTCCACCGTGCGCAGCTACATGAAACAGGTGTTTTCCAAGACCGGCACCCACCGGCAGAGCGAACTGATCTCGCTGTACTTCAGCTCGATCCTGCCGCTGACCGCCGGGCCGAACATGCCCCGGGGCATCCCTCTTCAGTAAAATGCCCCCGCCTTGGGGGCCCAATGGCATGCGGGCGGCCGTTGGCCGGCCGGTGATCGGCGTGCTCGGGTCGGGGGGAAGGGGCATCTTCCCCGGCAGTCCAGGCAGTGGGGGATGCAAGGACCACCGGGGATGCGCAAGCCACGGTCCGGCAAGATGGGACAGGCTTGGGGCCGTCCCGTGGCTTTCACTTCGAAAAAGACAGGCCGCGCGGAAAAGACGGGCCCGGGCGCGGTCACCGCATGGGAAGGGGCGTGGCCGGCCGCACCGGTTTGACGCGTTCGGGTTTGATCCCCCTGGCGGTCTTGAGCCCCCGGGTTCCACCGCGCGCAAGCGGCGCAGGGCCCGCGGGCCCCGGCGCCGGCTGCGATGAAAGGGCCGTCTTAGGGTCTGCTTTCATGCCGACCGTCTCGGCCAGCGCGGCCAGGTCATGGATGCGATACCGGTTCTGCGGCAAGGTTTCCACCAGCCCGGTCTGGGCAAGCCTGGTCATGGTGCGGCTGATCGTTTCCACCGAGGTGTTCGACATGTCCGCCCAGTCCCGGCGCGACAGGTCGATGGTCACGATCAGGCTGCCGTCGGGCATCGGATCGGTCGGCATGATCCCGGTCATGATCACCAGGAAGGCGATCAGCCGCTCCTGGCTGGACAGGGCGCTGCGCAGCCACAGCAGGTCAAGCTGCTTGTTCCGAAGCTCGAGGATCCCGCGCAGGATCTGGTGCCGGAACCGGGGGCTTTGGGCCATCATCGCCGCCAGGCCCGCCTCGCTGAAATGGCAGATTTCGGCATCGGTCGCCGCCTCCAGCGCATAGGAGGTGCTGAGCCCGGGAAGGCTGCCGACCAGGTTGCCGGGGCGGATCAGCCAGAGAATCATCCGCCGCCCGTCGCTGTTGACGTGCTCGCCGCGCAGGTAGCCGCGTTTCAGAACCCCCAGGAAACCGGGTTTCGCGCCCTCTTCGAAAAGACTGCTGTCGCGGGAATAGGCGACGGTCTTGTTCCTCAGGGCCGCCAGCGATCCCGCCTTGTCCAGGGTCCGACAGAAGACCTCGCCGCGCAGCGCACAGCTGCCGCAGGGGTTCCCCCCGCGCGACGACGCGCCGTTGCCCGTGGGTTTGTCAAAATATGTTGCCACGCCCTCTGTCCCTTCGTTTTCCGCGTCGGCCTGTGACGGACAGGGAGGCGCGGCGCGCGTGGCGCTTGGCGCAAGGATCCTTGTCGTTCCGTCGAAAGCCATCGCGCGCTAAATCCGCGATGGCCTTCAGCAGTGCCGGCGGGCTGTGTCCGCCCCGATTTCCGTCTCCGCCAGGTTCAGCGGACCGGTGAGGCGATTGAAATGTCTTGGTCTCAGATTGCCTTGTTGGTGATGATCCCGGTGATGAGGGAGGAATGGGGGTGAACGTCTCTTGATGCCGCGCCGGGCGCCGCCGCCCCGGTGCGGGGGCTGTCGCAAACCTGTCTGTCGCCCCTGCCCGAGGGCAGGATCGGGCACGTGATTCGACCGGGCCGTGCCGATGGTTTTCAGCAGCCCGTCCGTCAGGACGCGGCCCCCCTCGACAATACGGGGGCGGCGCGCCTGTGCTATTTTTTTAAGCGATGTCAGGAGTCCGGTCGCAAACATCTGTATAGTGACCCCAAAAATTAACTTATAATCAACTTATATTGATTCGGACGACAAGACGCATTGACAGTTATCAACTGACTTCTCTGCAGGCACCGAAGGGCGTTTCTTGCCACGATTGCCCCTGACCGGGCGCCGACATCCGGGGCCGAGGCCCGACACTGACCCGGCCCGTGCCTGAAAAATATGCGGCCGGCATGGGCCGATCCGCACCACGCGATTTGACCCGCGCGTTTTGACCCGCCGAAGAAGGTCGTTCCATTATGAACAGGTACACCATTGACTCGAGCTACTGGATCCCCGGCTGACAAGGACGATTGCGACCTTTCGAAACTGGAGGCCTTCAGCGGGCTGAGCCAGCCGCTCGTTGCCGAGCTCGAGAAGATCTGCAGACCGATGACCTATCCGGCGGAGACGACGCTGATCGGGATGGGCGAGACCCCCGAGTATTTCGGATACGTGAGACGCGGCATCCTGCGCATGCAAAGGGTCCATCTCGACGGGACCGGGCAGATCGTCGGCCTGGTGGCCGAGGGCGACGTGTTCGGCCCGCTGTTCGAGGGGATCTCGGAGGTGGCCATCGAATCCGTGACCGAGGTCTCCATCCTGAACTTCCGGCGGGGCCCGTTCGAGGCCCTGATGTCCCGGTCTGTCGAGCTGGAACAGTTCATGCTGCAGAAACTCATGATCGATCTCGACCGCACCCGCGACTGGATGCTCGTCCTTCTGAACCGCAAGGTCACCGAACGGCTTGCCGGGTTCCTCGTGGTCCTGTGCATCCGCTACGCGAATGTCGACCATCTTGTCCGCTGGGACGACGGCCGCCTGGAGATCCGGGTGCCGATCAGCCGGTGCGATCTGGCCAGCCTGCTGGGCACGCGGGTGGAATCCGTCAGCCGCGCCTTCAGCGCCCTCGCCAAGCGGGGGATCATCCACTCCAAGACCCCCTATCTCGTCGAGGTCCGGGATGTCCGGAAACTCCTGGAAGAAGCCGGTGGAGAAATCACCAGCGCCGTGACCGGGTTGCGCATCTGATCCCCGCGCGCCGCGATTGAAACCGCCATCGCCCGGGGCGATCAACAGGCTCTGAAAAGCCCGCCAGACCGCATGCCCGGCGCAAGGGCGCCCCTGTCGTCACTCCCGGGCGTAGACGTCTTCATAGCGGATGATGTCGTCCTCGCCGAGGTAGGAACCGGTCTGCACCTCGATCAGCACCATCGGCACCTTGCCGGGGTTTTCCATCCGGTGCACCGCGCCCAGCGGGATATAGACCGACTGGTTCTCGCTGATCAGCTTGACCTCATCGTCCACCGTCACCCGGGCCGTGCCCTCGACCACGATCCAGTGCTCGGACCGGTGATGGTGGCTTTGCAGGGAGAGCGCGGCGCCGGGATGCACCACGATGCGCTTGACCTGGAACCGGCCGCCGACGATCAGGCTTTCATACCAGCCCCAGGGCCGGTAATCGCGCGGCAGCTGCACCGCCTGGCTGATGCCTTTTGCCTTCAGTTCGGCAACCGCGTCTTTGACCCGCTGGGCTTCGGATTTATGGGCCACCAGAACCGCGTCGGGCATTGCCACCACCAGCATGTCGTTGAGCCCGATGCCGACCACCTGCTGGCCGTCGCTTTCCGAGCGCAACAGCGTATCGCGGCAATCCAGGGCGGTGGCCTCGTCGGAACAGACATTGCCGGCCGCGTCGGGGCCGCTTTCCAGCCAGACCGCATCCCAGCCGCCCAGATCCGACCAGCCATCGCCATAGGGCATCACCGCCAGGTTATCGGCCTTTTCCATGATCGCGTAATCGACCGAGATATCCTCGGCCCCGGACCAGGCGTCAGGATCAAGACGGGTAAAGCCAAGATCGGCATCGGCCCCGGCCAGCGCCTGTTCCACCGCCGCGACCATCGCCGGGGCGTGGCGGCGATAGGCGGCGAGGACGGTCTGGGCGGTGAACAGGAAAATCCCCGCATTCCACAGGAAATTGCCCGCCGCCACCATCTCGGAGGCGCGCGCCGCCTCGGGTTTTTCCACGAACCGGGCCAGCGCCTGCGGCTCGGCGGCATTGGCATCGCTGCCAGCGGCCAGTTCAAGATAGCCATAGCCGGTTTCGGCCCGGGTCGGCGCGATTCCGAAGGTGACCAGGTCGCCCGCCTGCGCCCGTGGGACCGCGGCCCGTACCGCGGCGCAGAACCGGTCGGCTTCGGGGATGACGTGATCGGATGGCGCCACCAGCATCAGCGCGGTTTCGTCCTTTTGCGCCAGCCACAGGGCGGCGGCCAGAATGGCCGGGGCGGTATTGCGCCCCTCGGGTTCGATCAGGATGCCCGACGGGGCCATTTCGATCTGGGCCAGCTGTTCGGTGACGATGAAGCGGAACGGATCACCGGTCACCACCACCGGGGCGGCAAACCCATCCCCCGCCAGCCGCCGCGCCGAGGCCTGAAACAGGCTTTCCTCGCTCATCAGCTTGGCAAATTGCTTGGGGTAGCTCTTGCGCGACAATGGCCAGAGCCGGGTGCCGGAGCCGCCGCAGAGGAGAATGGGGTGAACCATCGGGAAAACAGGCGCGATCATGTCAAATCATACCTTTTCAAATCATTTTCTGGAACTGGCGCGGAGGCTATCAGAGCCGCGCCAGCGCCTCGATCGCCTCGGGGATGGGGTAATGCTGGTTGCCGACGAAGAGCCCGTTGGCGTCAATGTAATCGGCGTTCTCGAGCGTGCCGTGGATGACGTGGTCGATATGGGCCATCACCGGGTTCTTGGCAAAATTGCCCGCCACGATCGGCCGGCATTCGAAACCGGCGCTGGTCAGCGCGCGCACCAGGTCGCGGCGGTCCTCTCCGGCATCGGGGCGCAGCACCAGGCTGAACCCGAACCAGGAGCTTTCGCCGATCTCGCGCTGGATCATGAACCGGGGGTGGTTGCCCAGTCGGGCCTGGACCAATGCCCCGTTGGCGCGCCGCGCCGCGATCAGCCCGGGCAGTTTCTTCAGCTGGGCGCGCCCCAGCGCGCCGGACATCTCCAGAGGCCGCAGGTTGTAACCCGGCAGCACGAAGCGGAAGCTTTCCTCGAAGGGATCGTCGCTTTTTTCGCCGGTGACGTGGTTGAACTTGGGCAGGTTGCGGGTCCAGCCATGGGCGCGCAGGCTGAGCATCACGTGGTAAAGTTCCTCGTCGTCGGTCACCACCATGCCGCCCTCCATGGTGGAGATGTGATGCGAGAAGAACGAGGAATAGCTGCCCATTACCCCGAAGGTGCCGGTCTGGCGGCCGTTGAAACTGGCGCCCATGCTTTCGCAATTGTCCTCGATCATCACGATGTCACGGCCCGCCGTGATCGCCTCGATCCGGGAAAAATCATTGGGGTTGCCCAGAAGGTTGACCACCATGATGGCGCGGGTCCGGTCGCTGACCGCCTCGGAGAGCGCCTCGAGGTCATAGTTCAGCGTCGCCAGGTCGATATCGACGAATTTCAGCCGCAGCCCGTATTGCGACAGCGGGAAATAGGTGGTCGACCAGCTCACCGCCGGCACGATGATCTCGTCGCCGCGTTGCAGTTTCAGCGCCTCATTGCCGGTAAAGAACAGCGCCGCGGTCATCAGCAGGTTGGCCGATGAGCCGGAATTGACCATGACCGCGTATCTGGCGCCGAAATGGGCGGCGAACTCGGCCTCGAAGGCGGCAACCTCGGGGCCCATGGAATACATGTCCGAGGCGATCACGCGCTGCAGCGCGTCGTATTCCTCCTGGTCCCAGGACGAGGCGGCAAGCGGGAAAAGAACACTCATGCGGCGTGATGCTCCAGATAATGACGATAGGTCTGCGCGATGCCGTCGCGCAGCGCAGTCGGCGCCGACCAGCCCCAGGCGGCCTGGCGGTCGGTGGCGCAGAGTTTCTGCTTCATGCCGACGGGTTTCGACAGGTCGTGGGTAAAGCGGCCGGTCCAGCCCACCACCTCGGCCACGGTGGCATAGTAATCGTTGATCGTGTGGTCATGGCCCAGCCCGATGTTCATCGCCCCGGGCAGGGTGTCGATCCCCGCCGCCGCCTTCCAGACCGCGTCGGCCAGGTCGCCGGCGAACATGAACTCGCGCCGGGCGGTGCCGTCGCCCCAGATCTCGACACTCTCGAGGCCCTGCACCTTTGCCTCATGCACCTTGTGGATGATGGCCGGGACCAGGTGCGAATGCTTGGGGTCGAACTTGTCATGAAGCCCGTAGAGGTTGCAGGGGATCAGCGTCTTGTACTGCGCGGCTTCGTCCTCGCGGCGGATGTAATCGCACAGCCGCATGGTCACGATCTTGGCCAGGGCATAGCCCTCGTTGGTCGGCTCCAGCTCGCCGGTCAGGACCATCTCTTCGCGCAAGGGGTTGGGCGCCGCGCGCGGGTACATGCAGGTCGAGGCCAGGTTCAGCAGCTTCCGGACACCGGTCCGATGCGCCGCCATCACCAGGTTGCGCCCCATCGCCAGGTTCTGGTCGAGAAAGGCGACCGGATGCGCCATGTTGGCCTGGATGCCGCCGACCCGGCCAGCGGCATGGATCACCATGTCGGGGCGGTGGCGGTCAAGGAATGCCTCGACCGCAGCGGCATCGGTCAGATCGAGCTCGGCGCTGCCCGGTGCCAGCACGGTCCAGTCCCGCGCTGCCGGATGCGCCCGGATGTTGCGCCCTACCATGCCGGTCCCGCCGGTCAGCAGCAGCCGGCCCTTGCCCGCCATCGCCTCACTCCTCCCGCGACATCGGGGCGCTGTAGCCGTGATCGGCCAGGATCCGGGCGCGCCGCGCCGCATCGAGATCCTCGGCCACCATCTCGGCGCACATCTCCTGCGCGGTGATCTCGGGCGACCAGCCCAGCTTGGCCTTGGCCTTGGCCGGATCGCCCAGCAGAGTTTCCACCTCGGCCGGGCGGAAATAGCGCGGGTCGATGCGCAGCACCACGTCGCCCGGTTTCAGCGCCGGCGCCTTGTCGCCCTCGATCGCCGCGACCACTGCCACCTCGTCGACGCCCGTGCCCTCGAACCGCAGGGCGATCCCCAGCTCCGCCGCCGACCAGGTGATGAATTCCCGCACCGAGTACTGCTTGCCGGTGGCGATGACGAAATCGTCGGGGGCCTCCTGCTGCAGCATCATCCACTGCATGCGCACGTAATCCTTGGCATGGCCCCAGTCGCGCAAACTGTCGATATTGCCCATGTACAGACACTCATCGAGCCCCTGCGCGATATTGGCCAGCCCGCGGGTGATCTTGCGGGTGACAAAGGTCTCGCCGCGCCGCGGGCTCTCGTGGTTGAACAGGATGCCGTTGCACGCATAGATGCCATAGGCCTCGCGGTAGTTCACCGTGATCCAGTAGGCATACATCTTGGCCACAGCATAGGGGCTGCGCGGATGGAACGGCGTGGTCTCGGTCTGCGGCGTCTCCTGCACCAGACCATAAAGTTCCGAGGTCGAGGCCTGGTAGAACCGCGTGGTCTTTTCCAGTCCGAGAAAGCGGATCGCCTCCAACAGCCGCAGCGCCCCCATGGCATCGACGTCGGCGGTATACTCGGGGGCCTCGAAACTCACCGCCACATGGCTCTGCGCGCCGAGGTTATAGACCTCGTCGGGGCGCACCTCGGAGAGGATGCGGGTCAGGTTCGAACTGTCGGTCAGATCACCGTAATGCAGCTTGAGCCGGGCCTGGTTGGCATGGGGATCCTCGAAGATATGGTCGATCCGCTGGGTGTTGAACAACGAGGCCCGGCGCTTGATGCCATGCACCTCGTAGCCCTTCTCCAGCAGAAACTCCGCCAGATAGGAGCCGTCCTGCCCGGTGATCCCGGTGATGAGGGCGCGTTTTGTCATGCATTCTCTCTCGTGGCTGCCGCGAGGCATACCCCGCCCCGACCCCGCAGCTTTCGCATATTTCCCGGGGGGGGCGCCAGAGGCGTAGCCGTCGTCGGCTGACCACAGCCCTCAAACCGCCTCGAACTGGGTCCGGTTCAACGTCATGGCACCGTCCCGGACGTAAGCATTCGGCGTAGGCCGCAGGGAGCTCAACGCGCTCGATGGCCTTAACGGAATGCACCGTGTTGAGC
>NZ_BAABWV010000030.1:0-20240 GCF_040365005.1 Aquicoccus sp. SU-CL01552 | reverse complement strand
CTAGGCTCGGGGCAGGCCCAGCGCCGCCCGCAGCGCGGTCTCCGGTGAACTCAGCACCGGCACGTGCGCGGTGATATGTGCGGCCGCCCCGGCCATCGAGGCCTGGGCCAGCACCACGCATCCGGTGTCCGGGGCATCCGCCAGCGCCGCCGCCACCCGCCCGGCAATGGCGCGGGCGAACCGTTCGCCCTCTCCACGCTCGAACAGGGGCCAAAGCTCGGTGAGGTCCAGCAGGCGAAACTTCGTCCCCGCGTCCAATGCCTCGGCCAACAGATCGCGCGAGGCCACCCGCGTGCTGTCGAGGCAATAGGCCAGCAGAACCGGACCGCCGGTCTGCGCGGCCTGCGCCATCATCGGCGCGTCGATGCGCACCGCGCCCGCCGCCCCCGCCACCGGCCCCAGCGTGGTGCAAGAGCACAGCACCGGCCCCGGCGCAGCGGTAATCGTTTCCCTGATCTCATCCGCCAGGTCGGCGCCGATCCCGTTCTGCGCCCGTGTCAGCCAGTCGGGCCGCACCACATGGCACAACCGCGCGCCGGGTGCGATCCGCGCCGCCAGCGCGTCGAACGTGGCACGATGGACTTGCGCGGTATGGAGCAGGGTCAGGTCTGTCATCGGCCTCCCTCCGGTCCCGGGCCGCCCCCCGTCACCCCGGACCTGATCCGGGGTCTCGGACGCAGGGGGCCCCGGGCGCGGCGGTCGACGCCGTCCCCGGGGCAGGTCGCCTCAGCTTCCGGCGATCATCTCGGACTGGCGCACGATCACTTCGGCCTGCTTGATGCTGGCGATATCCACCAGCCGGCCCTTGTAGACGGTCGCGCCCTCGCCGCGGGCCTTGGCCTCTTCCATCGCGGCGAGGATCTCGCGCGCCTCGGCCACTGCCGCCTCCGACGGCGTGAACACCTCGTTGGCCAGTGCCACCTGCTTGGGGTGGATCGCCCATTTGCCGACCATGCCCAGCGTGGCCGAGCGCAGCGCCTGCGCGCGGAACCCCTCGTCGTCGCTGAAATCGCCGAACGGCCCGTCCACCGGCAGCACCCCGTGGGTGCGGCAGGCGGCGACGATGGCGGCCTGCGCCCAGTGCCACGGGTCCGACCAGTGCTTCTGTCCCTCCCGCAGCATGTAATAGTTTTCCTGCGTGCCGCCGATGCCGGTGGTCTGCATCCCCATCGAGGCCGCGAAATCCGCCGCGCCAAGGCTCATCGCCTCCAACCGGGGGCTGGCGGCGGCGATCTCTTCCACGTGGGCGATGCCCGCCGCGCTTTCGATGATCACCTCGAAGGCGATCTTCTTCTCGCGCCCCTTGGCGGTCTCGATCGCGGTCACCAGAGCGTCCACCGCGTAGATGTCGCCGGCACAGCCGACCTTGGGAATCATGATCTGGTCCAGCCGTTCGCCGCCCTGCTCCAGCAGGTCGATCACGTCGCGGTACCAATAGGGCGTGTCCAGCCCGTTGATCCGTACGCTCAGCGTCTTGTTGCCCCAGTCGACGTCCGAGATCGCCTTGATGATGTTGGCGCGCGCGCTGTCCTTGTCGGTGGGCGCGACCGAATCCTCCAGGTCGAGGTTGATCACGTCCGCGGCGCTCGCCGCCATCTTCTCGAAGATCGCCGGGCGCGACCCGGGGCCGAACAACTGGCAACGGTTGGGGCGTGCGGGCGCGGCGGGCTGGATGCGAAAGCTCATGTCACTACTCTCCGGGTAAGGATATTGCGGATTTTCAGTCTCAGGGCGTATTAAATTGCGCCGCCCCCTGCAAGGGAATTGTGCAGGCGCAGCATTTCACCCCCGCATGGCACGATCCGCGCCTGTTCAGGCCGGGTGGCTGCGCAATTCTTCGGCATCTCATGCGCTGTTGCGAAGAATCTTCGGCCATACCGGACGATCCGCGTGGAAAACGCGATACATTCCCCCCGACCTTCCGATAGCTTGCGCAGGAATCAAAGGAGACCCGCGCGATGATCGAGACACCGTATCTGTTGTTCCTGGGCGACGCGCCCGACCAACTTGCCGCCAAGGTGGCACAGGGCATCAAGGACTGGCGCCCGGAAAATGCCGTCGGCCAATACCGCATGGAGGGCTGCAAGGCCGATCTCGGCCTGCCCGACATGGACCTTGCCGCAGCCAAGGCCGCCGGCGCCAAGACGCTGGTGATCGGCGTCGCCAACCGGGGTGGCGTTATCTCGCAGGCATGGAAAAAGGTGCTGGTCGCCGCGCTGGAAGAGGGCTTCGACCTGGCCTCCGGGCTGCACAACCTGCTGCGCGAGGAGCCCGACCTGGTCGCCGTCGCCGAGGCCACCGGCCAGGCGCTGCATGACGTGCGCGTCCCCGAGGTCGAGTTCCCGATCGCCAGTGGCGTGAAACGCAGCGGCAAGCGCGTGCTCGCCGTCGGCACCGACTGCTCGGTCGGCAAGATGTACACTGCGCTGGCGCTGGACAGCGCGATGCGCGCCAAGGGGATGAAATCCACCTTCCGCGCCACCGGCCAGACCGGCATCCTGATCACCGGCAACGGCGTGCCGCTCGACGCCGTGGTCGCCGACTTCATGGCCGGCTCGATCGAATGGCTGACGCCCGACAATGACGCCGATCACTGGGACATCATCGAAGGGCAGGGCAGCCTGTTCCACGTTTCCTATTCCGGCGTGACCATGGCGCTGATCCACGGCGGCCAGCCCGACGCGCTGATCCTGAGCCACGAACCCACCCGCACCCACATGCGCGGGTTGCCCGGCTACACGCCGCCCACGCTCGAGGCGCTGCGCGACATCGCGCTGCCGCTGGCACAGGTCGCCAACCCGGCCTGCCAGGTGGCGGGGATCTCGGTCAACACCCAGCACATGTCGCAGGACGAGGCGACCGCCTATCTGGCCGATCTGGAGGCGAAAATGGGCCTGCCGGCAACCGACCCTTACCGGTTCGGCGCCGAAAAGCTGGCCGACGCGCTGGCAGCGCTGTAAGCCGGATCGCGCAAGCCGGGGGGCATGCTCCCCCGGACCCAAATGACACCGGGGCGCGGCAGGACGTGCCGTGCCCGGCCCCCGAAGGGAGAACACCATGTCCATCGAGGTCACCCGCGACGTTTTCAAGCTCGCCCAGGTCTTTACCATCAGCCGTGGCTCGCGGACCGAGGCCAAGGTGCTGACCGCCCATGTCACCCGAGACGGCATCACCGGCCGGGGCGAATGTGTGCCCTATGCCCGTTATGACGAGACGCTCGACTCGGTCGAGGCCCAGATTCGCGGCCTGCCCGCCGATGTGACCCGCGCCACGCTGCAGGAGTTGCTGCCGGCCGGGGCCGCCCGCAACGCCGTCGATTGCGCGCTGTGGGATCTCGAGGCCAAGGCCGCCGGCAAACGCGTGTGGGAGCTGGCCGGCCTGCCCGCACCGGCGCCGGAGATCACCGCCTATACCCTGTCGCTCGACACCCCCGAGGCGATGCTGGCGCAGGCGCAGAAGAACGCCCATCGCCCGCTCTTGAAGATCAAGCTCGGCACGCCCGACGACATGCCCCGCCTCGAGGCGGTGCGCAAAGGCGCGCCCGAGGCCCGCATCATCATCGACGCCAACGAGGGTTGGTCGGCCGAGGTCTATGCCGACCTCGCCCCGCACCTTGTCCGCCTCGGCGTCGGACTGGTCGAACAACCGCTGCCGGCGGGCGAGGACGAGGCCCTGATCGGGATGGACCGCCCGGTTCCCGTCTGCGCCGACGAAAGCTGCCACGATCGCGCCTCGCTGCCCGGGCTCAAGGGCAAGTACGACGTGGTCAACATCAAGCTCGACAAGACCGGCGGGTTGACCGAGGCGCTGCTGCTGCGCGACGCGGCGCGGGCGGCGGGCTATGACGTGATGGTCGGCTGCATGGTGGGCAGCTCGCTCGCCATGGCGCCGGCGACGCTGGTGGCACAGGGCGCGCGGGTGGTGGATCTTGACGGCCCGCTGCTTCTGGCCGAAGACCGGGATCAACCTCTGGTATTCGACGACAGCGGCGTGCACCCGCCCGTCCCCGCCCTCTGGGGCTGACAACCGAACAGACGACAAACGGGCGGCGCCCGACAAGACAAAAAGGAAAATCCCATGACCCGCACCGTATACCTGAACGGAGACTACCTGCCGGAAACCGAGGCCAGCGTGTCGATCTTCGACCGCGGCTTCGTCATGGGCGACGCGGTCTATGAGGTGACCTGCGTGCTCGACGGCAAGCTGACCGAGTTCGACGGCCACATGGCCCGCCTCGCCCGCTCGCTCAAGGAGCTGGAGATCACCTGCGACATCAGCCGCGACGAATGGCTGGACATCCACCGCAAGCTGATCGACCTGAACGACGTGGAAGAGGGCGGCGTCTATCTCCAGGTCACGCGCGGCAACGTCGGCGACCGCGATTTCCACTACCCGCCCGAAGGCACGCCGCCGACCGTGGTGCTCTACACCCAGTCCAAGCCGGGCCTGTCCACCGATCCCAAGGCCGACAAGGGCATCAAGGTGATCTCGGTCCCCGACCTGCGCTGGCACCGCCGCGACATCAAGACCGTGCAACTGCTCTATGCGTCGATGGCCAAGATGGCGGCCGAGAAAGAGGGCAAGGACGACGCCTGGTTCGTCGAGGACGGTTTCGTCACCGAAGGCTCCTCGAACAACGCCTATATCGTCAAGAACGGCAAGATCATCACCCGCCAGCTGTCCAACGACATCCTGCACGGCATCACCCGTGCCTCGGTGCTGAAGATGGCGCAGGAGGCCCAGATGGAGGTCGAGGAACGCCCCTACACCATCGAAGAGGCACAATCCGCCGACGAGGCCTTCTATACCTCCGCCTCGGCCTTCGTGATGCCGATCGTCGAGGTCGATGGTGTTGCCGTCGGCACCGGCACACCCGGCCCGGTAGCCAAACGCCTGCGCGAGATCTACATTGAGGAGAGCCGCAAGTCGGCGATCTGATCCCGGATCGCAGCAGCGCGGCCGAACAGGGGGCGCAATGGCTGCGACTTGGCAATTCTGGGCGCTGCTCGCCGCGATCTTCGCGGCGATGACGGCGATCTTCGCGAAACTGGGGGTGGCAGAGGTCAATTCCGACTTTGCCACCTTTCTACGAACGCTGGTGGTGATCGCGGTCCTGGCGGCGATCCTCTGGCTGCGCAGCGGCTTCGAACCGCTCAGCGCGATCTCTCCGAAAGGCGCGCTGTTCCTGGTGCTCTCGGGGCTGGCGACCGGGGCCTCTTGGCTGTGCTACTTCCGCGCGCTCAAGCTGGGCAAGGTCTCGCAGGTAGCGCCGGTCGACAAGCTCAGCGTGGTCTTCGTGGCGCTGATCGCGGCGGTGTTCCTCGGCGAACAGATGTCGGTCGGCGGCTGGACCGGGGTGGCGCTGATCGCGACCGGGGCGGTGATGCTGGCGGTGTTCTGACGCGCCCCCTCAGCCAAAGCGCCAGCTCGACGCGGTGACGCCGCCGAACACCCCGGTCTGATGATAGACGCGGGTGGCCGGCTCGGCCTCCGCCGTGCCAAGCGCCGTGAACAGCGGCGCCAGGTGATCCTCCTGCGCGTGGCAGTCCCGGGCATAGGGCGCGCGCTCCCACTCCTGGATTGCCCCTGTCCGCGCCTCCGGCGCCCGGGCCAGCGCCTCGTCCAGCCAGGCATCGAACGCCGCCGAGGGCACCCGTGCCGCCGGTCCGAACTGCGCCAGGTTGTGATAGCTCAGCCCCGAGCCGACGATCAGCACCCCCTCGTCGCGCAGCGGTGCCAGCGCCCGGCCCAACGCCATGTGCTCCTCCGGGTCATAGCCGTGGCGCATCGACACCTGGAACAGCGGCACGTCGGCCTGCGGGTACATCACCGCCATCGGCACGAAACAGCCGTGATCGAACCCCATCTCATCGTCCAGCCGCACCGGCAGCCCCGCCGCCCCGATCATCCCGGCGACCCGCTCGGCCAGGCGCGGCGCGCCGGGCGCGGGATAGGTGATCTCGTAGGTATGCGGCGGAAAGTTGAAATAATCGTAAACCATCGGCGGCGCGGCGCTGTGCATCACAGCGAAGGCGTCACTTTCCCAATGGCCCGAGATCATCAGAACCGCCTCGGGCCGCGCCCCGATCTCGCCCGGCATCGCGGCGAGCGATCTGGCCAGCGGCTCCAGATGCGCGGCCATATCCGGGATCCACGGCCAGGGACCGCCCCCGTGCGAGATGAAGTAGCTGGGCATGCGCATCATGTCGGGCCTTTCGTGAAAGCGGATCGCCTGCCGGCAAGATACCGCCCCGCGCCCCGGGGCAAAAGGCACCGGCGCGAACAGATCCTGTGCGGGTTGGGGGAGGGGCCGCCAGTACGCGTACTCGGTGCTCGGCCGACTTTTCGGCCTGTTCCGAAACTGTTTGCTGGTAGGGTCCGAGAGCCGCTACTCAGGAAAAAATTGTGCAAGGCTCTACTAGCCTTTGGCCTCGCTGAAATGGGTAGCAGTATCTATCAGGAACGCTTTCAGGGAGTCGAAGTGGTTCGAGAACTCGTCCGATCCCTCAAAGGCAGAGTAGCACTTGTTCTTCGCGTCTCCCTTGTCTGCGGCTAGGTCCATGTCTACCATCTTCTGAAAGAATGAGTGATGATTGTCGGCGCCTAAAAACGCTTCAAGTTCGGTGTTAGGATATGAAGCTAGGTAAGCGTTCCCCAAGGCCACTTCAGGAGCAGTATCTGGCTTCAGGAAGTGTACGAACTTGTCAGCGTCCCCCAACTCTTTGAAACCTGCCTTGTTGCGATGATCTCCATCGAATACCGCACAATATCCAATTTTGTTTCTAAGTTGATCGAAGAAGAACTTGTGCCGCTCGTAGTCATTCTTGACCTTGTCGGCTGGTCCTGACCGGATGATCTCAAACAGC
Source organism: Aquicoccus sp. SU-CL01552 (assembly GCF_040365005.1). Taxonomy (NCBI): domain Bacteria; kingdom Pseudomonadati; phylum Pseudomonadota; class Alphaproteobacteria; order Rhodobacterales; family Paracoccaceae; genus Aquicoccus; species Aquicoccus sp. SU-CL01552. The sequence goes on along the minus strand of NZ_BAABWV010000030.1, from coordinate 13,374 downwards.
CTTTTGAAATTCTTGTGATCCTTCGAAATTTCCGTGGCGACCTTGTTGATCAGGAATTCGGCAAGGTCGTCTTCACAGAAAAGGCGCACCAATGGGTGACCAATTGAATCCATTTTGGAAAGTGCCGCCTGCGGAGCGATGCCAGAGATAGTTCGGTACACTTCATTGTGATGTTCGATAAACTTCCTAGAACTTGCCGGCATCGCATCAATGATCGTGGATGAGTGGCTGGTCATGACGAACTGCTTTTTTTGCTCCCAAGCAATTTGGCAAATTACCCTTACTAACTTCCTCTGAACAGCTGGGTGAAATCCGGCCTCTATCTCGTCAATGAGTATCAAGCTGCCTTCTGGGGCGTCTAAGATGTCCCGTAGGAGATTGATCAAGGCTTCCTCGCCTGAAGCGGCTCCATAGCTTGAGTAACTGTGCGCAGGAGCGTTGATAAGGTAGCATCGCTTGTTCACATGTCCGCCAACTTCCATAATCTCGAAATCAGCTTTGTAAGGAACGCCAAGAACGTAGCAAAATGCGCTTGCTAGATCATCGCTCATCTTCGTCAGTGCACCACTTCCAGACTTTCGCAATAGTGAGGCGGAAAAGCTTCTCGCCGGAAGGAGCCGATCTAGGTCAATCAGCCGCACCTCACGGTCTTTAATTTTTGCGTTTTGCCGGATTTCTTTCGACTTTTTCCCTAGGCCGCTCCACGACTTGCTGCTAGCCAGCCTTTTTCCTTCCCCGCTCATCAATTTATTGGCAAGACGCCACTTCATACTGTAGGTGTAGTCATTCGTTTCTGACTCATGCTTTGTAAAGGTGAGGACGTCTTTCCACGCATGTTCGCGCCAAGTGGGTTCGGGTTTGCTTGCATCCAAACGCATGAACTTTTCGTGACTGCAAGCTAAAAGTAGTAGTAGGCTAGTTTTTCCGATTTTGTTCGTTCCAGCAAGAACCGTCACGGGATGATCAAATGGAATGGCGACATTGCTTAAGTGGCGAAAACGCTCTACCTTCAATTCAAGAGTGAAATGCTTGAAGCTGTTACTCGGGTTATCAAATGTTGCTACATCATAAGCGTTAAGCTTCGCGATTTTGGCATTGATATTGGTAAAGTCCACGAATTCCCCGCGTTCTGGCCTCGAAATGGAGCCTCGGTACATTAAGCTCAACGCCTGATTGCGTCAACGCGCTGTTTAGTAACTGGCAGCTTGTGTCCGCTTTGCGCTGGTCGGAGCCGACCCCAGTGAACGGCCGTTGCCCGCCCGTTGTTCCTAATGCCGAACCGAGCCTGAATGTCCCAGGAGGTCCGCACCCAATCCAATTCTCGCCCTGACCCAACAGGCGGCAGCAAAGGCCCCTTGCCTCCTTACCCCTTCTTCTTCCCGACGTTCTCGGCAAAGGCGGTCTGGAAGGCGGCCTGTTTCTCCGGTCCGGCCTCGGTTTGGTGCTGCGCCTTCCACTGGTCATAGGGCATGCCGTAGAAGGTTTCGCGCCCCTCGTCCTTGGTCATCTCGATGCCGCGTTCGGCGGCGGCCTCCTGGTACCAGCGCGACAGGCAGTTGCGGCAGAACCCGGCCAGGTTCATCAGGTCGATGTTCTGCACGTCGGGGCGGTCCTGCATCAGGTGCTGTTGCAGCCGGCGAAAGGCGGCGGCCTGAAGTTCGATTTCGGTCTGTTCGTCCATCTCCGGTCTCCCTTGTCTGTTTCCCCAGATCTAGGCGCGATCGGGGCGGCTGTCACCCGTCGGGCGCGATTGTACGAAACGGCGGGAAAATTCCCTGATCCGGGGCTTTGGGCCGGGGCCGGCCGGTCGCGGATGGTACGAAACGGGGCGGGAACTCCCCGATCCGGGCGGTCAGAGCCCGGTTTCGGCCAGCGCGCGTTCCAGCGCCGGCGCCAGTCGCTCGGCCCAGTGCCGCTGTCCCGCCTCGTCGGCGATCAGGTCATTTCTCAATTCGATCAACACGTTGGGCCGCCCCTGCGCCAGCGCGTGCTTGTCGATGGAATCGCCCGGCAGATGGCCGCTGTAGGGTTCGTTGTCCCCCACCGTCAGATCCCCATCCTCCCGCAAAACGCGGATCAGCGGATGCGCCAGGCGGGCATCGCTCGCATAGAGGACACCGACCTCCCAGGGGCGCGGGGGGCGGCCGCGCAGCTGGCGGGTAAACGAATGAATCGAAAGGATAATCGCGTGGGGCAGGGTGGCCAGACGCGCCTGTGCCTCGTGGTAGGGACGATAGCACAGCTCCAGCCGCCGTTCGCGTTCCTCGGCGTCGGCGTCGCGGTTGGCCGGGATCACCGAACCGTCGTAGAGCTTCATCAACAGGGTCGGGTCGTCCTCGCCCCGGTTCGGGTCGATCACCAGTCGCGAGAAATTCGATGCAATAACAGGGCCATCCAGCAATTCGCCCAGATGCCGCGCAACGCCGTAAGCCCCCACGTCATAGGCGATATGTCGTTCCATGTCCGTGCGCGGCAACCCCAGCGCGCCGCCTCCCACCTGCGGTGGTACGGTATTGGTCGCATGGTCGCAGGTCACCAACCAGCGGCCGGGGCGGGTTTCGCCATGGAGGAAATATGGGGTATACGTCATCTGCCTGTCATCGCTTTGCCATCTCCTTTAGGGCAGTTGCCCGGGAATGGGAATTGGGCAATAACCGGCGGGCCGGTGTTTGCGGTAACATGACCCACCCGCGCGCGATGCGCCGGGCATTTATGCGAGGAGAGAGCGGAATGAGGCGCCTGCGAAACGTCAAGATCGTGGCCACCCTGGGGCCGGCGTCGGAGGATTACGACACCATCCGCGCCCTGCACGAGGCCGGGGCCGACGTGTTCCGCCTGAACATGAGCCACGGCAGCCACGACGAGATTCGCGAAAAGCATCGCATCATCCGCGAGGTCGAGCGCGATCTCGACAGCCCGATTGCCATCCTCGCGGACCTGCAGGGGCCAAAGCTGCGCGTCGGTACCTTTGCGGCGGGGCCGGTGGACCTGGCAGAAGGGGCGACGTTCCGCTTTGACCTCGACGGCGCGCCGGGCGATGGCGCGCGGGTCTGCCTGCCGCATCCCGAGATTTTCCAGGCGCTCGCGCCCGGTGCGACCTTGCTGGTCAATGACGGCAAGATCCGCCTTCGGGTCGAGGCCTGCGGCGCCGATTTCGCCGACTGCACGGTGATCGCGGGCGGCGAGATATCCGACCGCAAGGGGGTCAACGTGCCCGACGTGCTGCTGCCGCTGGCGGCGCTGTCGGACAAGGACCGCGCCGACCTGGAATTCGTCTGCACCCTCGGGATCGACTGGCTGGCGCTGTCCTTTGTCCAGCGCGCCGAGGATGTCGAAGAGGCCCGCGCGCTGGCCGATGGGCGCGCGGCGCTTCTGGCCAAGATCGAGAAGCCCTCGGCGGTGGAGCGGTTCGACGAGATCCTGGTCGCCTCGGACGGGATCATGGTGGCGCGCGGCGATCTCGGGGTGGAATTGCCGGTGCAGAAGGTGCCGCCGATCCAGAAGCGCCTGATCCGCAAGTGCCGGGCCGCCGCCAAGCCGGTGATCGTGGCGACCCAGATGCTCGAAAGCATGATCGAAAGCCCGATGCCCACCCGCGCCGAAGTCTCGGACGTGGCGGCGGCGATCTATGAAGGCACCGATGCGATCATGCTCAGCGCGGAATCGGCGGCCGGGCAGTATCCGGTCGAGGCGGTGCAGACCATGGACAAGGTTGCCGCCGAGGTCGAATCGGATACCAACTATGCCTCGATCATCGCGGCCTCGCGCCAGACCGAGGGGCATTCGATCGCCGATGCCATGGTGGCCGCGGCGCGCGAGATTGCCGAGACCACGGATATCAAGGCGATCTGCTGTTTCACCCAGAGCGGGACAACCGCGCTGTTGACCGCGCGGGAGCGGCCCGGCGTGCCGATCATCGCCATGACCAGCCTGCGCGGCACCGCGCGGCGGCTGTGCCTGAGCTGGGGCTGCAACTGCGTGATGACGGCCGAGCTGGAGCGTTTCAAGGGCGCGGTAGTCAACGCCGCGCGGGCCGCCCGCGCCGGTGGGTTTGCCACCGAAGAGGATCAGATCGTGGTGACCGCCGGGGTGCCCTTCAATGTGCCGGGTACCACCAACATCCTGCGCGTGGCGCCCTGCGACGAACGGCTGATCTACAACACCGATCCGGGCTGAGGGCATGGACAGCGACCTTGTCCTCGTCCTCGGGCTGATCCTGGTCGGACTTGCGATTCCGGCGGCGATGTCGGCCCATAGCGATGGCCGCCGGCCCATTGCCCCGGCCGCGACCCTGCTGATCGCGACCGGGCTCATTGTCTTTGCCTATGTCGCCCACCCCGGGGGCTACACGGTGCGCGACGTGCCGGGGGTGTTCTATTCCGTGGTCGGGCGCTTCATGCGATAAAGGGGTTGCCTCGCCGCCCGGTTTTCCCTACACGGCCCATCTGACTGCGCGACCGGCCCGAGTGGCATGCCGAGTCGCGCTTGACACCGACCCGAAAGACAGGAGACGGAAATGCCCAAGATGAAGACCAAATCCAGCGCCAAGAAGCGCTTCAAGGTGACCGCCACAGGCAAGGTCATGGCAGGTCAGGCCGGCAAGCGCCACGGCATGATCAAGCGCACCAAGAAATTCATTCGCGACGCCCGCGGTAACACCACCCTGTCCGCCCCCGACGCCAAGATCGTCAAGGGCTTCATGCCCTACGACCGCTAAGAGGAGGATTCAGTATGTCCCGCGTTAAAGGTGGAACCACAACCCACGCCCGTCACAAGAAGGTCGTCAAGGCCGCCAAAGGTTATTACGGCCGCCGCAAGAACACCTTCAAGGTGGCGACGCAGGCCGTTGACAAGGCCAACCAGTATGCGACCCGCGACCGCAAGCAGCGCAAGCGGAACTTCCGCGCGCTGTGGATCCAGCGGATCAACGCCGCCGTGCGCAGCCATGACGAGGCGCTGACCTACAGCCGCTTCATCAACGGGCTGGCGCTGGCCGGTATCGAGGTGGACCGCAAGGTGCTGGCCGATCTGGCAGTGCACGAGCCCGAAGCCTTCGGCGCCATCGTCGCGCAGGCCAAAGGCGCACTGGCCGCCTGAGGCTGACGCCCATTGAAACAGGAAAGGCCGCTCCTTCGGGGCGGCCTTTTTCGTTGCAGGGCAGGGGGCACCTGTTCGCGGCCCTGCGGTCAGTCGATCCGCCTTTGCATCAGGGCTAGCAGCGCGCCTGCGCCCAGCACCGCCGCCGCCGCCAGCAGCCCGTTGCCGATATCGCCCGAGGTATCGCCCAGCCAGCCGGCGGCGACCGGGCCGATGGTCTGCGAGATGGCGAAGATCACGGTGAACAGGCTGATCGCTGCGCCCCAGCTTGCCATCGGCAGGTTGTGGCGGGTGAAATTGGTCACCGCGCCCGGCGCCATGAACACCGAGAGCCCGAATACCATCGCCGAAACCACGAGACCGGGGCCGGAGGGGTAGATCACCGCGAGGCCCGATCCCACGGCGATACAGGCCAGGATCATCGCCAGCGGCACCCCGGTGGCGAACCGCGCGAAGACCGGCCGCCAGACAAAGGGCGAGAGGCACAGGCAGACTCCCAGAAGCGTCCAGACCGCCGCGATCAGCGGTCCGCTCGAGCCTTGTTCGGTCATCCAGGCGCTGAGAAAGGTCATGTAGACGATGTAGCCCAGCCCGAAGGCGGCATAGCCGGCGATCTCGGGCGCCATGCGGGCCAGCGGCAGGCGCACGCGGGGCTGGGTGCCCTGCCGGGGCGGGCGCAGGCTCTCCGACGCCCAGAGGCTGAGCGGGGCGAACAGGACGCAGGCGATGCCCACCAGGTACCAGCCCCTGGGCCAGGAGGCGGGGCCGTACCATTCCAGCATCAGGGGCAGCGCGCCGCCGGCCAGCACGATGCCCGAGCCGCCGCCGAAGCCGAACAGGAACGCGATGGCCAGCGCGTTCTTGCGCGGGTTGTCGGCATAAAGCTGGGCCGCCAGCGCCCCGCCGGTGGAGAACGACAGTGCGCCGAACACCCCGGCCAGCACCCGCCACAGGGTCTGCCACCACAGCGCCGGGTCATAGCCGGTGACCAGCAGCGCCAGCGTGGTGGTGACGATGCCGAAGCTGAACAGCCGCGAGGGGCTGATCCGAGAGATCAGCAGCATGGTCAGCACCGCGCCGGCCAGGTATCCCAGTGCGTTGGCGGTGTTGAGCCAGCCGGCCTGGGCATAGCTCCAACCCAGTTCCGATTTCATCGCCGGCAGCAGGAGCCCGTAGGCGAACCGCGCGAACCCGTTGGTGATGCACAGCCCCAGCGCGAGGCCCAGCAGCACCAGCCACGGCCGCCGCTCGGCGGCGGTGGTGCCGACGGAATGCTCCGATATGCTCATCCTGTCTCTCCCCCTGCTCCTCGCGACGGAGCGTAGCGGCGGGGGCTGCGCGCTGTCCAACGCTCCGTTGCGTGACTTGCATTCACGGGGCGGCGGGGCTAGCAGGACGGGAACAAGTATCGGGGGACCGTCATGGACGATCTTAAGGCAAAATACCTGGCGCAGATCGCCGAGGCCGGGGACGAGGCCGCGCTGGAGACGATCCGCGTCGGCGCGGTGGGCAAGAAGGGCGAGATCAGCCTGAAGATGCGCGAATTGGGCAAGATGACCCCGGAAGAGCGCAAGACCGCCGGTCCGGCGCTGAACGCGCTGAAGGACGAGATCAACAGCGCGCTGGCGGCCAAGAAGGCGGCGCTGTCCGACGCGGCGCTGGACGAGCGGCTGCGCGGTGAATGGCTGGACGTGACGTTGCCGTCGCGCGGGCGGCGGATGGGCACGTTGCACCCGGTCAGCCAGGTCACCGAGGAGGTCACCGCGATCTTTGCCGAGATGGGCTTTTCCGTTGCCGAGGGGCCGCGGATCGAGACCGACTGGCACAATTTCGACGCGCTGAACATTCCCGGCCACCATCCCGCGCGGGCCGAGATGGATACCTTCTACATGCACCGGGCCGAGGGCGACAACCGCCCGCCGCACGTGCTGCGCACCCATACCAGCCCGGTGCAGATCCGCACCATGGAAAAGGCCGGCGCGCCGCTGCGCATCATCTGCCCCGGCGGTGTCTATCGCGCCGATTATGACCAGACCCACACGCCGATGTTCCACCAGGTCGAGGGGCTGGCCCTCGACAAGGACATCTCGATGGCGAACCTGAAATGGGTGCTGGAAGAGTTCTTTGCCGCCTTCTTCGAGATCGACGGGATCAAGACCCGGTTCCGCGCCTCGCATTTTCCCTTTACCGAACCGTCGGCCGAGGTCGACATCCAGTGTTCCTGGGTGGACGGGCAGCTCAAGATCGGCGAGGGCGACGGCTGGCTCGAGGTTCTGGGCAGCGGCATGGTCCACCCCAAGGTGCTGGAGGCCGGCGGCATCGACCCCTATGAATACCAGGGCTTTGCCTTCGGCATGGGGATCGACCGGATCGCGATGCTGAAATACGGCATCCCCGATCTGCGGGCCTTCTTCGACAGCGACCTGCGCTGGCTGCGGCACTACGGGTTCAGTGCCTTGGACGTGCCGACGCTGCATGGCGGGTTGAGCAGGTAGAGTAGGGCGGGCAGCTTGCCTTCCCTCCGACAGATACCGGTGGGCGGATCACCCACCCTACGAGACGGACGAGAACAATGAAATTCACCCTCTCCTGGCTGAAAGACCACCTCGACACCGAAGCTTCGGTTGACGAGATCGCCGAGGCGCTCACCGATCTCGGGCTCGAGGTCGAGGAAATCACCAATCCCGCCGACCGGCTGAAAAGCTTTACCCTTGCCAAGGTCAAACACGCCGAACAGCACCCCGATGCCGACCGGCTGCGGGTCTGCACGGTCGAGACCGACGAGGGCGACAAGCAGATCGTCTGCGGCGCGCCGAACGCGCGTGAAGGCATCACCGTGGTGCTGTGCAAGCCGGGCGATTACGTGCCGGGCATCGACGTGACCCTTAGCGTCGGCAAGATCCGGGGAGTCGAGAGCCACGGCATGATGGCCTCGGAGCGCGAGCTGGAGCTGTCCGACGAGCATGACGGCATCATCGACTTGCCCTCGGGCGAGGTCGGTGAACGTTTCGTCGACTGGCTGGCCGAGAACGACCCGGCCAAGGTCGACCCGGTGATCGAGATCGCCATCACCCCCAACCGCCCCGATGCGTTGGGCGTGCGCGGCATCGCCCGCGACCTGGCCGCGCGCGGCCTGGGTACGCTGAAGCCGCGCGAGACGGTGCCGGTGGCGGGCGATTTCCCGTGCCCGATCGAGGTGACCATCGACGAGGACACGCGGGACGGCTGCCCGGTCTTTTCCGGCCGCCTGATCCGGGGCGTCAAGAACGGCCCTAGCCCGCAGTGGCTGCAAGACCAGTTGCGTGCCATCGGGCTGCGGCCGATCTCGGCGCTGGTGGATGTCACCAACTTCTTCACCTTCGACCGCAACCGGCCGCTGCACGTGTTTGATGCCGACAAGGTCTCGGGTAACCTGCGGGTGCATCGCGCCGCGGGCGGCGAGGCGCTGCGGGCGCTGGACGAAAAGGACTATACCCTTGCGCCCGGCATGATGGTGATCTCCGACGACACCGGACCGGAAAGCATCGCCGGCATCATGGGCGGCGAGGCGACCGGCTGCACCGAGGAGACGGTCAACGTCTTTGTCGAAAGCGCCTATTGGGACCACGTGCAGATCGCGCTGGCGGGCCGCGCGCTCAAGATCAATTCCGACGCGCGCTATCGCTTCGAGCGCGGCATCGACCCGGCCTTCACGCTGGAGGGGCTGGAACTGGCCACCCAGATGATCCTCGACCTCTGCGGCGGCGAGGCCTCCGAGGTGGTGGTCGCGGGTGCGATCCCGGACCCTGCGCGCGCCTTCAAGCTGGACCCGGCGCGGGTACAGTCGCTGGTCGGCATGGAGATCCCCGAGAGCGAGCAGCGCCAGACGCTGACCCGGCTCGGTTTCCGGCTCGAGGGCAATATCGCCCATGTGCCGAGCTGGCGGCCTGACGTGCAGGGCGAGGCCGACCTGGTCGAGGAGGTGGCGCGCATTGCCTCGCTGACCGGGCTGCAGGGCAAGCCCTTGCCGCGCCTGACCGAGGGCGTGCCGCGCCCGGTGATGACGCCGATGCAGCGGCGGTTGCAGGCCGGGCGGCGCACCTCGGCTGCGCTGGGATACAACGAGTGCATCAGCTATTCCTTCATCGACCAGGCCGGCGCGGCGCTGTTCGGCGGCGGCGATGATGCCAGCCGGCTGGAAAACCCGATCAGTTCCGAGATGAGCCACATGCGCCCCTCGCTGCTGCCGGGTCTGTTGCAGGCGGCGGCGCGCAACCAGGCACGCGGGTTCATGGACATGGCGCTGTTCGAGGTCGGCCCGGCCTTTCACGGCGGCGAGCCCGAGCAGCAGCACGAGATGATCGCCGGGCTTCTGGTCGGGCGTACCGGCCCGCGCGATGTGCACGGCGCCATGCGCCCGGTGGATGTGTTCGACGCCAAGGCCGATGCCGAGGCGGTGCTGGCGGCCATGGGCGCGCCGGCCAAGGTGCAGGTTCTGCGCGGCGCCGAGGGTTGGTGGCATCCGGGACGGCACGGCAAGATCTGCCTCGGGCCGAAAAAGGTGCTGGGCGTCTTTGGCGAGCTGCACCCCAAGGTGCTTGACGCGATGGACGTGAAGGGGCCGGCGATGGGGTTTGTCCTCTTCCCCGAAGAGATTCCGATGCCGCGCAAGACCGGCGCCACGCGTCCGGCGCTGCAACTGCGTGACCTGCAGGCGGTGGAACGCGATTTCGCCTTTGTCGTCGACGCCGAGGTCGAGGCGCTGAAACTGGTCAACGCGGCCAGCGGCGCCGACAAGGCGCTGATCGAGGAGGTGCGCGTGTTCGACGAGTTCATCGGCGGCGCGCTGGGCGAGGGCAAGAAATCGCTGGCGCTGAGCGTGCGGATGCAGCCCCGTGACAAGACCCTGACCGAGGCCGAGATCGAGGCGGTCGGCAAGAAGATCGTCGAGAAGGTCGCCAAGGCCACCGGCGGGGTTCTGCGCGGCTGACGCATCACGATCGGGCAAGGTCTGCCGCGCACTTGGGGACTGGACCGGCCAGATGTCTGGTGCTGGGGGCCCGCTTCAAGGCCGGGCGCGGGGACCACGTGCCGCGCCCCTCTTCGGCGCCGACCTGCTCATGCCGCCTGCGCAAGACGCTGCGGCGCGCGCAGGTGCGGGGGGTCTTCAGCCAGTTGCCATCTTGCGTCGTGGCGACGGAAGTGTGCGGAGGGCCCATTGATGGAGCCGGGAGATCGACAGGGCCAAGCGGTGCGGCTGATCCCGCCCGCCTACGTTGACCCCCTTCATCAAACTTCAGAAGAACGCTGCCGTCGAACCCGAGGCAATTTGCAGGATCGCGTTTCGACCGACGATGCGGTTCGTGGGACATCCCCCCCGACAATCTTCGTCCAGGTCACATCGGCCTGTTGCTTGGCCATGCTGGTCGAGTCGGTGTGACGGGAAACCCAAACCTCGCCCCAATGGTCAACGCCATGATATGGCATCTGGACGCTCTTACAATGCGGGTAGACCCTGCCGCGTTTCAAGATGGACACGGTGCACTCCTCCCAGTGGATCACTTGGATCGTTGATTTTGTGGGGGCAATTGCGTGGCGGTTTTCGGCGGGGCGGCGCCTTGCATCAAGGAATATCGGTATACTTCAAGTTCTGAACTGAATTGAAGAAAGGGGTGGCGGAGACGATGGGATTCGAACCCACGAGACCCTTCCGGGCCTACTCCCTTAGCAGGGGAGCGCCTTCGACCACTCGGCCACATCTCCGTCGACGCGTATAGCCGGGCAAGCCCAAGGTTTACAAGGGCAAAATTCAACAAACTGACCACTGCAACAGACCCGGCAAAAACCGGCCGAACGGCACCGAACGGCACCGGACGGAACTATTTTTGGGCAATATTTGGTCAATTCCCTTTACGGCAAAAGTGCCTTGGGGCGCGCCGGGCCGGTCCGGGGCCAAAAACGGCAGGCCATCGCGGTTCCGCATCAAGGATGATTTCCGGTCTCAAGCGAACGCACCGATCTCCTGTCCGGAAAGGAGGTGCAGCATGATCACCGAACCACAGACCCCGGGCGCCGCGACATTGGATGAGTTGCGCATCTACTGGCGCATGCCCTCCCTGCGCGCCACCCGGGAGTTGGCAAACCGTCTCGGTCTGCGCCGCATAGCTGGGCGGTATCCATGGTTTGCCATCTGGGTCGCCGAAGGCCTCGCGGCTCCGGCGCCACGCCTGTGGGACCAGCTCAAGCTGCCGCATATGACGACCCAAGACATCGCCGGACTTCTGCAAGGCTCCAGGCGCAGCGCGCAAAGGATGGACCTGAAAAAGCCCGATGCAAGTTTCCCGGAGCGTCTGCGGTTTCGGAGCAAACCGAAGCTCTGGCGACAGGCGCAGGCGAACGCCTGGGCCGCGGGCCTTCCCGTCCCCGTCTACAAGCAACTCCCGGATCATCCCCGGCGCGCCCCGATGGAGGCTGCGACCATGAAAACGCAACCGTCCCCAAAGCCCTCAGGGATCTTCAACCCCTTCCTCGAACAACGGTTTTCGGACGTCTGAAACGAAGAGATGACACCTTGGGCGAAGAGCGGAAAAGATAACAACCACCCCTTTAGAAAAGCGCGGCTTTTCTGGACGGGTGTTTGTCATCACCCGCTTCGTCCTTTCGGAAAACGGCCAACATCTACGCCGAACGGACAAATGGAGAGATAATCATGACCGTCTTCAACCCGTGCAGTATTCAAGCCTCGCTCACGCCGGCCGGGGTGCAAGGCTCCGATTTGACCCTTGAAGATGTCCTGCATTGGCTCGACAGCCCGACGGCTCCGTTGGGAAGGACCACGCGTCGCCTTTACAAACGGTCCGTGCAGCGCGCCGCCAAGTTGCTTCGCAACCGCCCTGAAGACATCGTCGCGAACAGAAAGGAGCTGCTCAGGGAATTTCCGCTGGAAGATTACCGCTGCAGTCAGTGGAAATCAGTCAATGCAATGAAATCGTTTCGGCGAAACCTGTCCGCAGCAATCAACGGTGCCACCGGCGCTATCGCAGCCCGAAAGTCGCGCAATCATCGCAACGACAGCTGGAACCACCTCTTGGAGGGCCTGCTGGCTGCTGCTGAGGATCCGACTCAATCGCTGCCGTTCAACAAGAACAAGTGCATTGCGATTTCAGTTCTCGCGGACTTCGCTCGCCAGCTCGATCTCGAGGTTCATCAACTCGAAGGCATCGGCCGGGATGCGCTACTGGCCTTGCCCATGGAAACAAAACAGAGGTTAGCAGTCATCGAAGGTTTCGAGTTGCTGCGTAAACTCCAGAAAAAGCCCTTGCCAACGGTATCTCGATTTCTGCCGAAGACCCCGGTCCCCGCGGTCAATCGTACGGAAACATCGTTCGAACTGCCGAAAGGTTTGCAAGAAGAGCTGGAGTTCTGGATCAAGCTCGCGACACGTGGCGATTGGTCGGAAACGGACGAGGACTACGTCAATGGGAGGCTTTCCAAGCCGGTCCTTGATGCATCTCGCAAAGTGCTGAAAACGCTCAGCGTTTGCGAAGTTGCGGACATAGGAGAAATGCCGACGATTGCGTTTGCCTTCGATCAAGCGAACATCGTCGCTTGCGTGAAGAAATGGCGCACTTGGTGGGATTTAGGTGATCGTCAGGCCATCACACCAAAGACGGCCGGGACCTATCTTTTCTCCCTTGTCAGGCTGCTTGAGAAGAATGGCGAGCAAGCGGACCATCTCCGAAAGATTATTCGAACCGACAACTGGATTTCGGCAGAATCGGGTTCCGAAAGCAAGATGACGAAGAAGAACAAGAACTTCTGTCGGACCGTGGTAACGCAACGTGGGGAACGCCTAAAGTTTCAATCACACCATATCCGGCTCCGTTCCCTCTCCCAGTGGCACCTGGACATGGCACGGAATGGCCCCACCATGGATGCGGAGAAGCACCGCATAAAAGCAAGGCAGATCGGAACATGCGCGGCCTTCGCTGCGATCGAAACAGATGTCTCCCCATTGCGGGCAAGTGTGGCGCTTATCCTGTCTTACAAGGGGCAGGATCCGTGGTTGGATCTCGGGCATGAAAAGAAGAGCGGCGGACACCTTCTCATTCCCGCTGCAGCCAACAAGAACAAGAAGGAAATCAGCGTGCCAATTCCCGCTTCGAGCAAGTTGCGTGGGCTCGAGACGTTGCGCTGGTTCGAAAGGGAAATCAGGCCCCTGTTCAACGCGTCCGCGGAGAACAATTTCTTCTTACCGGCTGTAAACGACGACAAGTGTCAATTGGCCTACGGAACCTT
>NZ_BAABWV010000029.1:0-20625 GCF_040365005.1 Aquicoccus sp. SU-CL01552 | reverse complement strand
CTCCAAGATCATCGAGTAAGGCGGCGGCGGCCCGGCCGCCCGTACCGCTGACAGCACAGAGGGCCGCTCCGGATCGGGGCGGCCCTTTTCCTTGTCGGGATGCCTCCGGCGGGAGTATTTCGAAAGAAGAGAAGATGGACGCGGCTTCGCCGTTGCCGTGGAAACGCGAAAAAGGGTGCGGAGCTGGGCTCCGGCGTGATCGTCGGCGTCGGCCTCGACGCGCTGACCCGTGCCGCGCCCCGGCGATTCAGCCCCGGCGCCCGGTCATCTGGTCGCTTTCGGCGGTCACCGCCTCCAGCGCCGTCTCGAAGTCCTGCCGCAACGCCTCGATCTCTGCCTCGCTGGCCTTGCGGGGCACCGTGCCCTCCCATTCCCGGCACAGGAACACCCCGCGCGAGAACGGCGACGGCAGCCACATCCTGTCCCAGGTGGGGAACTCCACCACCCGGTTGGCCGAGAACGAGACGGTGAACACCCGGCAGCCCGCGGAGCGCGCCCAGGTCAGCGGCACCGTCGAACTGACCCGCGCCGGCCCGCGCGGCCCGTCGGCGGCGATGCCGACCGAAACCCCGTCGCGCATCTTCTGCAGCACCAGCCGCGACAGTTTCACGTGGCGCTTGCGGCTTTCCATCGAGACGTTCTGCCAGCCGAACCGTTCCAGCAGCGCCCCAACCATCCGACCGGGTCGCCCGCCCGAAGTGAGCGAGCAGATCGGCCCGAGCGTCACATCGAACATGCAGGGCGCCATCATCAGCCGCTGATGCCAGACGACGAAGATCACCGGCTCGCCCGCGCGCACCGCGTCATCCATCGCCTCGAACCCCCGGCGTTGCCAGCGCGAGGTGCAATGGGCAAAGCGGATGTAGGCCGCGAACAGCCCGGTCACCACCCGGGCAAAACCCCGACTGTCGGCGATTTTTCTGCGCAAGCTCAAGATAGCCCCCAAACGATCGCGTGCAGTCATAATGTCCTGACCGCGCGGGGCAATGGTGTTTGCCCCGGTCGGCAGAGATTCCCTCTTGTGTCCGCCCCGCCGCTGCCCTAAATCAGGCCGCGACCTTAGGGGTATAGCTCAGCTGGTAGAGCGACGGTCTCCAAAACCGTAGGTCGCGGGTTCGAACCCTGCTGCCCCTGCCATTTCCCTCCTCAGACATCTTTTCCGGGTCGACGCGGCACAGGCCCGCTTTGGTCCGGTATGATCCGGCAAGCGTAAGGAAAGGGTAACGCGACAGCGCGCGAGACCCGCAACGGGGCGCCGAACAGGCGATGTTAACCTTCGTTGACGGGATCGGGGTCGGGCTTTACCCTCGTTGTACGAAACCGCCCCTGAATTCCCCGAACCGGGGTGTCAGGCTTCTGGTGCGGGGGCGGGGATCGTACGGTCCGGCCCCCGAATTGCCCAATCCGCGCCTTGAATTCCGCGCTCTGCCCGGTTATGTCGCCCCCTGATTGACACAGGATTTTCGCAAATGGCCACCACCAACCCGCTCCAGTTCGTCCAGCAGGTCCGCGCCGAGATCGCCAAGGTCGTCTGGCCGACCCGCCGCGAGGTGCTCCTGACCACGGTGATGGTGTTCATCATGGCCGCGCTCACGGCGACCTTCTTCGCGCTGGTCGATCTGCTGATCCGCTTCGGCCTGCAGGAACTGCTGACCTACTTCGGCTAGGCGCCGGGCGGGCGAAATCGGCCCGGCCCCCTTGATCATTGCGCTCCTTGCCTGTAGGTGAGCCTCAACCTTTGGGGTATGGCGTGCGGCGATTCGAGCTGCGCGCCGCTTTTTATTCCGGAGATGGCGGATCAACCGTCTGAAGATATTGCAGAAAATCGGCGCCCCGCAGATGGTTGCGCCGGACAGGACAAGGACATCAGGGCTTATGGCGAAGCGGTGGTATTCGGTCAGCGTTCTTTCCAATTTCGAGAAGAAGATCGCGGAACAGATCAGGACCGCAGCGGCCGAGGGCGGTCTCGAGGACGAGATCGACGAGGTTCTGGTGCCGACCGAAGAGGTCATCGAGGTGCGCCGCGGCAAGAAGGTCACGGCCGAGCGTCGCTTCATGCCCGGTTACGTGCTGGTGCACATGGAGATGTCCGACCGGGGCTATCACCTGATCAACTCGATCAACCGCGTCACCGGCTTTCTGGGGCCGCAGGGGCGGCCGATGCCGATGCGGGACGCCGAGGTGAATCAGATACTCAACCGCGTCCAGGAGGGCGAGGAAGCACCGCGTACACTGATCCATTTCGAGATCGGCGAGAAGGTCAAAGTCAACGACGGGCCGTTCGAGGATTTCGACGGCATGATCGAAGAGGTCGACGAGGACAACCAGCGCCTCAAGGTGTCGGTGTCGATCTTCGGCCGCGAGACGCCGGTCGAACTGGAATTCACTCAGGTCACCAAGCAGGGCTGACGTGAACTAGCGTGGGAGGCTGCCGGCGACGCGTCGCCGGTATCCGGACCACACAACAAAAGGCCCGAGGGACGCGTTCCGAGGGTGTTGGAAAAGGAGAAGGCCAATGGCCAAGAAACTCGTCGGGAGCATGAAGCTTCAAGTCCCCGCCGGTCAAGCGAACCCCTCCCCGCCGGTCGGTCCGGCGCTGGGTCAGCGCGGCATTAACATCATGGAATTCTGCAAGGCGTTCAACGCCAAGACCGCAGACATGGAGCCCGGTGCGCCGTGCCCGACCGTGATCACCTACTACCAGGACAAGTCCTTCACCATGGACATCAAGACGCCGCCGGCGTCTTTCTACCTGCGCAAGGCGGCCAAGCTGAAGTCCGGCGCCAACAACCCGGGTCGCGAGACCGTGGGTTCGGTGACCGTCGCGCAGGTGCGCGAAATCGCCGAGGCGAAGATGAAGGATCTCAGCGCCAACGATATCGAGGCGGCGATGCAGATCATCCTGGGCTCCGCCCGCTCCATGGGCATCGAGGTGAAGTAATATGGCCAAGCTCGGAAAACGCACCCGCGCTGCGCGCGAAGCCCTTGCCGGCAAGGAAAACCTGTCGGTCGAGGAAGCTGTCGCCCTGATCAAGGGCAACGCCAACGCCAAGTTCGACGAGACCGTCGAGATCGCGATGAACCTAGGCGTCGATCCGCGCCACGCCGACCAGATGGTCCGGGGTGTCGTCGGCCTGCCCAACGGCACCGGCAAGACCGTCCGCGTCGCCGTCTTTGCCCGTGGGGCAAAGGCTGACGAGGCGAAAGAGGCCGGCGCTGACATCATCGGGGCCGAGGATCTGATGGAAACCGTCCAGAACGGCACCATCGAGTTCGACCGCTGCATCGCCACCCCGGACATGATGCCGATCGTCGGCCGTCTGGGCAAGGTGCTGGGGCCGCGCAACCTGATGCCGAACCCCAAGGTCGGGACCGTGACCATGGACGTGGCGCAGGCGGTCAAGGACGCCAAGGGCGGCCAGGTCCAGTTCAAGGCCGAGAAGGCCGGTGTCGTGCATGCCGGTGTCGGCAAGGCCTCGTTCGACGAAGCCAAGCTGGTCGAGAACGTCCGTGCCTTCATCGGTGCGGTGGCCAAGGCCAAGCCGTCGGGCGCCAAGGGCACCTACATGAAGAAGATCGCGCTGACCTCGACCATGGGTCCGGGCGTGACCATCGACGTGGCCGACGCCGCGGGCGAGTAAAGCCGGTCGCATGCAGGGCGAGTGGCGCGCCGCCGCGATCCTGAACGAGAGCCTGGCCGATACGCGGCGCTTCGCGGCGTGGTATCTGGCCGAGGGCGCAAGTTCGCTCCTGCTGCTGTTCGACAATCCCCAGGACCCCGCGATCGGGGTCCTGGGTGACCATCCCCGGATCGAGTGCGTGCGCTGCACGCCGGAGTTCTGGGAGATGCTGGGCATGACGCCCGATACCAATTTCCCCAAACGCCAGAACGCCGCGCTGACCTGGGCCTATCATCGCTCCGATGAGCCGTGGTTCCTGAACGTGGATGCGGACGAATTCCTGCACGTGGAAGGGCGCAGCATTGCCACGCTGCTGGGGTCGCAGCCGCGGGGGATCGAGGCGGTCCGCGTTCTGACTGCCGAGGCGGTGCGCCCGGTGACACCGAGAGAGCGCCTACAATTCCGCCTGCCGATGGAGCGTGCTGCTGCCGGCGAGGTGTACGGCGAGAACAAGGCGCTGTTCGGGCCGCGCCGCAAGGGGCTGGTCGGGCACCCGCAGGGCAAATCGGCCACCCGTACCGGGTTGCCGGACGTCCGCGCGCGCCAGCACTGGGTGGAACTGCCCGACGGTGCGCAGGTGAACGAGCGGATCGTGGGCGCGGCGCAGCGGGCGTTTCTGTTGCACATGATCGGCTATGATTTCGAGGCCTGGCGGCGCAAGCTGGGCTGGCGGTCGGAGTCGCGCGGGTTCACCACGCCGCTGACCCGCCGGATCGGGGAGGCGATGGCCTCGGGCGACCCGGACGGGCGTCTGCGGGCGCTGTATGACGCGATGCACGTGATGGATGATGCCGCGCTGTTGCGCCTTGAGGCGGTGGGCGCGCGGCTGGAGTTGGACCTGGATTTCGACGCGCCGGTGCGGGCTGTCTTCGGGGACGGGCAGGATTAATCGCGCGCTGCGACGCCGAACCCGCGATTTACCCCTTGGAAAGCTCTTCGTTTCGGCCTAATGAGGTGCCTGAGATAAAGCGTGCGATTCGTCGTGCGCTTTATTTCGTTTCGTCCAAGACGGCGGGTGGCGCTTGCGTCTTAATTTCCTGCCTGAGACGGGTAAAGACCAGATTGGCCGGGGGCTTTGTCCTCGGGCGGTTTTTGGCTCAATCCCGTAAATCGGACCTGAACGCCGGGCCTTGCCCGGCAAACTTGAGCCGGGGCGCGGGATGGCGCCCCAAACTTGGAGAGAACTGTGGATAGAGCCCAGAAAGAGAAAGTGGTCGAGGAACTCGGCCAAATCTTCGAAAGCTCTGGCGTTGTGGTGGTTTCCCACTACACCGGTCTGACAGTTGCCGAGATGCAGGACCTGCGCGCGCGTGCACGCGAAGCGGGTGGGTCTGTGCGTGTTGCCAAGAACAGGCTCGCCAAAATCGCCCTTGAGGGTAAGCCCTGCGCAAGCATGGTGGACCTGCTGACCGGCATGACCGTTCTGACCTATTCCGAGGATCCTGTGGCTGCGGCCAAGGTTGCCGAGGACTTCGCCAAAGAGAACAAGAAGTTCGAAATCCTTGGCGGTGCAATGGGTGAAAACGCTCTGGACCGGGCCGGTGTCGAGGCCGTGTCGAAAATGCCGTCGCGCGATGAGCTCATCGCGACGATCGCCGGCATGCTCGGCGCACCAGCCTCCAATATCGCCGGGGCAATTGGCGCACCTGCAAGCAATATCGCAAGCATTCTTTCGACCATCGAAGAGAAGGCGGAAGCCGCGTAAGCGGAGAGCGACTGGTACTGACCGGCGTAGGGTGGAGCCCCTCACGTTGGAATACACATCAAAACGGAAAGAGCTGATAAAATGGCTGATCTGAAGAAACTCGCGGAAGAGATCGTTGGTCTGACGCTCCTGGAAGCCCAGGAACTGAAAACCATCCTGAAGGACGAATATGGCATCGAGCCCGCCGCTGGCGGCGCTGTCATGATGGCAGGCCCGGCCGGTGACGCCGGTGGTGCCGAAGAAGAAAAGACCGAATTCGACGTCGTTCTGAAGAACGCCGGCGCCTCCAAGATCAACGTGATCAAGGAAGTTCGTGCGCTGACCGGTCTGGGCCTGAAAGAAGCCAAGGAACTGGTGGAAGCTGGCGGCAAGATCAAGGAAGGCGTGTCGAAAGACGAAGCCGAAGACGTCAAAGGCAAGCTGGAAGCAGCTGGCGCCGAAGTCGAAGTGGCCTGAGCCACCTCGGTGCGCGGCGCGCGCCGCAGATATGATGGGCTGGATCCGGGTGTCCCGGGTCCAGCCGAACCTGTCTTAGAAAGGGCCCGGCGCGGACCCTTTCTAAGGCGCGGTTCAGGGATCGGGAAGGCCGCCAGTCGGGACGGTGGCCGCGAATTGATCCGAGCGTGCACTCTCGTATGGGCAAGCGGCCGTGGCCCGGCGGCTGTGTTGTCCGGTGAGAAACTGAAAAGGTGACCACTGACATGGCGCAATCCTTCCTTGGCCAGAAACGCCTGCGTAAATATTATGGCAAGATCCGCGAAGTGCTGGAGATGCCGAACCTCATCGAGGTTCAGAAATCCTCTTACGACCTGTTCCTGAACTCCGGTGATCAGCCCGACCCGCAGGACGGCGAGGGGATCAAGGGCGTGTTCCAGTCGGTCTTTCCGATCAAGGACTTCAACGAGACCGCAGTTCTGGAGTTCGTGAAATACGAGCTGGAAAAGCCGAAGTACGACGTTGAAGAATGCATGCAGCGCGACATGACCTACAGCGCGCCGCTGAAGGTCACGCTGCGGCTGATCGTGTTCGATATCGACGAGGATACCGGCGCTAAGTCGGTGAAGGACATCAAGGAGCAGGACGTGTTCATGGGCGACATGCCGCTCATGACACCGAACGGCACCTTTGTCGTCAACGGCACCGAGCGGGTCATCGTGAGCCAGATGCACCGGTCGCCCGGTGTGTTCTTTGACCACGACAAGGGCAAGACGCACAGCTCGGGCAAGCTGCTGTTCGCCTGCCGCATCATCCCGTATCGCGGTAGCTGGCTGGACTTCGAATTCGACGCCAAGGACATCGTCTTTGCCCGTATCGACCGTCGCCGCAAGCTGCCGGTGACCACGCTGCTCTATGCGCTGGGGCTGGACCAGGAAGGCATCATGGATGCCTACTACGAGACCGTCACCTTTACCCTGCGCAAGGGCGAGGGCTGGGTCACCCCGTTCTTCCCCGAGCGTGTGCGCGGTACCCGTCCGACCTATGACCTGGTCGATGCCGCAACTGGCGAGGTGATCGCCGAGGCCACCAAGAAGGTGACGCCGCGCGCGGTCAAGAAGCTGATCGACGAGGGCGCGGTGACCGACCTGCTGGTGCCGTTCGAGCATATCGTCGGCAAGTTCGTCGCCAAGGACATCATCAACGAAGAGACCGGCGCGATCTATGTCGAGGCCGGCGACGAGCTGACGCTGGAGTACGACAAGGACGGCACGCTGATCGGCGGTTCGGTTAAGGAACTGCTGGATGCCGGCGTCACCGAGATCCCGGTGCTCGACATCGACAACATCAACGTCGGTCCCTACATCCGCAACACCATGGCGATGGACAAGAACATGGGCCGCGACACCGCGCTCATGGACATCTATCGCGTCATGCGTCCGGGCGAGCCGCCCACCGTCGAGGCCGCCAGCGCGCTGTTCGATACGCTGTTCTTTGACAGCGAGCGCTATGACCTCAGCGCCGTTGGCCGGGTCAAGATGAACATGCGCCTCGCGCTCGACGCCGAGGACACCCAGCGCACCCTGCGTCGCGAGGATATCGTGGCCTGCATCAAGGCGCTGGTGGAACTGCGCGACGGCAAGGGCGACATCGACGACATTGACCACCTTGGCAACCGCCGGGTGCGCTCGGTCGGCGAGCTTATGGAGAACCAGTACCGCGTCGGTCTGCTGCGCATGGAACGCGCGATCAAGGAGCGCATGTCCAGTGTCGAGATCGACACGGTGATGCCGCAGGACCTGATCAACGCGAAACCCGCCGCGGCCGCGGTGCGCGAATTCTTCGGTTCGTCGCAGCTGTCGCAGTTCATGGACCAGACTAACCCGCTGTCCGAGGTGACCCACAAGCGGCGCCTCTCCGCGCTTGGGCCGGGCGGCCTGACGCGTGAACGCGCGGGCTTCGAGGTGCGCGACGTGCACCCGACTCACTATGGCCGGATGTGCCCGATCGAGACGCCGGAAGGCCCGAACATCGGTCTGATCAACAGCCTTGCGACCTTTGCACGCGTCAACAAGTACGGCTTCATCGAAACGCCCTACCGCGTGGTGAACGAGGCCCAGGTCACCGATGAAGTGCACTACATGTCGGCGACCGAGGAAATGCGCCACACGGTGGCGCAGGCCAACGCGACGCTGGACGAGAACGGCAAGTTCATCAACGACCTGGTATCGACCCGGCAGTCGGGCGATTACACGCTGGCCCCGCGCGAAAGCGTGGACCTGATCGACGTGTCGCCGAAACAGCTGGTGTCGGTCGCGGCCTCGCTGATCCCGTTCCTTGAAAACGACGACGCCAACCGCGCCCTGATGGGGTCGAACATGCAACGTCAGGCGGTGCCGCTGCTGCGCGCCGAGGCGCCGCTGGTCGGAACCGGCATCGAGGGCAAGGTCGCCATCGACTCCGGCGCTGCGATCCAGGCCCGCCGGGCCGGGGTGATCGACCAGGTCGACGCCCAGCGGGTCGTGATCCGGGCCACCGAGGACCTGGAACTGGGTGATGCCGGCGTGGATATCTACCGTCTGCGCAAGTTCCAGCGGTCGAACCAGAACACCTGTATCAACCAACGTCCGCTGGTGAAGGTCGGCCAGACCGTCGGCAAGGGTGAGGTGATCGCCGATGGCCCGTCGACCGACATGGGCGAACTGGCCCTGGGCAAGAACGTGGTCGTCGCCTTCATGCCGTGGAACGGCTACAACTACGAGGACTCGATCCTGATCTCCGAGCGCATTTCGCGCGATGACGTCTATACCTCGATCCATATCGAGGAATTCGAGGTCGCCGCGCGCGATACCAAGCTTGGGCCGGAAGAGATCACCCGCGACATCCCCAACGTCGGCGAGGAGGCCCTGCGCAACCTCGACGAGGCCGGCATCGTCTATATCGGTGCCGACGTGGAGCCGGGCGATATCCTGGTGGGCAAGATCACCCCCAAGGGCGAAAGCCCGATGACCCCGGAAGAAAAGCTGCTGCGCGCCATCTTCGGCGAAAAGGCCAGCGACGTGCGTGATACCTCGCTCCGGGTGAAGCCGGGCGATTTCGGCACCGTGGTCGAGGTCCGCGTCTTCAACCGTCACGGTGTGGAGAAGGACGAGCGCGCGCTGCAGATCGAGCGCGAAGAGGTCGAGCGCCTGGCGCGTGACCGCGACGACGAGCTGGCGATCCTGGATCGCAACATCTACGCGCGTCTGCGGTCGATGATCCTGGGCAAGACCGCCGCCAAGGGCCCCAAGGGCATCAAGGCGGGCTCGGAGATCACCGAGGATCTGCTCGACAGCCTGAGCCGTGGCCAATGGTGGCAACTGGCGCTGGCCGAGGAGAGCGACGCCCAGATCGTCGAGGCGCTGCACGAGCAGTACGAGGTGCAGAAACGCGCCCTCGACGCCCGCTTCGAGGACAAGGTCGAGAAGGTTCGCCGCGGCGACGACCTGCCGCCGGGCGTGATGAAGATGGTCAAGGTCTTTATCGCGGTGAAGCGCAAGCTGCAGCCGGGGGACAAGATGGCCGGTCGCCACGGCAACAAGGGCGTGGTCTCGCGCGTTGTGCCGATGGAGGACATGCCGTTCCTGCAGGACGGGACGCCGGTCGACTTCTGCCTCAACCCGCTCGGCGTGCCGTCGCGGATGAACGTCGGTCAGATCCTGGAAACCCACATGGGCTGGGCCGGTCGCGGCCTCGGGCTCAAGATCGACGACGCGCTGCAGGAGTATCGCCGCTCGGGTGATCTGACCCCGGTGCGCGACGCGATGCGCCACGCCTATGGCGAGGATGTCTATGAAGAGGGCATCGCCGGCATGGACGAGGAAAGCCTGCTTGAGGCGGCCGCGAATGTCACCCGCGGGGTTCCGATCGCAACGCCGGTGTTCGACGGGGCGAAAGAGGCCGACATCAACGACGCGCTGACGCGTGCCGGTTTCGACACCTCGGGCCAGTCCATCCTTTACGACGGCCGCACCGGCGAGCAGTTCGCACGTCCGGTCACCGTGGGCATGAAGTACCTGCTCAAGCTGCACCACCTGGTGGACGACAAGATCCACGCGCGGTCGACCGGGCCATACAGCCTGGTCACCCAGCAGCCGCTGGGCGGCAAGGCGCAGTTCGGCGGTCAGCGTTTCGGGGAGATGGAGGTCTGGGCGCTGGAAGCCTATGGCGCCGCCTACACCCTGCAGGAGATGCTGACGGTCAAGTCGGACGACGTGGCCGGCCGAACCAAGGTCTACGAGAGCATCGTCAAGGGCGAGGACAATTTCGAGGCCGGCGTGCCCGAATCCTTCAACGTTCTGGTGAAGGAAGTCCGTGGCCTCGGCCTGAACATGGAACTCCTGGATGCGGAGGATGAGGACTAACGCGCGGGTTTCCCCCGCCCCGCGGATTCGTCGCGGGGCAGGGACCATCCCAGCACCTCTCCACCGCCAGCCTCTAAGGATTAGAAAATGAACCAGGAAATCACGAACAACCCGTTCAACCCGCTGACCCCGCCCAAGGTCTTTGACGAAATCAAGGTCTCGCTGGCCTCGCCCGAGCGGATCCTGTCGTGGTCCTACGGCGAGATCAAGAAGCCGGAAACCATCAACTACCGTACGTTCAAGCCCGAGCGCGACGGTCTGTTCTGTGCCCGTATCTTCGGTCCGATCAAGGACTACGAATGCCTCTGCGGCAAGTACAAGCGGATGAAGTATCGCGGCGTCGTCTGCGAGAAATGCGGTGTCGAGGTGACGCTGCAGAAGGTTCGCCGCGAGCGCATGGGCCATATCGAGCTGGCCGCGCCCGTGGCCCACATCTGGTTCCTGAAATCGCTGCCCAGCCGCATCGGCCTGATGCTGGACATGACGCTGCGCGATCTGGAACGCGTGCTCTACTTCGAGAACTACGTGGTGATCGAACCCGGTCTGACCGATCTGACCTACGGCCAGATGATGACCGAAGAAGAGTTCATGGACGCCCAGGATGTCTATGGCATGGACGCCTTCACCGCCAACATCGGCGCCGAGGCGATCCGCGAGATGCTGGCCGCGATCGACCTTGAATCCGAGGCCGAGCAGCTGCGCGCCGACCTGGCCGAGGCCACCGGCGAGCTGAAGCCCAAGAAGATCATCAAGCGGCTGAAAGTGGTCGAGAGCTTCCTTGAATCGGGCAACCGCCCGGAGTGGATGATCATGACCGTGATCCCGGTCATTCCGCCGGAACTGCGCCCGCTGGTGCCGCTGGACGGCGGTCGTTTCGCCACCTCGGACCTGAACGACCTGTATCGCCGGGTGATCAACCGGAACAACCGCCTGAAGCGGCTGATCGAGCTGCGTGCGCCCGACATCATCGTGCGCAACGAAAAGCGGATGCTGCAGGAATCGGTCGATGCGCTGTTCGACAACGGCCGTCGCGGTCGCGTGATCACCGGCGCCAACAAGCGCCCGCTGAAATCGTTGTCCGACATGCTGAAGGGCAAGCAGGGTCGCTTCCGCCAGAACCTCTTGGGTAAACGCGTCGACTTCTCCGGCCGTTCGGTCATCGTGACCGGCCCCGAGCTGAAGCTGCACCAGTGCGGCCTGCCCAAGAAGATGGCGCTGGAGCTGTTCAAGCCGTTCATCTATTCGCGGCTGGAGGCCAAGGGCCTGTCGAGCACCGTGAAACAGGCCAAGAAACTGGTCGAGAAAGAGCGTCCCGAGGTTTGGGACATCCTTGACGAGGTGATCCGCGAACACCCGGTGATGCTCAACCGCGCGCCGACGCTGCACCGTCTTGGCATCCAGGCCTTCGAACCCACGCTGATCGAGGGCAAGGCGATCCAGCTTCACCCGCTGGTCTGTTCGGCCTTCAACGCCGACTTTGACGGTGACCAGATGGCCGTGCACGTGCCGCTGAGCCTCGAGGCCCAGTTGGAAGCGCGCGTGTTGATGATGTCGACGAACAACGTTCTGTCGCCCGCGAACGGCGCGCCGATCATCGTTCCGTCGCAGGATATGATCCTCGGTCTCTACTACGTGACGCTGGAACGCAGCGGCATGCCGGGCGAGGGCAAGATGTTCGGCTCGATCGACGAGGTCCAGCACGCGCTGGACGCCGGCGAGGTGCATCTGCACACCAAGATCATCGCGCGGATCACCCAGATCGACGACGAGGGCAACGAGGTTCTCAAGCGCTACGAGACCACCCCGGGCCGCGTGCGCCTGGGCGCGCTTCTGCCGCTGAACGCCAAGGCCCCCTTTGAACTGGTCAACCGCCTGCTGCGCAAGAAAGAGGTGCAGCAGGTCATCGACACCGTCTACCGCTATTGCGGCCAGAAGGAGTCGGTCATCTTCTGCGACCAGATCATGACCATGGGCTTCCGCGAGGCATTCAAGGCCGGGATCTCCTTCGGCAAGGACGACATGGTCATTCCGGATTCGAAATGGCCGATCGTCGAAGAGACCCGTGGTCAGGTGAAGGACTTTGAACAACAGTACATGGACGGCCTGATCACCCAGGGCGAAAAGTACAACAAGGTCGTCGATGCCTGGTCGAAGTGTAACGATCGTGTCACCGAGGCGATGATGTCGTCGATCTCGGCGTTGAAGACGGACGAGGCCGGCACCGAGCAGGAGCCGAACTCGGTCTACATGATGGCGCACTCGGGCGCGCGGGGCTCGGTCACGCAGATGAAGCAGCTGGGCGGCATGCGCGGCCTGATGGCCAAGCCGAACGGCGACATCATCGAGACGCCGATCATCTCGAACTTCAAGGAAGGTCTGACCGTGCTGGAGTACTTCAACTCCACCCACGGCGCGCGGAAGGGTCTGTCGGACACCGCGTTGAAGACTGCGAACTCCGGCTACCTGACCCGTCGTCTTGTCGATGTGGCGCAGGACTGCATCGTGCGGATGCACGATTGCGGGACCGAGAACGCGATCACCGTCGAGGCCGCGGTCAACGACGGCGAAGTGGTCGCCAGCCTGGGCGAACGCCTTCTGGGCCGCGTCGCGGCGGACGACCTGGTCAAGCCGGGCACCGACGAGGTGATTGTCGCCGCCGGTCAGATCATCGACGAGCGGATGGCGGACGCCATCGAGGAGTCGGGCCTGGCATCGGCCCGTATCCGCAGCCCGCTGACCTGCGAGGCCGAGGAAGGCGTCTGCGCCATGTGCTATGGCCGTGACCTTGCGCGCGGCACGATGGTGAACTCCGGCGAGGCCGTCGGCATCATCGCGGCGCAGTCGATCGGTGAACCTGGCACGCAGCTGACGATGCGGACCTTCCACATCGGTGGCGTTGCCCAGGGTGGCCAGCAAAGCTTCCAGGAGGCGGGCCAGGACGGCGTGATCGCCTTCGAGAACGCCAGCCTTCTGGAGAATGCCGCCGGCGAGTTGTTGGTGATGGGCCGCAACATGAAGTTGCTGATCAACGATGAGCAGGGCGAGGAACGGGCCAGCTTCAAGCTTGGCTACGGGACCAAACTGTTCGTCAAGGACGGCGACAAGATCGCGCGCGGCGACAAGCTGTTCGAGTGGGATCCCTACACCCTGCCGATCATCGCGGAAAAATCCGGGACGGCGAAATACGTCGACCTGGTGTCGGGTGTCGCCGTGCGTGACGAGACCGACGATGCGACCGGCATGACCCAGAAGATCGTCATGGACTGGCGCGCCGCGCCCAAGGGCAACGAGCTGAAGCCGGAGATCATCCTGGTCGATGGTGAAGGCGAGCCGGTGCGCAACGATGCGGGCAACCCGGTGACCTACCCGATGTCGGTGGATGCGATTCTGTCGGTCGAGGATGGGCAACAGGTTCAGGCCGGCGACGTCGTGGCGCGGATTCCGCGCGAGGGTGCCAAGACCAAGGACATCACCGGCGGTCTGCCGCGGGTGGCGGAACTGTTCGAGGCGCGCCGTCCGAAGGACCACGCGATCATTGCCGAGATCGACGGCTACGTGCGGTTCGGGCGCGACTACAAGAACAAGCGCCGGATCACCATCGAACCCGCCGACGAGAGCATGGATCCGGTGGAATACATGGTGCCCAAGGGCAAGCACATCCCGGTGCAGGAAGGCGACTTCGTGCAGAAGGGCGACTACATCATGGACGGCAACCCGGCGCCGCATGACATCCTGTCGATCATGGGTGTCGAGGCGCTTGCCAACTACATGATCGACGAGGTGCAGGACGTCTATCGTCTGCAGGGCGTGAAGATCAACGACAAGCACATCGAAGTCATCGTGCGCCAGATGCTGCAGAAGTGGGAGATCCTCGACTCGGGTGAGACCACGCTGCTCAAGGGCGAGCATGTCGACAAGCAGGAGTTCGACGCGGTCAACGAGAAGACCATCGCCAAGGGCGGCCGTCCGGCACAGGGCGAGCCGATCCTTCTGGGCATCACCAAGGCCAGCCTGCAGACCCGCTCGTTCATCTCGGCGGCGTCGTTCCAGGAGACCACCCGCGTGCTGACCGAGGCCTCGGTTCAGGGCAAGAAGGACAAGCTGGTCGGTCTCAAGGAGAACGTCATTGTCGGCCGTCTGATCCCGGCCGGCACCGGTGGCGCGACCCAGCAGATGCGCCGTGTCGCCCAGGACCGCGACAACGTGGTGATCGAAGCCCGTCGTGAAGAGGCCGAGGCGGCCGCGGCCCTTGCCGCGCCGACCGAGGAGGACATCATCGGCGGTGGCGAGTTCGACACGCTGGTCGATACCCCCGAAAGCCGCGATTGATCCGCAGCCTTTCGGCCTGAGTTCTGCCCCCCCCCGCGGCCCGCGCCGCGGGGGTTTTTCTTTGTGTTGCGGTGCGCGATTGCGGCTTTTCTTCCGGCGTCTGCCGGTGTTTCCTGTGCCCGGTCGGCAAGGGAGTAGGAGCATGGACCGCAAGACAAAGACAGTGGGCCTGCTCAGGTTCTCGGTACTGACGCCCACCTATTATTCCGAACGGTTCAAAACGTTGGAGGACACCGCCGCGCACCTGTTCGCGCCCGAGCGGATGGCCCTGCGATTCCGGCTGTTCGAAGAGCTTTGCCTGCCGTCCCTGGTTCGTCAGAGCGACCCGGAGTTCGACATGGTGGTACTGACCGCCGAGACCATGCCGGAGCAGTACCTGGAACGGTTGCTGGACCTGATCGAGCCGCTGCCCAACATCCATTGCCTGCCGGTGGGAACCGAGAACCACTACAAGCTGCTGCAAAAGGGCTACAATGCGATCCCCAAGGACGGGTGCACCCACCGCATCCTGTTCCGGCTCGACGACGACGATGCGCTGGACAAGGACTTCGTCAAACGAACCAAGCGGATCGCCAACGGGTTGATGAAGTTGAACGGGCCGCGAACCCCGTTCATCATCGCCTATAACCGGGGATTCTGCGTCCGCTCGACCGGCAACACGAGCGAGGTATTCGATGCCTGCGAGCGTGCGCCGCTGTCGACCGGGACCACCCTGGTTGCGCCGGCGGGTCACTCGGCCAACCCCTATCGGTTCAACCACCGCAAGCTGGCGCAGCATTTCAACACCTATTCCGACATCACTGTGCCGGCCTTCATCCGCACCATCCATGGTGACAACAAGTCGAACCCGGCGCAGATGGGACTGACCCACAAGTTGAAAGAGGCAGAGATGGAAAAGCTCTTGCACACGCATTTCGATACGACGCTGGATCAGTTGAAGGCGCTCTGACCGATGACGCCGAACGCCAAGGGCGCGCTGCTGATGATGGGCAGCATGGCGGCCTTTACCCTGAACGACACCTGCGTGAAGGCGACCGCCGGGGCGTTGCCGCTGTTGCAGATTCTGACCCTGCGCGGGCTGATCAGCTCGATCCTGCTGTTCGGCCTGGCGCGACGGCTGGGAACGTTACACCTGTCGATGGGACGGGGCGACGCGGTGCTGCTGGGGCTGCGCTGCGCCTCCGAGGTCGCGGCGGCCTATTTCTTTCTCACGGCGCTGATGAACATGCCGCTGGCCAATGTGACGGCGGTTTTGCAGGTGCTGCCGCTGACCGTGACGCTGGGCGCGGCGCTGTTCTTTGGCGAGCGGGTGGGCTGGCGCCGGATGCTGGCGATCCTGCTGGGATTCGGCGGCATGCTTCTGATCGTGCGGCCGGGGCCCGAGGGGTTCAGCCTGCATGCGAGCTATGCGCTGGCGGCGGTGGCCTGCGTGACCGTTCGCGACCTGACCACCCGGCGGATGTCGCCGCAGGTCTCGTCGATGACCGTGACGCTGACCTCGGCGCTGTCGGTATTCGTGGCGGCGGGGCTGGCCTCGATCTGGGTGGACTGGGTGCCGCTGGATGGCCGCACCGCGGCGCTGATCTGTGCCTCGTCCCTGTTCGTGATGCTGGGGTATCTGTTCAGCGTGCTGGTGATGCGGGTCGGCGAGGTCTCGTTCACGGCGCCGTTCCGCTACACCGGCCTGCTCTGGGCACTGGGTCTGGGCTGGGTCGTGTTCGGACATTGGCCGGCGCCGTTGACGCTTCTGGGGGCCGGAATCGTGGCCGCTGCCGGGCTCTTTACCTTCTACCGCGGTCGCGTGGCTGAGTGAGGCTCACGCCCCGGCGTAGACCCGCCGCACGTGGTCGGCATCGACGTTGTAGACTTGGCGGAACAGTGCCTCTTGCGCGGGATCGAGCGGGGTGAGGTCGACCGGTTTGACTCCGGGTTTCTGCCGCGAATCGTTGAAGGCATTGTGCCCGCGCAACAGCATGTCCTCGCCGGTCAGGGTGACGGTCGGCATCATCTGCGCCAGCTTCTGATGCGCGAAGTTCATCACCGTGAGTTTGACCGAGGGTTTGAACATGAGCGCCAGCGCGGCGGTCGTGAGGGGTCGCTGCGTCGGGCTGGCGGAGAGGCCGGTGGCGCCAAGGCCGACCAGGTAACCCTGGTTGAAATCGATGGCAATGTGTCGGTGCCCGCGGGAGAACTTGCGCAGATCGTGCGCCGTCTCGCGCAGCCGCTCGACATAGACCTTTGCCACCGCGTCGTCGTCATCCATTCGGAACTGCAGGCAGGGTTCCTTGCTCGTGCGGCGGACAGAGTTGATGGCCTCCTGCATCACCGGGCGGTGCTTGCCGGGCGCATGGGTCTTGATCACGGCCTGCGGCATATCGGCGACCAGGGCATGCAACCGGTCCAGGTATGGGGCGGGCAGGCTGTCTCCGGTCACGATCAAGAGGGTGAAATCGCCATCGGTCTGGGCCCTCAGAGATGGCAGCGTGAGGGTTTCGAAGGTGCGGAACCGCTCCTCCATTCGCGCCGGGTCATAGAGAAAGCCGGCCCGCTCTTCGAGGTCGTCGTGTTCCACCTGAAACCCGCCGTGACCGAGATAGGAAAACCGGCAAATCCCGATGACCTGCATATTGCGCGCCCCGCTGCTCGCCGGACCCACCCGGTTCCGGCATTTGCGATTGCACTCT
This sequence comes from Aquicoccus sp. SU-CL01552, assembly GCF_040365005.1. Lineage (NCBI taxonomy): Bacteria > Pseudomonadati > Pseudomonadota > Alphaproteobacteria > Rhodobacterales > Paracoccaceae > Aquicoccus > Aquicoccus sp. SU-CL01552. The sequence continues at coordinate 3,389 of NZ_BAABWV010000029.1, read as the reverse complement.
CGCAACAGATCGCTAGCATGACAAGCCGTCGGAAAGGCACAGGACAGACCAAGCCCTGTTGACACGACCGGCGACTCCCCATATACGGCCCGCTATCTCGGCACCGGGGGTCGCCCCACCGCCGACTTCATATTGAAGTGGTCAAGATCCAGGCACCTTTACAGCCTCGATCCTCTGATAACCCACCGCGTCGTTCACCTCGGAATGGGAGCGATTGCGGTTTTTGCGCTTGCGGACGCGTATGGCGCACGAGATTGGAACCGCACGCACATGCGTGCACTGACACATGTGTTGCGAAACGGGGAAAGAACCGGAATGCCAACGATCCAACAGCTGATCCGCAAGCCGCGGCAGCCGAAAGTGAAACGCTCGAAATCCATGCACCTGGAGCAGTGCCCGCAGAAACGCGGCGTCTGCACCCGCGTCTACACCACCACGCCGAAAAAGCCGAACTCGGCGATGCGGAAGGTTGCCAAGGTCCGTCTGACCAATGGCTTCGAGGTCATCAGCTATATCCCGGGTGAAAGCCACAACCTTCAGGAACACTCGGTGGTCCTGATCCGTGGCGGCCGGGTCAAAGACCTTCCCGGCGTGCGTTACCACATTCTGCGCGGCGTGCTCGATACCCAGGGCGTCAAGGACCGTAAGCAGCGTCGCTCGAAATACGGCGCGAAGCGTCCGAAGTAAGAGGAAGAACAGATGTCTCGTCGTCACGCCGCTGAAAAACGCGAAATCCTCCCCGACGCCAAGTATGGTGACCGGATCCTGACCAAGTTCATGAACAACCTGATGATCGACGGCAAGAAGTCGGTCGCGGAAAAGATCGTCTACAACGCGCTGGACCGCGTTGAAGGCAAGATCAAGCGCGCCCCCGTCGAGGTGTTCCACGAAGCACTGGACAACATCAAACCGTCGGTCGAGGTTCGCTCGCGCCGGGTTGGTGGTGCCACCTATCAGGTGCCGGTTGAAGTTCGCCCCGAACGCCGCGAAGCGCTGGCGATCCGCTGGCTGATCAACGCCTCTCGCTCGCGCAACGAGAACACGATGGAAGAACGCCTCGCCGGCGAGCTTCTGGACGCTGTCCAGTCCCGCGGGTCCGCCGTGAAAAAGCGCGAAGACACCCACAAGATGGCAGAGGCCAACAAGGCCTTCTCGCATTACCGCTGGTAACCCCTGCAAAGGCTTATTCCCATGGCACGCGACTACCCGCTCGAACGCTACCGCAACTTCGGCATCATGGCCCATATCGACGCAGGCAAGACCACCTGCTCGGAACGGATCCTGTTCTACACCGGCAAATCCCACAACATCGGTGAGGTGCACGATGGTGCGGCCACGATGGACTGGATGGAGCAGGAGCAGGAGCGGGGCATCACCATCACCTCGGCTGCGACCACCACCTTCTGGGAGCGGACCGAGGACGGCTCTACCGCCGAGACTCCGAAGCACCGGATGAACATCATCGACACCCCCGGTCACGTCGACTTCACCATCGAGGTCGAACGCTCGCTGGCGGTTCTTGACGGCGCTGTCGCCGTGCTGGACGCCAACGCCGGCGTCGAGCCGCAGACCGAGACGGTCTGGCGTCAGGCCGACCGCTACAAGGTGCCGCGCATCGTCTTCGTCAACAAGATGGACAAGATCGGCGCCGACTTCTTCAACTGCGTGAAGATGATCAAGGACCGCACCGGTGCGATTCCCTGCCCGATCCAGATCCCGATCGGATCCGAGAACGAGCTGGAAGGCATGGTCGACCTGGTCACCATGGAAGAATGGGTCTGGGCCGGTGAAGACCTGGGCGCGTCCTGGGAAAAACGCCCGATCCGTGACAGCCTGAAGGACCTGGCCGACGAATGGCGGGCCAACATGATCGAAGTCGCCGTCGAAATGGACGATGACGCGATGGAGGCCTATCTGGAGGGCGAAGAGCCCGACGTGCCGACCCTGCGCCGTCTGATCCGTGCCGGCACCCTGGCGATCAAGTTCATTCCGGTTCTCTGTGGCTCTGCCTTCAAGAACAAGGGTGTTCAGCCGCTGCTGAACGCCGTGATCGACTATCTGCCCAGCCCGCTGGACGTGGTCGACTACATGGGCTTCAAGCCGGGCGACGAGACGGAAACCCGCGACATTCCCCGTCGCGCGGATGACAACATGCCGTTCGCCGGCCTGGCGTTCAAGATCATGAACGACCCCTTCGTCGGTTCGCTGACCTTCACCCGGATCTATTCCGGCGTGATGAACAAGGGCGATTCGATCCTGAACTCGACCAAGGGCAAGAAAGAGCGCATCGGTCGCATGATGATGATGCACTCGAATAACCGCGAAGAGATCGAAGAGGCATTTGCCGGCGACATCATTGCGCTGGCCGGTCTGAAGGACACCACCACGGGTGACACCCTGTGTGACATCAAGGAACCGGTGGTTCTGGAAACCATGACCTTCCCCGATCCGGTGATCGAGATCGCCGTCGAGCCCAAGACCAAGGGCGACCAGGAGAAGATGTCGCAGGGCTTGGCCCGTCTGGCCGCCGAGGACCCGTCCTTCCGCGTGGAAACCGACCTGGAATCGGGTCAGACGATCATGAAGGGCATGGGCGAACTTCACCTGGACATCCTGGTCGACCGCCTCAAGCGCGAGTTCAAGGTCGAGGCCAACATCGGTGCCCCGCAGGTTGCCTATCGCGAGACCATCGGTCACGAGATCGAGCATACCTACACCCACAAGAAACAGTCGGGTGGTTCGGGTCAGTTCGCCGAGGTGAAGATGATCATTTCGCCGACAGAGCCGGGCGAAGGCTATTCCTTCGAGAGCCGCATCGTCGGCGGCGCGGTGCCCAAGGAATACATCCCGGGCGTCGAGAAGGGCATCAACTCGGTCATGGACTCCGGTCCGCTGGCCGGCTTCCCGGTGATCGATTTCAAGGTCGCGCTGGTCGACGGCAAGTTCCACGATGTGGACTCCAGCGTTCTGGCGTTCGAAATCGCGGCACGGATGTGCATGCGCGAAGGTCTGAGAAAGGCCGGCGCGAAGCTGCTGGAACCGATCATGAAGGTCGAAGTGATCACGCCGGAAGAATACACCGGCGGCATCATCGGCGACCTGACGTCGCGTCGGGGCCAGGTGTCCGGACAGGAGACCCGCGGCAACGCGATCGCCATCGACGCCTTCGTGCCGCTGGCCAACATGTTCGGCTACATCAACACCCTGCGTTCGATGAGCTCGGGCCGTGCCCAGTTCACCATGCAGTTCGATCACTACGATCCGGTGCCGCAGAACATCAGCGACGAGATCCAGTCGAAATACGCATAAGCGGGATGCCGGGCCTTGGCCCGGCCTACCCATCCACCGTAGGCCGGGTCAGGACCCGGCGCCCGATAACAGGAGGCCAT
>NZ_BAABWV010000028.1:0-22584 GCF_040365005.1 Aquicoccus sp. SU-CL01552 | reverse complement strand
AGGGATTCGATAATCAGCAAGCTCAGACGTGTTGATGTGCAACATGGACGAGCCGACATGCAAACCGCGCAGCCGGGCCTGTCCGATCCAGCTGTTGAAGTGCTCTACAGCATAGTCGGGTTCAACACGTTTACGGTCCACGTCTACGATGATCAGTGCGTGGCAGTTGGCCTCGCCAAAATCATCTGGAACCCGAGCAACCGTTCCTATGTGCCCTGATTGGACGACGAGAATATCACCTGCTTTTAGCCGCGATTTTGCGTTTGCCTGATGAAACTCAGCTGTAACGTAGGTGCGCTTAGTTAGTTCGATCCTAGATGGACGGATATTGAAACCTTGTAGGTAAGTTATCCCTGGCTCTGAAACTTGGTGTGGGATTGATGACCCTACAAAACCGTTGGTGACTTTGTGAGAAACCGAACCAATTTTCCGCACCTCCCAATCCTTGGGAACGTCTCCCGGATTGAGGGGCGACAGTGGGCGGGGGCGCTCACTTGGAGACGATATCGCAGCCTCCGCTGCAAGCTCTTGCACTTCCTCACGCATCAATCCCGAGCTCCTTCAGATAGCCCGACATCTTCGCGCGCACGTCCGCAAGCTCGCTCTCGATCCGAACGATATCCGCCTGCACGGCGGCAACGTCGATCTCTTCCTCCGGCTCGAAGGTGTCCACGTAGCGCGGGATGTTGAGGTTATAGCTGTTCTCGGCGATCTCATCGGTGCTGGCAAGGTGGGAGTACTTCTCGATCTCGGCGCGGGCGCTGTAGGTGTCGAGCACCTTCTTGATGTGGGTTTCTTCCTCCATCACGTTCTGGGCTTTGCCAGGCGTGAACTCCTTGCTTGCGTCGATGAAGAGCACATCCTTGCGATCTGCGTTCGCACCGCCTTCTTCGCGCGAGCGGTCAAAGATCAGAATGGCAACGGGGATGCCCGTGGTGGTGAAAAGGTTCGCAGGCAGCCCGACAACGGCGTCGAGGAGGTTCTCTTCGATCAGCTGTTGGCGGATTTTGCCCTCTGCCCCGCCCCGGAACAGAACGCCATGCGGAACGATCACCGCCACGCGCCCTGACTGGCGCTTGGCGATCTCGATCATGTGCGTGATGAAGGCATAATCGCCCTTGGACTTGGGCGGAATGCCCCGCCAATAGCGGTTGTACTGATCTGTGTCCGCGCCATCCGCGCCCCACTTATCGAGCGAGAACGGCGGGTTGGCGACAACGACATCGAATTTCTGAAGGTGATCGCCCTCGATCAGCGCAGGGCTGTTCAGAGTGTCACACCATTCGATGCGCGCGGCGTCCTTGGCGTGCAGGAACATGTTCATCCGCGCCAAGGCCCAGGTCGCCCCGTTCACCTCCTGCCCGTAGAGCGCGAAGTTGCCGGAGCCGACAGCCTCCGCTGCCTTGATCAGAAGCGAGCCGGAACCGCAGGCAGGGTCGCAGATTGTGTTGCCTTCCTTCGGTGCGGCCAGCTTTGCCAGCAAGCCAGAGACCGGAGCCGGTGTAAAAAACTCTCCTGCCTTCTTGCCTGCATCCGAGGCAAAGCGAGAGATCAGGTAGATGTAGGTTTCACCGATGATGTCTTCCTTCACCCGCGACGGGCGCAGGTCGAGGGCAGGCTTGTTGAAGTCTTCGAGGAGGTTTTTCAGGCGGCGGTTGCGATCCTTGGTGCGGCCAAGGTTCGACTCCGAGTTGAAGTCGATGTTGCGAAACACACCTTCAAGCTTGGAGCGGTTCTTGTCTTCGATGTCTTCGAGGGCGATGTTGATCAGCTCGCCGATATTTGGCTCGTTGCGCTGCTCGTAGAGGTCATAGAAGCTCGCGCCTTCGGGCAGGTAGAAGCGCTCGCGCTCCATGCGGCGGCGGATTCGGACATCATCGTCACCATACTGCTTGCGGTAGGTCTCGAAGTGATCGTTCCAGTTGTCCGTGATGTACTTCAGGAACAACATAACCAAGATGTAGTCCTTGTATTGCGCGGGATCGACCGCCCCCCGGAAGGTATCGCAGGCAGCCCATGCTGCGTTGTTCACTTCCGCCTGTGTCAGTTTATCGTTCATTTCCAAATCCTTTTGCGTCTCATTGTGGGGCGGGACATGTGCCCGCCCCAAATTTCTTCTCAAATCAATCCACAGGGCGGGTTGAACTGCGTGCGCAAATGGCGCTCGATCAGCATCCTGTTTTGTGCGTCGGCATAGATTGCGGCGACAGACAGCTCTGCGTGTCCCTGCCCGCGCCAACACAGCGCGCGGTTATGGTTCGACACCCGTTCCCGAATGTTTTGCGACTCTCCGACATCGACCACGTTCCAAGTGGACGCCATGCTATGCCGTCCAAGGATCACGTAGACGCCGGAGCGCGCCTGCAAGTTGTTTTCATTGCCGAAAGGACCTTCGGCGTGGTAACTTCCAATGTTGATGGACATGTTCACCTCATGAGTTTGTCCGTTGCGATTTGCCCGAGCTTTTCGAGGAGCGGTGGGCACCGTTATGCTCAGCTTCATTGCCGTGAAGCTGAGCGTTTCGCACCTGTTGAAGCAGGGCGAATCTCGTGAATTTTCTTTTCGTATCAGCTAGTTCGTGCAGAAGGCGCGTTTCTGTCGCGGACAGGGCATCGAGCTCTGTGATCATCCGCTGCACGGCCAGACTCGGTATGTGCAGCGGTAGCGTTTCAAGGCACTCCTTCGGGATCATCCGAAGCTTCGTCCCGCGCGCACCCAAGTCTAAGTGCCGTTGCGCTTCATGCTGATTGATCGACCACGCGACGTATTCTGGGAGGAGATCGTCTCCGCTCGGGCGGATCACCATCACTGGCAGCAACGCGACCGCTGCTTCACCTGCACCTCCTATGGCAATGCTGGCTGTGTTGTTGTCTCCGCGAGAGCGGAACAGGACATCGCCATGCTCAACCAGGTAACGGTCGAGCTTGCCATCCAAGGCATATTTCCCTGCCACGCTTAGACTGACCCGCTCACCTTGAAGGTCACGGAGTTGGATAGCAGGGACACCCTTCTCGGCGTCCTCTGTGAGGGCGGTTCTGGCAGCATAGCCCGCTCGAATTTCGCACGCTTCGCCCAAGGTGATATTTTTTATACTGTAGCTCATGCTCATACAAATAGGACATCAAGGCGCTGATATCAAGAAATTTGTGCGTAGGTGTGTCTACTGCAATTTTTGGTGTTACAGGCCGCACTGAAACTGCTTAGCTCATCACCCTACATCCCCAAACGGCCCTCCGGGCATTTCATGCCCATCCGCGCGAAGCGCCGGGCCTGTCGGCGGGTGGCCTTCAGGCTGCCCGCCGACAGGTCACCCTGAAACCGCCCACACCCAGGATCACACCACAACGCAAAAAGGCCCCCGCCTGCTGACGGGGGCCTCGATCATTTCTGGCGGTGCGGACTGCTACTCGGCGGCTATCCTGTCGGCCTGCGCCGTGTGGGCCATGATGTAATCGACGGCCTTCTGCGCCTCGGACGCGGCGCGGAATATCGCGCGGCTGTCTTCCTTCATCGCCTCAAGCCATCCTTCGACATAGGCCGCGCTCTGATCGAAATCAGGCTCCACCCCGATCTGCGCGCACAGCATGCAGTTTCCGATTTCCGCGACCAGCTCCTCGAAGGCGTAGGCCTTGCGGTCGTTGAACCGGCCCAAACGGTCCAGCCGCTTTGTCGCCCCTGTCCAGTGGGTCAGCTCATGCGCCAAGGTGCCGTAATACCCTGCGGCCCTGTGAAAGGTCGCGATCGGCGGCATGTGGATGCGGTCGGTCTTGATGTTGTAGTAGGCGCGCGGCTCCTCGGTGCTGTCGATCTGCGCGCCACTCGCGGCAAAGAACGCCTCCAGCTCGGGGTCGGCCTCGGTGCCAAGATCACGGGGCGGATCGGGCAAGATATAGAATTCAGCGGGCAAGCCCTCGATCTGGTCGGCGTTGAACACGCGGTAGGCCTTGGCATAGGAGATCTGGCGTTCCTCGCCGTTTTCGTCCTCGCGCTCGACGGTGCCATACTTCACGACAGTTGCGGATTTCTCTCCCTTCCGGACATGGCCTCCAAGCTGCTTGGCCTGATTGAACGTCATCCAGCGGGCTGAGCTGTAATCCTTGGCCATCGCCGTGGCCCAAAGCATCAGGATATTGATGCCCCGATAGGCTTCACCGTTGAACCGTTCCGGCAAGCTGACCGATGCCCCGCCGCCGGTCCACGGCTTGCGCCAGGGCGGCGTTCCCGCCTCGATCTGCGCGATGATCTGATTGGTGACATGGGAATAAACGTCAAACTTCTCTGCGGTCATTTGTGACCCTCCTTCGCGTGACGCGGTCCGGGTCTGCTCCCCTTTCCGCCAATGGGCGGGCCTTCCCTGTTCTGATCTTTGGAATGCCCATGCATTCCGAAGGGCAGAGCAGGTAAGGGCAAAGCCCGTCCTGCGGCCTGGCGGGGCCGTGACAACCGGGTGGAGGGCGTGAATTTGGGAGGGAACCGCGCGACTGCGCGTGGGAGGAACCGGAATTCTCGACCGGAACCGACGCCAGCGGCGGCGCTTGCCGGTTTTCTCGGACCTGACAGGATGGCAGGCGGATCAACAGGATTTGGAAACTGCCAGGGTTGGGCTGAGCAGGCGTCAGCCTGTCGATCCCCTGCCCTGTCTATCGTTCAAAGCGAGACCGGCGCACGCCGGGATCACCGAGTTATATTGACTTTATTGGCTGGAATCGAAGCGAAGGGCGGTCATAATATTTTCAAAGTCTTTGGGTACTGACCCTGAACAGGAGTTTCATATGACAGCCAATGTACTGGGGCCAGACAACGCATTTTGGATTGATGGCGAATGGCTTGGCTGGGATAGCATTATCGATCCAGAAGAAACCAAATTCAGCCGCCTCGCTGAACTTGAGCGCGAGGCCGAACTGCGCCTCAAATATCCGAACGCTGATCCAACTTTGGTTCCATACTTTCAGGACCTTCTGACGCTTGCAGAGGCCTATTTCTGTGACACTGGACAGCACCTCAACGTTTACGGCGACATAGGTGAACTTTTTGGTGCGATCATGTATGGAATCAAACTTCACAAGAACCATGCCCAAGGCTCCGATGGTAGATTGGGAAACGACTTCGTTGAAATCAAAACAATCTCGCCGATCAACAGCAAAGAAAAAACCAGTGTGCGTCTCGACAGGCACTTCAGCAAATTGCTCATTGTGAAGATAGACGACAACTTTGAAGTTTCGGGACGTCTCGTGAAGCGGGCCAACTTGCCCAAAAGAGTGGGCAACAATCTCCGGCTATCATGGGCAAACATACCCGGCGCTAACTGATCCCGTAATTTCTGACATGATCGGCTTGGTCTTTCAATCGAACGGAATGACACACCCGCCATCGTCGCAGCCGGAAACGTTCTCAAAATGCACGCCTTTCCAATAATATACTATTGAACGCCTTACTGGATTCCGCCACAAAGAGACTATCCCTCCTTTTCTCAGTGTATGCGATGAACCAGACGACTGACCTCGAACTAAACGTGACCACCGAACAAGGCCTTCGGGCGCTTGTCGAGGAAGGACACACAGTCGAAGTGCTGTGCAAAGCCGATCCTGAACGCAAGGGACCAAGCTGGTACGGCATGTGGATCATGCGAACGGTCGGAAACGACGGTCAGGAGAAAATCCTCGTCACTGCCAGAACGCGCGTGACGCAAAATGCGATCAGGGTGCGCGAGTTCAAGACGGCAACTGGAGTTATATCGTTCCTCGTCGGCATTGGGTTCGCACAGGCGAGCATTCCTATGAAAAACGGGGAAACGACTTCTCATCGTCTCGTCAGTGACTGAGTCCTGGATCGCGGTCGATGTCCCGATCCTTCTCGACCTCCTGATCCTTTTCCTGTTCGCGCTCGTCCTCGATCTCCAGCTTCTCACGCGGCTTGTTCAGCACATCCTTCAGACGCTCGTTCACGGAAGGCTTGCGATCCTCGCGCCCGATGTCCTCAGAACGGTCCTGCCTTTGACGCTGGGCTGAGGTCCGTAACGGTCTCGCGGCATCCTCGCCAAGGTTATTTTCGCTGAACCCGTCCAACTTGTGAACCGCTGCCTGACCATCGCGCCCGGCGTCCTTCTCCATGATCTCTTTCAGACGCTCGCGCGCGTAATTGCGACCTTCCGGCTTCGGCGTGTCGTCCCGGTCCCGCGACCGGCCCACGACCTGCGACAACCGCTCCCGGATATCGTCCGACGTGCGCCCGTCGCGTTCTTTCGCGGTCGCGGCCCTGAGTGCGGCCAAACCGGCAGAGACGCGACCCTGCCCGGCCTCGCGCTCGATGCCGTAAGTCTCCCGCGCGATATCCAGCCGCTCACGCATTTCGCGGAAAGCGGCGCGCGCCTGGCGAGCGGCATGGACCACGGTCCCGCGCTCGGTGACAGGGATGTATTCCCGGCCCTGACGCTCGGCAACAGCTTTTGCCCGCCGCTCCATCGAATTGGCCGCTGGCCCCAACTTCAGCTCGGGGTCGCGGTCCAGCTCCTCGGCAGACAGCTTGTCGCCACGATCCAGCGCCGTCTCACGCTGCTTCTCAAGCGACCGGTGATCGACGCGCTCAACCTCCCCAACACGCTCCAGCGCGCGGTTCTGCAACTCGGCCCAGAGGCTGCGCATCTGCTCGATCTCGACGCCGCCGGTCTTCGCGGAATCGAGCACGCGCGTCTTGGCTGTGAAGCCCCCGGCTTCCAGCTTGCGGGTGGAAGTCAGAACATGGGCGTGGTGGTTGCGCTGATCACCCTCGCGGTGCGGCGCATGGATCGCCACATCGACGGCCACACCGTAGCGGCTGACCAGTTCCTGAGCAAAGTCGCGGGTGATCTGCGACCGGTCCTCGGCGCTGATCTCGGAGGGTAGGGCCAGCTCCCATTCGCGTGCGGTGACGGAGTTGCGACGGGTCTCGCTGGCCTCGGCCTCGTTCCAGAGGCGGGACCGGTCCGAGGCCCAGTCCGGCGCGTCTTTCGGGGTCAGGATGAAGGTCTCCTCGATGCCCTGCTTGCGGGTGTAATCATGGACGCGGCCTTCGCGCTGGCACTCGATGCGCTCCCCGACACGGTAGGCCGCGGCTGCCGTGGCAGAGCGCCCGGCGCTGCGTTTGATCGTCTTCACGGAGAGGTGGTAGCTGGCCATGCGCCCTCCCCTCGCCTGTGATGCGAACGCGCCCACGCGCCGGAGCTGATCCGTGCCGATGCCCTGACATTGGCAATCGGATCAGCCGTCTTTTCTTCGCAGGATCGCGCCCCAAACCGGCGCGGTGCGAGAGGAAAAGACAGCCCGCTTGAGGCGAGCCAACGGCTCTCCGACGCGCGGGCTTGCCAGTGATCTGCCCCCAGATCCCCAGCCTCATGGGGGGCGGGATATGGAGACAGATCACTGGCGGTTTGCCGGGGGCAAACCCGGTTCGTATCGGCACCGACAGGTCCGACGATACGAACCTCCCGTAAGGAAGACGCCAGCGGCAGACCGGCCCCCACCGTGGGGCATCGGGCGAGACGCTGGCGCGACATTGCGGGACGCGATCCAACCGCTGAGGTTGGGCTGGGATGGTTTGGAAGGGGCGGCGCGCCCTTCCATGTCGATACGGAACGGATCGAAGGGGATGACCATCGGTCGGGGCGTGGCCCCAGAGAGATCGCACGCAAATCTCGGAACCATAGGTGAAGAGTTTGCATAAGTGCGCCCTTGTCCTTTACAGGCCTACGGGTAAGCGCTATCGGTTGATCTGGCAAGAACAACTTCAACCACAAGAATGTTTGGTGGCGAGGGTAGAGATTTGGCAGAAACAGAACTTGAGCGCGCCGAGAAACGATATGCCCAGGCCAAGGCCCGGCTCCAAGCGCTGAAGAACCGGGAAAGCACCAGACAGCGCAAACTCGACACGCGGCGCAAGGTGATCCTGGGCGGTGCGCTCATGGACCTGGCGGAACGGGATTCTGGTGCTGCCGCCATGCTCGACCGGCTGATCCGCAACCTGCCCCGCGAACAGGACCGCAAGGCCTTCGCGGACTGGGGAACGCCCTCCCCAGCCTCGTCCAGCTCTGATCCGGAAACGCCGTCCTGATGCGGGGCGTGATGCGCGTCTTCGGAGGGCTGTTCCGGTTCTTCGGTCGGTTGATCTTCGCGCCCATCCTGTTGGGCTGGATGATCGGCGCTGTCCTGTTCGGTGTCATGATCGGGGCACTCGTGGCCACGCCGTTCGTCTTCGCCTTCTTTGACCAACCGCCCGGCGAAAGCGCATGGCAGTGGCTGGTCTTCGGGCCGTGCATTCTTGTGGGTGCTGTCTTTGGGTTCCAATACTGGCGCATGGCATCCGGAGCCGATGCCTTCTTCGGGCTGACCGGCGACAGCCACGGCTCCGCCCGCTTCGCCAACCGCAAGGAGCTGAAGAAACTCCAGCGGGAAGACGGCCTTCTGATCGGGCGCAACCCGCACACCGGACAGCTGCTGCGCTATGACGGTCCGGCCCATCTGATCACCCTCGCCCCGACACGGGCCGGGAAAGGCGTCGGCACCGTTATCCCGAACCTGCTGGCGGCGGTACGGTCGGTCCTGGTCATCGACCCCAAGGGCGAGAATGCCCGGATCGCCGGGGAAGCCCGGCGGCGGTTCGGAACGGTCCACGTCCTCGATCCGTTTGAGGTCTCCGGGATGCCCTCTGCCGCCTATAACCCTCTCGACCGGCTGGCACCGAACAGCCTTGATCTGGGCGAGGATGCGGCCTCCCTGACAGAGGCTCTGGTCATGGACCCGCCGGGACAGGTGACGGAAGCGCACTGGAACGAGGAGGCCAAGGCCATCCTCGGCGGGCTGATCATGTTCTGCGTCTGCCACGAGGACCGTGACCGCCGCACACTTGCCACCGTCCGGGAATATCTCACCCTGCCCCCGGAAAAGCTGCGGGCGCTGCTGGAGCTGATGCAGGACAGCGATGCGGCGGGCGGGCTGATTGCCCGCGCCGCCAACCGGTTTCTGGGCAAGGCGGATCGCGAAGCCGCCTCGGTGCTGTCGAATGCACAGCGCCACACCCATTTTTTGGACAGCCCGCGCATTGCCAAAGTGCTGTCGCGGTCGGATTTCCATTTCTCCGATCTGCGCCACCGGATCGCTTCGGTGTTTCTGGTGCTGCCCCCGAACCGGATGGACGCCTACAGCCGCTGGCTGCGCCTTCTGGTGTCTCAGGCCCTTCAGGACATTGCACGGGACGCTGAGGCGTCCGTGAGGCCCCAGAGCGGCCCCGCAGGCGCTCAGGGGAGCACACAGCGCCTCAAGACGCCCACGCTGTTCCTGTTGGACGAGTTTGCCTCTCTGGGCCGTCTGGAGGCCGTGGAGCGCGCCATGGGGCTGATGGCGGGCTATGGGTTGCAACTCTGGCCGATCCTGCAGGACATGAGCCAGCTCAAGGACCTCTACGGCGAGCGCGCGGGGACGTTCATTGCCAATGCCGGGGTGCAACAGGTCTTCGGGGTGAATGATTTTGAAACCGCGAAGTGGCTGAGCCAGATGATCGGCCAGGAAACTGCTGGGTTCCAAACTGACAGCTTCAAACCCGGTGACGGCCCCAGCTTCAGCAACAACCTCACGGGCCGCGATCTGCTCACCCCAGATGAAATCATGCAGCTCCGCCCGGAAAACCAGCTCCTGCGCGTGCAGGGTCAAGCCACCGCTGTCGCGGAAAAGCTGCGCTATTACGCCGATCCCGAGTTCAAGGGACTGTTTGTCCCGCAGGACCAGTAACCTCAAGGACGCCTCCCGATGCCAGACCAACCCGACCTCCCTGCCCTCTCCGACGATGATCTGCGCGAAACGCTTGATCTCATGGCAACGGCTGTCGCCAGTATGTCCGACAGGATCGACGATCTGACCGCTGTGGCGGACAAGCAGATCAAGGTCGCGACAGAAGCACGGATCGCGGCTTTCGCCGCACGGGACCAAACCAATCCGAAAAAATACGGGGATCTTCTGGGCCAGACCCTCGACAGCCACCTAGGCGCAACGGCAGATGCGATGACAGAGATTGTCAGACGCCTTGGCGTCCAGACGGACAAGACCATCGGGGCCTTGGCCAAATCGGAAGATGACAGATCCACAGCCTATCGAGCGGTGTTCGAACGGGAACAGAAGGCGGATCGCCTCAAAAGCCGCCTGCCCTGGTTTGGTCTGGGTGCATTGGTTGTGGCCCTGGTGCTGACGGTGACGCTTCCTCGTTTCTTGGCCAGCAACGCGTCCACATGCGCTGTCCTTGGGGCTTCCTGGACCACGACAACCACAGGTGTCGATGCCTGCGTGTTCTACCAGCGGTAATGAGTGAAGCTCTGTCGGTGATCGTCTCAGTCTATCAGGCTGGGTGTTATATATGTGTTAGAATTTGTGTTACGGGTGAACAGATTACACGTAGTCTTTTGAATTTTATTAACTTTTCCTATCAGTTGGTAACTGATAACACGAATCTTGGTAACTGAAATCCTGCTTTCGGTAACTGATAACACGAATCTTGACTGTGGTAACTAAAACCACGAATGTGGAACCATGGTAACTGATAACACGAACGCTCTCGCCCCGCTCCTTCCGGATCGCCACCCGCAGCATGATCTCTTCATCTGCGATGTCGCTGACGCTGTTTTGAAGGACGTGATGCAACATATGGAGCATCCGTTCTACTCGCTTTCGAAGAAGCCGGAAACAACGGTCAAGCGATACGAGAATGGCAATAAGTGGCTGCAGATCACGCCTAGTGTGAAGGGTCTCGCAACGATCTACGACAAAGATATTTTGATCTACTGCATCAGTCAGATCATGGCGAAACTGAAGGAAGGCCTTCCGGTTTCGCCCCGTGTTCGGATCAATTCCAGAGAGCTGCTTATCTTCACAAATCGCGGTACCAGTGGCCGGGAGTATCAGTCCCTTCTCGATGCCCTGGACCGTCTTGAAGGAACCCGTATCAGGACGAACATTGTGACCGGTGACGAAGAACAGGTCGATGGATTCGGCCTGATCGACGCTTCCTCAATCCGCCGCAAGCATGGTCTCGATGGTCGCCTGCTCTGGTGTCAGGTGAAGCTGTCGGATTGGGTCTTCAACGCGATCCGTAACGAAGAAGTTCTGACTCTGCATAGGGACTACTTTCGTCTGCGTAAGCCCATTGAACGGCGGGTGTACGAAATTGCTCGTAAACACTGTGGCCAACAGAAATACTGGCGCATCACACTGGCTAAACTGCTTCTCAAGACTGGTTCTCAAAGCCCTCAGAAGCGCTTCCGGCAGATGATCCGGCAGCTTGTAGAGCATGACCACTTGCCGGACTACCACGTCACCTTCGAGGATGAAGCCGACATGGTGGTTTTCACCAATCGTGGCACGATGTCACCTACCTCGCTCGTAGAGGGCAGCATTCCACCTTTGCAGGCTGATACCTACGAAGAAGCGCGGCATGCTGCTCCTGGATGGGATGTACGTTTTCTTGAACAGGAGTGGCGCAGCTGGTGCGTAGAGCCTCCTCGCAACGCTGATCGAGCCTTTGTGGGGTTTTGCCGGAAGTGGTTCGAAAAGCGTGGTAGACCTTAAGATTGAAAACCGGTGCCAGAAATAAAACCGGTTTTGGATTTAAATCAGGTATTGGAATTTTTACCGGTAAAGGATATAAAACCGGTAACATAAAACTGGCAGGATCGAGCAATGCCCGTCATCGTCATGGCAAGCCCCAAAGGAGGGGTAGGTAAATCCACATGCGCCGTACTTCTGGCGTCTGAGTTTGCTCGCATGAAAGCGGATGTCACAGTGTTGGACTGCGACCCGAACAAATCTCTAACCAGATGGGCTTCGCATGGATTGCCAGCTGGTGTGACCCTCAAGAGCGAGATCGGCCGTTCAGAGATCGTTCCCACTATTCGGAGTGCTGATGGCGATGGTAAGATCGTCATTGTGGACCTGGAAGGCGTCGCATCACAGTTGGTCAGCCGTGCGATTTCACAAGCCGACTTGGTTATTGTTCCGATGCAGCCGACCGCCCTCGACGCAGAGATCGGTTCCGAGGCGCTGGCATTGGTGCGAGAGGAAGAAGAGGCGCTCGGACGTTCGATCCGACACGCCGTGGTTTTGACAAAAACCAGCGCCGCAGTCAAAAGCCGCGTCCAAAAGGAGTTGGAAGAACAGCTCAGAGGAGCAGGGATCGACGTGATTGAGCCATCCTTGGTAGCACGCGCGGCATTCTCGGAACTGTTTGCCTATGGCGGCGATTTGACCGCGATGATGAATGACCCTGAGATGATGACAGGCGGTAAAGTGGATAAGGCGTTGATCAACGCCCAAGCATTCGCGGAGGCTGTTTATGAGCGGCTCAAATAGACTCGCAGGGCTCAAGGCGCGCCCGAAGGATACGACTGTTGAAGAGGTCAGGCGTGTGGATGAGGTTGGAGAGGCGAGGGGGTTCCTAGACAGGACACCTCGCAAAAAACCAGGGCGCAAACCGAGCCCTAGGACGTACCAATTGCATCCGAAAGTTTTCCCTGAAGTAGGAGAGGCAATTGCCACTGAGGCCGAACGCCTTGGCGTCACGCAGGGGCAACTAGTAGAAAAAATGTGGGATCTCTACAAGAGCTCCCACATTGACTGATTCAAACAACGCGAAGAGTCGCTCTCCGCTCGTTAGGTGAAGCAATATCATGGCTGGAAATTGCCACTGTTGCTAGACCATGCATAAGCCCCACTACCTCCGCGTGGGGTATATGCGTTTCCTCGGCAACCAATCTCAGGCTGATGCCCTTATTGAGCAAAGTCTTGAGGACGATATCCAAAACATATGATTGTTCATGTGGAATTGGCGACGGCTCTACTTCGTGGTATCTGCGTCGTCTCATCTCAATAACCATAGACTTATAGTTCCAGTCCCTCAGATATCCGATCTTGTTTAGACGGTACGCGAGAGCAGCTGCAGAAACTCCCCATCTAGATTTAAGTCGGATAATTGCGTCAATCGTCATCTCCCTTGGGAGGTGCCTCTGGATACTGCCTATTGTCATAAGAAAATTCGAGGCAAAAACATTTGCTTCTTTCTCAGCAACTTGACCAACGGGAGCGCCATGGCGATGGAGGATCAAGTGGCCAAGTTCATGTGCCAAGTTAAACCTGATCCGTTCAGCTGATCTTGTCGTGTCTACCAGCATGAATGGGATATCATCATACCAAAAAGAACATGCATCAATTTCTCGACAGTTTTCTGGAAGTGCAAAAAGTCGGACCCCCTTTGCTTCCAACAGGTGAACAAGATTCGAGATAGGCGCTGTGCCTAGGCCCCAATCACGACGGAGTAGGTCAGCAGCGAAATCAGGTTCCTCTGAGGAGAGGTCCGGAACGTTAACGCTGTTGCGCCCAAATCGAGGATCAAGCCAAGCCGAAAGGTCAACTGCAAGGTCGCACATCGAAAGGGCAGCATCGCGTTGACTTGCCGTTTTGCGGCTCAGTGAACGGAAACTGACCGCCCCGGTTGATACACTTGCAGGATCGGGCAACTCTAAAAAAGAGCGCGAAAACCCAAGAATTTGAACTAACGAAGGGATTCTATCCTCTGGTATAACAGCACCAGATTCCCACCCACCTATTGTTCGTGGAGTAACTCCCAGCCTTTCGGCGAGTTCTGGTCTGCTATATCCTTTCCGTTGCCTTGCAATGGCCAGCCTTTTCCCATTCATCTCAAAACCTAATTTCAACATCAGGAGTGATGACCGGTCCCTCATCGTTCGCCGACTCGTCATCGGCCATGGCATCAGGAAGCGGGACGTGCAGAATAACGCGCTCACTCCATTGTGTAATCATCCCATCATTCGCTTCGAGCGGCCTGGATAGCTCTGCCCTCAAGATTTGCTGGCCACGATCCACAACATGATAATGAAGAAGCAACCAGACCTTTGCATCGGGCAATGCAACGTGACGCGTCTTGACCTCATCATCTCCAAAGAGATCAGTGGCGACGATTTCACTTACCTCTAGGAAAAGATCGCCTTTAGAGCGCTTAGTCTTTGGTTGATCGCCGACTAGCTGCCCAGTTTGATGGTCGCCGCTACAAACAATTATGACGGTTCCTTCAGCTGGGTCCCTGACCAGAGCAATATTGTTGCTGTCGCTCAGTTCCCAACCTGCTTCATACAGACCTTTCCGCACATATCGCGTCGTATAGCGATAGAGATCGTACCCGCCAGCAGTCGCTGGGTCGAATATCTCAGCGGTCAGCTTTTCAGCTACACCACGTTGCAGCGCATCTACGAGCAACTCCTCTGCGATGGTCAATTCTTTGAGCTTTGCGTTGCGTGATGCTGGTGTACTGTAGATGATGCAGTCGGGCTTCGAGGATGCCTTACCGCCTATTTTGATAGGTTCAGCCATAAGGCCCTCCATTTCCGATTTCATACATACCAGTATGTTGAAAATCGGAAATGAAGTCAAGTGGTCATTGAATTTCCGCAGAAACATGTCAGGCTACAGTCATGCAAGCTTTTGGTTAAAAGCTCGCATGACAGCGCCAACCGTAATCCCAATAAAACAAAGGAAAAACGGCACATCCAGAAATCATAACCTTTCTTCATGCAAGGTTTTAGGCCATAATAACTCAAAAGCTTGTAAGGATTTACCCATGTCAGCCACCTCCAAGACCGCCTGGAACAAGGGCCGTGTTGTGGGCAAGAAGCCACCCCTCACGCCTGACCAGGTGGCACTGATCCGGCTGATCCTGCGCCAAGAGCGCGCCTTGCGCGATCTGGCGCTATTCAACGTTGCCCTCGACACCAGCTTCCGGGGCTCCGATCTGGTGCGGTTGCGGGTGGCGGATGTGGCAACCCCGGCAGGCGTGCGCGAGATTGTGGAAATCCGGCAGAAGAAAACCGAGACGCGGAACGCGCGCCCGGTGCAGGCGCGGCTTTCTTCAAACACGCGCGACAGTCTGCGTGCTTATCTCACCGCCTCTGAAAAGCCGCTGCACGGCTGGCTGTTCACGGGGCAGGGGGCACGGTGGTCCCAGACCCATCTCAGTGAAAGCCAGCTTTGGCGGCTGTTCCGCTCCTGGCTGGAAAAGGCCCGCCTCGATCCCAGCCTCTACGGCCTGCATTCGCTGCGCCGGACCTTCCCGACCCATATTTACCAGCAAACCGGCAACCTACGCGCGGCCCAACTGCTGCTCGGCCATGCCAGTATTGAAAGCACCAAAGAATACATCGGTACCGAACAGGCCGAAGCCCTCGAAATTGCGCGCAAGTATCACCTGTGACGGCCATGCAGACCTATCTTGAAAAACGCCAGCCTGCGCAGAAAATGGCCCGGTTCTACCGGATGGCGGTTATGCCGAACCTGTTCGGCGAATGGACGCTGTACCGCGAATGGGGCCGCATTGGGCAGGGCGGTCAGGTTCGGATGGATTGGTTCGAGGACGAGAACCAGGCCGTTGCGGCTCTGGTCACACTGGAAGCCTCCAAGCGTCAACGGGGCTATTGGGTGGAGCCTCAGCAGCTGGCGATGTTCAGATGATAGCGTGACGGACTCGCACAAGCCTCTTGACTGGCCAGCAACGCCGCCCGCATGTCCTTAGGACATGCGGGCGGCGTTGCTGCTTTTTTGCTGAGTAAATCTCCTCATTGTAGTGCGGCTGAAAAGTATAGTAATTATACCATTTTCAGCATATATTGCCCTTAATGAAGTTCGAGTATGACCCCGACAAAAGCGCCGCGAACCGTGAAAAGCACGGGATCGACTTTGATGAGGCTCAGGCCCTCTGGGAGGATCCTTATCTGATCGAGGCCCCTGCCAACGTCACGGACGAGCCACGCTTTCTGGCGGTTGGCATGATCGGGGCCAGACACTGGACGGCTGTCTACACATACCGGAGCGACCGGGTGCGGCTCATCTCCGTGCGCCGCGCTCGCAAGCAGGAGATTGACCACTATGAAGGCGACTGAATTCGACAAACGCTTCGACGCGGGCGAAGACATGTCCGCCCATGTCGATTGGACAAAGGCGCGCCGCCTCAATGTTGAGGCCAAGCGGGTAAACGTGGATTTCCCAACCTGGGTGGTTGCCGGTTTGGACCGGCAAGCCCAGAAGCTGGGTATCACCCGTCAGGCGCTGATCAAGATGTGGATCGCGGAGCGGCTAGAGTAAATTGATCGAGATTTAACCGGTTCTGGAACAGCTACGCGAGTTGTCGTTCGAGCTTGAGTTTCCGAGCCTCCCAATCCGGCATGACGCGCTTCAAGAGGTCAAAGAAGGCGGGGCCATGATGGGGGTGCTCGATATGGCACAGCTCATGCGTGATCACATAGTCGATGGCCTCCGTCGAGGCCCTGATCAGAGCGCGGTTGAGGACTAGATTTTTCCGGCCTGTCATCGAGCCCCAGCGATAGCTCAGCTCGCGAATGATGAGGCCGTTTGGGACGACCTTCTCAGGGTCGGAAAAGCGTCCTCGACAGACATCCAGACGTTCGGCAAATTTGATCTTGGCCCGCTGCAACATCCAGTCTCGAACAAGCTCACGGGTGTGGGCGGCTCGACCTGGCTTCGTGCTCCAAACCATCAGCTGACCGCGCTGCATCTTGACGGAGCTTTGTATGCCGGGGATCACCTTGAGTTTATACTGCCGCCCCAAGTACAGGTGGGTCTCGCCGCCGATATACCGGCGTTCTGGCGTTTTCGGCTGGAACTGATCATAGTAGCGCAGCTGCTTGCATATCCACGGCGCGCGTTTGCGCACCTTCTCGATAATACGTTCAGAGCTCGCGTCCTCGGGCGCGACAACCTCGACCTGCTGGTCGGGCAAGACGCTTATGGACAGGGTCTTGCGAACCCGCCTCACGACAGAAAAACGGATCGTCTCGCTGCCGAAGCTAGCCTCAAGAACCTCGGCACTCATCCGGGGAACCTCGCCCGCGCGATATCCATGATCCGCAGCTCGATGTCGTCGAGAAGGTCGAGGGGAATGTCGATACCCTTCTCGTCGCGCACGACATCGAAGAAATAGTCGTCGATAGCGTTGCGCATGTTGTTCTGCGCCATCTCGTTCGACCAGACATCAACAATGTGGTGATCCTTGACGATCCCGATGATCGACTGCGCGACATCGGCTGTCACAGTATCCTCAACACCGCCGTTGATCTCCTTCAGGATCGGTTCAAGAACGCCAAATACAGCCTGAGCGTCCGTGTCTCCCTTGATGCTTTCGGGCATGTCACGGCCATGATCTCGACGTGCAACGCGAGCTGCCAAGTCCACGACTGTCTTAAGGTAATCTTTCTCCGAAATCCGTTTCTCGCGATAGTCGCGGATCGTCTCAGCGAGCATCTCGGAGAACTGCCTGTAGAAGGAGGGGTCTTGCTCCATCTTTTCTGTGATCGTGCGCTTGGTGGCGCTTGCAATGCGATCCGCCTTGGAGGCGGCAGTTTTGCCCTCTTCTTCGATCACAGCATTTAACGCATCAGGATCGTTGATATTCACTAAGTCAATGATCACTTCCGCAGGCTTCGCCGTGACATGATCGTCGAGCAGTTTCTGAATCTTGGGCTCGAACTCTTTCACATCGACGGTTTCCTGATAGCGCAGCTGGACTGAGCGCTTCAGCTCGGAGAAGGCTTTCCAATCCTTCGTAAAGGTGGAAACCGCCGCCTCGTCAAACACGTCATAAAGCTTCTCTGAGGAAAGTGAGATGTGCAGGCAGCGGCCATAGTCCTTCAGCCGAGAATAGAAGTCTGCTCGCTTAGCGTCGTCAGCCAAGAGCTGCTCGAACTGTTCCATGTCCTTCTTGTTGCGAACCTCCTTGAAGATATCCCACAGCTGGTCATGCAGCTGCGGCAGCCTGCGAATTTCCTCCCGAATGTCATGCAATGATCCTGCGACATCATCACCGTCGAAACCTTCGAAAGCGCTGTAGGTCGTAAGTGCTGCGTCGAGCTCTCCAAGAAGCCCCTCGTAATCGACAATGAAGCCGAACTGCTTTTCCTTGTCGTCGTCTTCATAGAGACGATTCACGCGGGCAATGGCTTGAAGAAGATTGTGCTCACGCAACGGTTTGCAAACGTAGAGCACGGTGTTTCGTGGGGCGTCAAAGCCGGTCAGAAGCTTAGAAACGACAATTAGGATTTCGGGATCGCCTGAGCCCTTGAAGGCGTCGATGACCTGCCGGTTATACTCGTCCTCGGTTTTGTGCTTGGCCATCATCTTGGCCCAGAACTTGTGCACCAAGTCCTTGGATTCCTGATCGACTTCCTCGTTCCCTTCCTTATCGTCAGGAGCGGAGATAATGATCTCGCTCGTCACATGGCCTATCTCATCGAGAATATCCTTGAAGCGCACGGCAGCGGCCTTTGAGGGTGCCACCAGTTGCGCCTTGAAACCCGTGCCCTGCCAATACTGGCGGTAGTGCTCTGAAATATCGAACGCCTTGGCGCGGATGGCTTGACTCGTCTGTGACAAGGCATCCATGCGCGAGAACTTTCGTTTTAGATCGGCTTTCTGCTTCTCCGTCAGCCCCTCACTGATCTTGTCGAACCAAGTATCGACGACATCGCCACTCACCTGTTGCTCGACCAAGCGCCCTTCATAGAGCAAAGGGACGACCGCTTCGTCCTTCACCGCCTGATCAATCGTATATTTGTGGATCAACCCCCCGAACGTATCGAGGGTGTTCTTGTCCTTCTTCAGAAGCGGCGTGCCGGTGAAGCCGAGATAACAGGCGTTCGGTAGGATGCGACGCATCTTCAGGGCGAACTTGCCGTGACCGCCATAGCGGCCTGTCTGGCTGCGGTGGCTTTCATCGACGAGAACGAAGATGTCGGCGCTGTCGTCCTTGAAGTCGCCCGCATTCATGGCGGTATCGAACTTGTTGATGATCGTCGTGACCAGGGGTGTGCGGTTCTTGATCAGCTCGATCAGGTTTGCGCCCGTGGCGGCTCGCACGGGTTCAAGGTCACAAGACTTGAACGTACCCTTAATTTGTTTGTCGAGATCATCACGATCCGTCACGATCAGAATGCGGGGGTTCTTTACGTCCTTATCAAGAGCAAGCGCGCGCGCAAGCATCACCATCGTCAGGCTCTTCCCTGAGCCTTGCGTGTGCCAGATCACCCCGCCTTTGCGGCGACCTTCCAGGTCGAAACCTTTCAAGCGAGCAAGAGCTATTCTGATGCTGAAGAATTGCTGATGGCGAGCTATCTTGCGCACCCCTCCATCGAAGACCGTGAAACGGCGCACGAGATCGAGGAGGCGCTCCGGCCGGCACATCGCGTAGATGGCGCGATCCTGTTCACTTATCGACCTTTCCCCTCCCGCTGCCAACTCCTCGAAGAAGACGCGCGCGTCGGCAAGGTCGCCGGAGAAAACAGCGCTCTTTTCCTCTGCCGTCAAAGGCTGATTGATCGCAGTGGAGATATCCGCGTCCTGATCCTCTTCATCGCGCCAGATTTGCCAGAACTTGCGTGGCGTGCCCACGGTGGCATAGCGGGCTTCCTGCCGTTTCACGCTCATGAGCAACTGCGCATAGTGGAAAAGCTGCGGGATGTTGTCCTCGTTCTGATACCCGATCAGCTGGCTGTCGGCCTTCTTAAGCGACTCCGTGGGGCGCTTGTTTTCGATCACGATGAATGGGATGCCGTTCACGAAACAGACAATATCGCAGCGCCGTGTCGCGGTGCTGGCTGTCCGTTCGACACTCATCTCCGCCGTGACATGGAAGACGTTATTCTCGGGCGTCTCCCAATCAATGTACTTGAAGGAATAGCTCTTGCTGTCGCCCTCGATGGCCTTGGAGATCGTCGTGCCCAGAACCAAGAGATCATAGATGTCTTGGTTCGTGCCCTTCAGGCCCTTGAGCTTGTCAGGGGTCGGCTTGAGGCGGCGCAGCGCCTCATGCGCATCCTCCAGATCGAACGCATAGCTCTTGCCCCGATAGCTGTAGCTGTTGAGCTTCAGCATCTGCTCCACAACGATGTCGTCGAGGATCACGTTGCGGGGTTTCCCCCGCAGCTGATCGACCTGGCCCTGTGACAAGGGCTGGAAGCCAAGCGCCACCAGCGTCTGTATTGCAGGTATCTGGGATTGGTACTTTTCGGCGGGGTTGAAACCTTGAGGTGCATAATGCTGATTCATGCTGCCTCCTCAATCACATCGTCGGTGACTTCGGGGACATCATTTCCGCCATCGCCATCGCCATCGCCATCGTCAGAATCTGAAGCAGGCTTTTCAATAAGCTCGATTGCGACAGGAATGCCGAACTGTGCGAGACGCTCGACAGCAGCTTGGAAACTTACCTTACTGAAGAACGGCAAACCGAGAGTCCCGTCTGCATAAGGGGGTCTCATGATGCCATAGACGACACGGTAGTCCTCTCGAACCACCTTATCGGTGCTCATAGGAAGGTGGACCTCGAAACCAGCCTTAACAGACTTTACCTTGGCGCGAAGCTTTTTCCTGAACTCTTTGTCAGAGATAAAGGCATCCGCACTGACAACTCCTTGGGACCAGAGATGACTGATCGGTCCTGAAGAGGACCCATCTTTCAAGTGGATGAAATCCTTCTTGTCCGAAAAGAAGTCGCAAGGTTCGATATTTGCATATCGCACGTTTTGCGGGTTGATCTTAGTACGATCCAGCTTGACCAGGTCGTCGCGACTGGCCTCAAGTTGGTCAATCAGTTCTTCCTCGTTGCGGCAGGTTGTCCTGCCAACAATGGTAACCCGCTCAATCGCGTTGAAGGCGGCTTCGATACGGTTCTTGAACGATTTTTCGACTTTGTACCAATCACCGGCGAAGAGGACATAGTAGTCTTGGCTCGCACCTGTGCCGAGCGTTGTTTCATAAACAAAGCAATCATATACACGCCACTTCTCAGAAAACTCGCCTTGGTCATCAGCCTTCGCCTTCACGCGGTGCTTCTCCTTGATTTCGGAGATTCCGCCTTTGAAGGCGCAGCGCTTCAACTCTGCGATATAGTCCTTGATAGAAAGGCTGTGGAAATTTGTGCCGTGGCTCCCAAAACCGTTGTAGTGTAGCAGAGATCCCTCAGTGTAATTTACGATTTCTGGGGGCGTCATGTGTAGATCGCTGGCATTGCCCGCCTTTAAGTCCTTGATCGCCTTTTCGATACTCGCGTCGAGCTTCTCGATTGTGTCCTTCTCTTCGACTCTTCGCATGTTATCGACCCATGCGAACTCTTTTTGATAGGTCGTTTTGGTGTACTCCGAGATGATCTCAGCGCACTTCTCATGGAACTTGTCCGGCTCCACTCGGCACGTGATCGACAGGCTGTCCTTACCGGCAACGAAACTGGCAAAGGCAGGTTTGCGCGGCGTACCACCCGCGACGCGGGCAAGATCGCGAAGCATATCAATGCCAAAAGCCTGGACATCGCTGTCCTTGCTCGCCTGCACACGTTTCTGAAACGTGACGGCATCTGGTGTTGCCAGATCAATGGATCGAAGCTTGTCTCTCGGAACGCTGTTGAGCGTGACCCGCAAGCCGAACTGACGCTCGAAAGCGTGATCGTTCAATGCGATATGAGCATGACCAAAACACATGGCGGCAATGCGATCCCCGACGGGTAAAAAGACAACCGCGCCTGCACCGCCTGTGAAGATGCCTTCGGGCAAATCGGGGCTGACTTGCTGCAACAGATCACGCCAGCCAGGCGGATTAGAGTAAATCTGTCCGATGAACAGCCGCGCTCCTTCGCCCGCACCCCACGGCCGTTCTTCAAGTGCTCGATCAGCGTCTGGTGCAAATGTCTCGGTGAAGGCGTCTTCAGGCATACGTCCTTTCCGTAGGAGCCGGACGTTTAGCGTGCGCATTTTCGTTTTCTCAGTCATGCCGCCGCCTCTTCGTCGTCCGAGACACCGACACGCCATTCGCCCGTCAGGAGCTTCTGCATCAGGGCGCGCTTCTGTTTGCTCAGAACTTCGATGCGCTTGTCTTCCAGGGCCAAATCATCTTCCAGCACGCCGATAGCGTGCGCCTGAGTGGACTGCTCATCCAAGGGCGGCGCGGGAATATACATGTCCCCAAAATCGCGAAAGGCGATCTGTTTGCCGTCGCGGATGCCGAAGATGAGCTTGTCGAGGCGTCCGATAAAACTGCGCGACTTGAAAAAGTGCCGATAGTAGTCTCCGACGATCCGTGTTGTCGGGCGCAAGACAGTATAGGCTGGACTGACCAAACCAGTGATCTTGGAATATTCTAGACCACCTTCGAAAGAGCGAAGGCTGATCACAAAGTCTTCGGGGCGGACAACCTTGTAAGTCGATGTGTCACCGTCCGGCATGGCAACGCGCCGTCCCAACTCATCGCGACGGACAATCCCAATGTCTTGCATGACTGCAAGCAAAGGCAAGTCAGGGCGACCTCGCTCAGATACGGTCTCAAACAACTCTTTCGCCCGCATCTGCCTGTTGTGTGCAGCGTATTCAGCTTCGAAGAAACGCTGCACTACCCCGTCCAGCCTCTTCGCCTTCACCGCCCGCAGTGCGGTAAGCTTTTCGAGAGCCTCGTCCCAGGTCCGCAAGATCGCGGCGATCTTCCGTTGTTCTGGCAGCGGCGGAAG
>NZ_BAABWV010000027.1:0-30967 GCF_040365005.1 Aquicoccus sp. SU-CL01552 | reverse complement strand
CGGGTAAACACGCCCAGGTCGCTCCACTGCTTCCTGCGGTTGTAGGGCGTCTTGGGCGGGCCACATTCCTTTGGTGCATCACTCCAATGCAAGTCATTGCGATTGATGAAGATAATGCCACTCAGAACACGCCTGTCATCGACGCGTGGCTTGCCATGGCTCTTCGGAAAGTACGGGCAGAGCCGTGCCATCTGCTTGTCAATCAGCCAGAAAAGATAGCTCACAGCACCCCCTGAAGTGAGGGAGCTTGAATCAAGATCACGCGGAGGCCGCAACCAAATCAATGGGTCCAGAGCCTGATCATGAGGCTCTCCTTATCAGAACTATGAACCTGTCAATAACTTCAAACCCAGTGGTACCGCCCGAGGGGCGCATTCCGCGCACAACCAAACCATGGCTCCAAATTCCTCGGAATGTCGGATCGGATTTTGCCAGATTGGAAGAGCCGAAAATCGAGGCTCGAAAAACTGATATCACATCGCCGGTCCCGCGACGACAGCCATCGGCCGGTTGGAAGGCCGCTCACCCCATCAAGTCAGACCGTGCCTGGTTGCGGCGGTAATTCCAGTATCGTTCCTTGCCTTGGCGCCATACCGCCAACAAGGGAAGATCGCCCGCCGGTCACCATCGCCCGCAGGGTGACCAGCACGACCTTGTGAGAGAAGATCACAGCCGGTCCCTCGAGATCGGCAAGAAACGCGGCCAAGCGGTCGGTCAAAGCTGCAAGGCCTTCTCCGCCCGGCGCGTTCAGGTATCGTTCGATTTCATCATCGAAGCGGCCCGAAGCCTCCGGATCAGACTGCGCCCGCTCGGCTTCGGTGGTGCCCTCCCAGCGACCGCAGCCGATCTCGACCAGGCGAGCCTCGGTGATGAACGCCTCGGTTCCCAGCGCCAGACGCGCGGTGTCCTGCGCCCGCTTGAGCGGGCTGCAAAAGACACGGTGCGGCCCCACCCCCTGGCGCAACACCTCCAGGTCGCGGCCTTGCCGACGCGCCTGTTCGCGACCGGTCTCGGTGAGCGGTGAATCCAGCCGCCCCTGGAGGCGCCCCTGGCGGTTCCAGACCGTCTCGCCATGCCGAAGCAGGAGCAGCTGGTGCCGCAGGGACACCTGGGGCAGGTCACAGGAGGTTCGCGACATTCAAAGCACCACCGCGTTGTCGGTGTTGGCCAGAAGATGCACGTCGGCGCCCACCTCGTACCAGTCCACCCCTGAACTGTGGCTCTGATCGACCACGATCTCGGTTCCGCCGGCCTCGACCAAGTAACGTATCTGGCTCCCCAGGAACTCCTTGTGCAGCACCTTTCCGGGCAGTGCGTTCCGGCCCGCCTCGCGACTGATCTGGATATTCTGCGGACGCAGCACGATGTTGCCCCCCTCCGAGGGAGTGCTGCCACTGAGGCTGAGGCTGTCGCCCGTGGCGGTGACGAAACGTGCCTGATCCCCGTAGCTCTCGACCCGGCCCTTGAGGATGTTCGCCGTTCCGAGGAACCGCGCCACGAAGAGGTTGGCGGGCTGGTCATAGAGTTCCTGCGGCGTGCCGATCTGCTGTATCACGCCGCCATCCAGTACGGCCATCCTGTCGGATGTCGTGTTGGCCTCTTCCTGGTCGTGGGTGACGAAGATCGTCGTCAGCCCGAGCTGCCGTTGAAGCCGCAGCAACTCGCGCCGCATCTGCACGCGCAGTGACGCGTCGAGGTTGGACAGCGGTTCGTCAAGCAGCAGAACCTCGGGCTCCACCACGATCGTGCGCGCCAGTGCGATGCGCTGTTGCTGTCCGCCCGAAAGCTGGTTGGGCATCCGTTCGGCCAGGCGTTGAAGCCCGACAAGCTCCAGCGCGGCGTCCACCTTCGGGCGGATCTGTCGCGCTGGCATCTTGCGTTCCTTTAGCCCGAAGCCCACGTTTTCGCGCACTGACATGTGCGGCCAGAGCGCATAGGACTGGAACACCATGCCGACATTTCGTGTCCATGGCGAAAGCTTCACCACGTCGCGACCCCCGATGCGGATGCTGCCCTGCGGGGTCGGGCCAAAGCCCGCAATCGCCCGCAGCAACGTGGATTTACCCGAGCCCGACGGCCCGAGAAACGCGAAGAACTCCCCCGGTTTGATTTCGAGATTCACGCCCTTGAGCACCTTGGTCTCGCCAAAGGACAGGTGCACGTCTTCGATCTTGATTCCGGCTCTTTCCATTTTCTTTTCTCCCCGTCTCAGCGCTGTTCGCCGGACGCTCTGAGCTTCTTGTCGCGTTCGATGATGATCTGTGAAGCAATCGTGCCGATGGCCACGACGACGACCGCCACGATGCCGAGCGCCGCTCCTGCGCCGCGTCCCGAGGGGGTCTGCATGAACAGATAGATGCCATAGGACAGCGGTGCGTCATTGTTGGAACTTACCAGCATGATCGTGGCCGAGAGTTCCACCGCCGCTGTGGCAAAGCTGGTGACGAAGCCGGCCAGGATGCCGCCGGTCATCAGCGGCACAACGATCTTCTGGATGGTCCGCCGCTTGGTCGCGCCCAGGCTCTCGGCCGCCTCTTCCAGCGCCAGGCTGACCTGTTGCAGTGCCGCCGTGCAGGCGCGCAGCGCATAGGGCAGACGCCGGACCATCAGGGCCAGCGCGATAATCACCCACCAGCTTGCCAGCGGCTTGTCGACCAGTGGCACGTCGATGCTGTGGAAGGTCCGCAGATAACCGATGCCCAGCACCACCCCCGGCACCGCCAGTGCCGCCGTGGCCAGGTAATCCAGCCCCTGGCGCCCGAAGATCCGCGTGCGGATCACGATATAGGCGATGGCTGTGCCGATGATCACATCCAGCGTCGCCGCGACCCCGGCATACAGTACGGTGTTGAGGATGTAGGTCTTGGAGTTTTCCCACATCGTCACGTAGTTCGCCAGGGTGTAGCCATCGGGTAATGGCGCATAGGACCAGATCGTGCCGAAGGACAGCAGCAGCAACCCGATGTGGGGGCTGAGCACCAGAAGCAGGATCAAGACCACAACGCCGTAGGCCATCGCCTTTTCGATCGGCTTCAACTCGCGCCGGGCCATACCTCCGCCGCCTTTCTGGACGGTGGCATATTCCTTGCCGCGCATGAACAGGAACGAGGTCCAGAGCGACAGGATCGAGAATACCACGAGGATCACCGAGATCACGTAGCCCATTGGGTCCGAGATCCCGATCGAGGAAATCCGCAGGAACGCCTGTGGGGCGAGCATGTTGTTCACGTTGAGCAACAGCGGCGTTCCGAGATCGTCGAACACCTTGATGAAGACCAGCGCCGCCCCGGCGATATAGCCGGGCATGGCCAGCGGAAAGACCACCCGCCGGAACAGCCGTATGCCGTGGCTGCCGAGGTTCTGGGCGGCTTCCTCCATCGAACGGTCGATATTGCGCAGCGAGGCCGACAGGTTGATCAGGATGAAGGGAAAATAGTGGATCGATTGTACGAGAATGACACCGTTCAACCCCTCCATGAAAGGAATGCCGATGCCGAACCAGTCGCGCAGCAGCAGGTTGACCGTGCCGTTGCGACCAAAGATCAGCTGCATCGCGACCGCGCCGACGAAGGGAGGCATGATCAACGGGATGAAGCCGAGACTCTGGATCAGGATCGAACCGGAAAAGGTGAACCGCGTGGTGATATAGGCCAGGGGCAGCGCGATGGCCGTCGCCACGACAACCGACATGGCCGAGACGTAGAACGAGTTCCAGAAGCTTTCGCGGAACAGCGATGTGCGGAAGAAATCCACGAAGTTCTGCAGCGTGGCCGCTCCGGTCGCGGGATCCTGGAATGCCACGATCATCACCTGCGCAACCGGGACCAGCAACAGGCCGACCAGCAGGAGCGCGATCAGCAGCGCGGCGATATGCAGGCCCGAAAGATGCGGGACCAGCCAGCCGGGCAAACGGTCTGCCAGCCCTGCCTGCCGCTTTGCAGGTGGGGGGGAGGAATACGACATGGGTTTGGTCTTTCTTGGGGGCATGCGGTCACCGCAGGCGTGCGGTGGCCACTGGCCCGGCCCGAAGCGGGTTCAGGCCGGGCGAAGGAGGTTTACAGGCTTGCGGCCTTGTCTGCGAGTTCCCGGGCCTTGCGGTAGTTCTCGACCACGAAGGCATCCCACTCCTGCTCGACCTCGGCCTGACGCTGGCCGACCTCGTCATCCGCCTTCTTGCGTTTCTTCGTGAAGATCGCGGCGAAGTCAGGGTCGAGGCTCCTGGCCTCGTCGATCGGGTTGGCGTCGATCAGCGCCCAAGCCTCGTCGATCAGTTTCTGGGCCTCTGCGTTGCCGCTTTCGGCCACTGCGGCCTCGGCCTTCTGGATCGCTCCCACGGCGGCGCGCAGATCGTCGAGACGGTAGGTGATCATCACGTCGAACATGGAGTTCACGACGTTGTAGCGGGCGCCGGATTTCTCCACATCGAACTCGACGGTGGCACCGATGGTTTCATCCTCGAACGGGTTGGGGAAGCCTTCGGGCGCGGTCGCGTAGGTCTTGGGGTTGATTGGCAGGCGCATGATCGCCGGGTCAAGCAGCACCGCCTGCCCCTCGGGGGTGAGCAGGTATTCGATGAAGGTGATCGCGCCTTTCTCGTTCGGGGCGTTCTTTACCACCGCGACATTGGCAGGGACCAGAGCCGTGACGGTGGGATAGGCGAAATCCACCGGGAAGCCCGAGGCCTTGGACGAGAAGCCGAAGAAATCGATCACGATGCCGAGGCCGAAATTTCCGGTATTCACCCCGTCCGGCACGCCGAAACTGCGTTCGGTCACCGTGCTGAAGTTCCCGGCGATGCGCTTCCACTTGGCCCAGCCCGCGTTCCATCCGTCGCCCTGAAGCAGCGTCTCGACGGTCAGATGCGTGGTGCCCGAGCGCGACGGCGCGGACATGCCGACATGGCCATGGTACTCGGCCTTGGCCAGATCCGACCATTCCTTGGCCGGCACCAGTTCATTGGCCTTCAGATACCGCTCGTTCCACATGATGCCGTAACCGGCACCGGCGAAGCCATAGTAATAGCCAGCCGGATCGTTGAGCGGATAGGCCCCGATCTTGTCCGGGATGCCGTCGGAGGCGACCTCAACCGACGCCAGCAGATCGTTGGTCTTGAGGACCTCGAACGCGTCGGGCGCCGAGGCCCAAAAGATGTCGGCGGTGTTGTCGCCGGCGATTTCCTGGATGTACTTCACACCGGCGGATGTCTTCTTGTTCAGGATTTCAAGATCGTAATCCGGGTGGGCCGCCTCGAAGGCCGCCTCGATCGGGCCGGTCATGGAATCCGGAAACGACGTGATCACGGTGATCTTGCCATCAGCCAATGCGCCCGTGGCCGTCAGCGCCAATGCCGCGACAGATGAAATAATGGTACTCCGCATGGAGCAATCCTCCCCTTTGTTTCCTGCGCTCCTCCTGCGCATGTCGTGCAAGCTGGCAACTTGTCGCCGACAAGGGAAATCTGTGGGATTTTTCGCGAGATCCTCTCGAAATGGGTCAGATGCGACCACGTAAATGGGTCAATCCTGACCCTCACCCAGGAGGCCCACCGCTCTCATCCGTAGGTAGAGACGCTTGCGGGGAATCGCCAGGAGCTCTGCAGCCTCGCCCTTGCGACCATCCGTTTCGCGCAGGCTTTGCATCAACAGGTCGCGCTCGAACCGGCGCATCGCATCATCATAGCTCAGAACCTCTTTGCCCTGTCCCGTGCCGCGCGCCTTGAGGTTGATTGGCAGCCCGATAACCATGCGCTCCGCCGCGGTCTGCAACTCGCGCACATTGCCGGGCCACGCGTGGCGTCCGATCTCGCGGATCATCTCGTCGGTCACTCTCGGCAAGGGTCGCTTGAACCGTTGCGCGGCGTCCCGCAGAAACGCCTCGAGCAACAGGAACACGTCCTTGCCGCGTTCACGCAACGGCGGCAGGTCGAGTCGCGCGACGTTGGCAAGGAAAAAGAGCTCGTCGGTCAGCATCGTTTCGGGTGGCGCGTCGGCACCGCCTGTCATCGAAAGGACGATGCGCGGCTTGTCCGGCGCGCGCAAGTATTCGGCCAGCAGCGCTTGGCACGAGGCATCGAGGCGGTGGGCCGAGCGCACGAACAGGGTCGACACGTCATCACCGATCGCCGCCAGTGCTGCGCCCAGATCCTCGGCCGATATCCCGACGCAAGAAATCGTCTCGAACCGGCCCTCTCGCTCGCCGTGGTCGTGCAGCGCCCGGGCGGCAACGGATTTCCCGGTGCCGGTTTCGCCGCAGATCGTCACGGTCATCGGCAGCGGCGCCAGGCGCAACAGCATTGCGCGCAGATCTCGCATCGCCTGCGACCGCCCCACGAGCACGCCGGCCAATCCGCCCCGGGCCTGCAAACCGCGGCGCAATCGCCTGTTTTCCAGAACCAACCGCCGGGCGTTCAATGTGCGGCTCATAGTACTCAACAGGAAATCCGGCTGGGCCGGCTTTTCCAGGAAATCATAGGCCCCCGCCTTTATCGCGGCGATGGCCAGCCGCACGTCCCCATGTCCTGTGATCATCACCAGTGGAATGTCGGAGGCAATGGCGCGCACCGCCTTGAGGACCGCAAAGCCGTCCAACCCGGCCATGCGCACGTCACACAGGATCGCGCCGGGCCATTCGGGGTCGAGCCTGTCCAGCATGTCCTGACCGTGCCCGAAGGGGGTTACGCGATACCCCGCGCCCTCCAACATTTCGCAGGTGGCCTCGCGGAAATCGGTATCGTCATCGACGAGGTAGATCAGCCCCTCTTCGCTCATGGCCGGGTCTCCTTGGCTGGCAGGGTGACGGTGGCCCGCACGCCGCTATCGCGGCGATCAGACAGGGAAAGATTACCGCCAAGGCCCCGCATGATGTTGTAGGAAATCGACAGACCCAGCCCCAGGCCCTTGCCCGGGTCCTTGGTCGACACGAACGGGTCGAAGGCCCGTTTGGGATCAAGGTCGCCAAGCCCGGCACCGGAATCGACCACCGAGAACGAGATGAACCCGGCCTCGTCCGTTTCGGAGCGGATGTCGATTCGGCCAGAGCCCCCTGTTTCCGCGATTGCATCGCTGGCATTGCTCAGCAGATTCACCAGCACTTGTTCCACCAGAACCGGATCGCCGACGCAGACCGCGCCCTCCAGCGCCGGATCAATGCCGAGCGTGATCCCACGGTCGGCAAAATTCCCCTTCATCAGGTCACTTGCGGCGCGGAATAGTGGTATCAGCGCAACCTCTTCCCGACGATACTCCGAACGCCGGGCGAAACGTTTCAGATGGGTGATGATACGCTCCATCCGCTCGGCCAGTGCTTCCATCTTGTCGATCTGCCGATGCTGCGCCGTCTCATCCGCGCGCCCCACTGCCGACCGCATCAGGTGCAGCCTTTGCCGCAGGGCGCCCAGCGGTTGGTTGAGCTCGTGCCCGATGCCGGCCGACAGGCTGCCGAGCGCCGCCATCTTGCCGGCCTGCACCAGTTCGTTCTGGGTCTGCTTCAACTCTGCGATGGCATGGTCGCGTTCGTCGACCGAGGCACTGAAGGCCAGCACGGCGCGCGATAGCTGGCCGATCTCGTCGTTGCGGCTGGCGCCCGGTGCCATCTCGACGCTACCGCCGCTTGCGATGGCGTGCATCGCACTGGTTAGCCTCTGCATCGGACGGATGATCACCGGCCGGATATAGAGAAAGAGGATGGCCATGCCCCCGGCCAGCGCCAGGACCGTCGCCATCATCAGAAGGAGCATCGTTCGCTGGATGCGTTGGGCAAATGCCGCGATGTCCGCGGTCAGGCCCCCGCGCTGCACTGCCGCGTCCTGTTGCAGGCGTTGCTGCAGGTCAGACAGCCTGGACAGCACCGTTTCCAACTCGGCATACATGCTGCCACGCAACGCGTGCCAATCACGGCGCTTGGCGATCAACCCCTCGCGCCCGTTGATCAAACTATCCAGCGCGCTCACCGATTGGCGAAGCGTGAGAAACTCCGATTTCTCGGGCAATCGCGCCAGGAGGTTGCGGACCTGCGCAAAGGCATCCGCCTCGATCTCGGCAAACTGATCGAGTTGTGCCAGCGAGCGGCTGCCCGACGTTTGCACCGCGACCGAGAACGCCGTGGCGCTCGCGGCGGCAAGCTCGGCGAAGATGTCGCGCAGGTGCATCTCTTCGACCAGATGGTCTGCGCGTTCGGCGCGATCCTGCACATCGGCCTCCCCGGCCAACGCCCGGGTCTGGGCCTGGATATTGAAGTTGAAATCGGCGGCCAGCGCGGCGGTTTCCTCCTGGATCTCGACATCGAGCCAACGTAGCCGGGAAATCTCGGATCGGGCATCGGCTTCGATTCGCTGGGTGCGGACAAGCTTGCGGTTAATCAGGTCCAACTGGTCGAGAATGCCGCGCGTTTCAGCCCGCATTGCTGCATCGCCGAGACTGCCGGACAGAAAGCCGCTGATATCTGCGGTTGCATTGCTCAGCGGGCTTTCCGACAAGCTGTTGGCGAACAGCAACTCGTTGCTGAGAACCGCCAGATCCGCGACCTGTGCCGACAGCTGCGACGTTTGTGTCAGCCGCGGTACCTGATCGGTCTCGAGTTCCTTCACCACGCCGCTTGCATAACGCAGGGTCTGCATCGAGAATCCCACCACGATCCAGGTCGACATGACCGCGGCCAAGGTCAGGATGAAAAGCCGCGTCCAGATCTGCGGCATGACCCTTTCGAAAAAGCCCTTCAAGGTGCGAACCGTTTTTCGAGATGGACCAGTTCGGCTTCGGCCTGACGCAACAGATCTGCTGTCTGCGCCCGCCAGGTTTCGATCGCGGCCCGTTCGACGGCGTCCAGTCCGACTAGTGGCAGCGACCGCAGACCGGTAACCGAGCGTTTGGAAAGCTCGGTGGCGCGGGTTTCGCTCACCGGTACAGCGGTCAGCAAGGCCGCGACCTCGCGCAGCGCCGCCTCGGGCGCAGCGTCGGGCAAAGCATGATGGCGGCGCCACAGGTCACGCCGCTCGGCCAGAACGTCCGTTATCATCACGTCGAACAGCGTATTGACCGCCCAGTAGCGATCGGATGAAAGCTCGGGGTCATAGGCAAGCCAGGACAGCCTCAGCGCAGAAAGCATGTCGGGCGGGAGGCGGTCGCCGGCCGCTTCCCGCACATCGGGGTCCAGAGGGATGCGCGCCACCTGCGGCGCCAGCAGCGCCATCTGACCCGGGCGCGACAGCAACAGACGCACGAAGTCGCAAGCCGCTTGCCTTTGTTGCCCCCCTTTCAGAAGGCCGATCTGCGCCGTGGTCGTCATCATCGGGCGACCGTACTGGAACTGCAGCACGTCGCCGCGGGACAGCGCCAGGAAATCCAGCGTCAGCCCGATCTCGAAACGGTGATTGACCAGCCCATCCGGGACCCCGAAGCTGCGCGCCGTCAGAGTCGACAGATTGCCCGCCAATTCAAGCAGGTAAGCCCAACCATCGTCCCAGCCTCGCACCTGGAGCATCTGCTCGACCAGCAAATGCGTGGTGCCCGACCGCGCGGGACGCGCCATGGCGATCTGATCGCGATAGATCGGTAGCAGGAGATCGTTCCAATGGCCCGGCATAAACAGGCTGCTGTCGCGCCGCCGCGCCCAGCCGACCGAGGAGATCGCGAACCCTTCAACCGGGGCTGGGCCATCGACTCCGCAACTCCCCGGCGCGACAAGGGCCCCCTCGCGGCCGAGGATTTCAAATGCCTCCGGCGATGACGCCCAGAACAGATCAAAGGCCCGCGGATTGCCACGTTGAATTTCCTCGATCGCCGAAATGGTGTTCTTATTCAGAAGCTGCGGCCGCGATCCCGGCACGGTTGCCTCCCACAGATCCTGATAGACATCTGTCATTTCGGCGGGAAAAGAGGTGAGGATCCTGGGCTCCTGCGCAACCGCGGCCAGGTTCCAGAAAAACCACACAAGGATCCAACAAAAACGCATGGGAAACTGATAGCCGGCGACCATCGACGCATCATCGCCCTTTTCGTTCGTCTTGTGAATGGGGCAGTTTTGACCCATCGCTTTCAGCGTCGAGTTATGATTTCGCCGTTGACAGCCGGGCAGGTCTTTCCTGATCGTTTCCATCAGAATACGGCTTGCGGTCGGGTTTCGCGCTCCGATACAAGGGCGTTGACGCGAAGCCAGGCCGCCTGGGTCAGCCACGCTCTCATTTCCATGGAGTTGAGACATGCGCAGATCCATTGCCGCCGCTCTTTTGTTCGCCGCGTTGGCGGCCCCCGTTTCGGCACGGGACGTGACCATCGACACCACCACCGGCCCTGTTGCGGTTCCTGCCAATCCCGAAACCGTCGCCGTCTTCGATATTGCTGCGCTGGACACGCTGAACGCGCTCGGCGTCGAGGTGGCGGGCATTCCGTCGCCGGTGTTTCTCGACAGCCTTGCCGATATGGCCAAACAGGCCACGCGCATCGGCACCCTCTTCGAACCGGATTTCGAGGCGCTCGCCGTGATGCAGCCCGACCTGATCATCGCCGGCGGCCGCTCCTCGACACAGATCAAGGCGTTGTCCAAGATCGCGCCCACCATCGACATGACCATCGAGGGGGATGACCTGCTGGCGCAGGCCCGCGCCCGGATCGTCGCTTATGGCGCGGTGTTCGGTGTGCCGGAGAAGGCCTCGACGCTGACCGCCGCGCTGGACTCCAAGCTGGAAGACACCGCTCGGGCCGTCGAGGGCAAGGGCGATGCGCTGATCCTGCTGACTAACGGCGGCAAGATCTCGGCCTATGGCGCCAACGGTCGCTTCGGCTGGCTGCACCGGGCGCTCGACCTGCCGGAGGCCGTCGAAGGATTGGGTGCGGAAACCCACGGGCAATCGGTGTCCTTCGAGTTCGTGGCCGAGGCCGATCCCGACTGGCTTTTGATCATCGACCGCGGTGCTGCCATCGGCGCCGAGGGCGAAGCGGCGGCCGCAACCTTGGACAACCCGCTGATCGCCAGAACCAAGGCGGCGCAAAACGGCCGGATCGTCTATCTGGACGCGGCACCGCTCTATATCGCGGCAGGCGGCGCCAACGCCCTGCAGCATACGTTGGACGAAATCAAAGCCGCCTTTCCTGGCGGCGACAGCTGAGATCATGCGCCGTACGCTCTTGTTCGCCGCGCTGGTCGGGCTGATTCTCGCCAGCCTTGCAATCGGCGCAGCCTCGCTGACCGAGGGAGGTGCGTGGCTGCTGATGATCAGCCGCTTTCCCCGCACCGCCGCCGCCCTTCTGGCGGGGGCCGGTCTGGCGCTGGCCGGGGTGGTGGTACAACAGGCGGTTCGGAACAGGCTGGTGGAGCCCGCGCTGACCGGAAGTCCGGAGGCGGGGATGCTGGGCCTTCTTGCCATCACCTTGATCGCGCCCGGTATCCCGGTGGCGGCCAAGATGCTGGTAGCCTCCGGCGCTGCGCTGGTCGGCATGGCGGGTTTCCTCGCGCTGGCCGACCGAGTGCCACGCCAGGATCCGATGCTCTTGCCCATTGTGGGGTTGGTTTATGGTGGCATCCTTGGCGCCGCGGCCACTTGGATCGCCTGGTCCACGGATCTCATGCAATACTTGGGCATCTGGTGGTTGGGGGAGTTCTCCGGCGTCATGCTGGGGCGGTACGAGTGGCTCTGGGCGGTGGCCGCGCTGGCCGGGCTGCTCTACGTGGTGGCTGACCGGATCACGATCCTCGGGCTGGGCGAGACGCAGGCGCGCTCGCTCGGGCTGGACTACGCCAAGACCCGCGCGCTGGGACTGATCATCGTCTCTGTGCTTACCGCGCTGGTTCTGGTCACCGTTGGTGCCTTTCCCTTCGTCGGTTTGGTGGCGCCCAACCTCGTATCGCGCTGGCGCGGAGACAACCTACGCGCCAACCTGCCCTTGGTGGCTGTGTTGGGCGGGGCGCTGGTGCTGGCCGCCGACGTCATTGGGCGTGTGATCCGCTACCCGTTCGAAATCCCCGCAGCCACGGTCTTTGCCGTTTTCGGCGCCGGGGCCTTTCTGTGGTTGCTGCACGCCAGACCAGCGCGACCGACGGAGCAATCCGATGGCTGACCGACGCCTGCTGGCCCTGTGGCTTGGGTTGATCGTCCTTTGTGCCGGATTCCTGCTGTGGCATCTGCGCGCGCCCTACGGGTTCATCATCGAGTTGCGCGCGACCAAACTGGCCGCACTGATCTGCGTCGGCGCCGCGATCGGCGCGGCCACGGTGTTGTTCCAGACCATTGCCATGAACCGGCTGCTGACGCCCGGCATCGTAGGATTCGACGCCCTTTTTGTACTGTTGCAGACCCTGCTGGTAGCCACGCTCGGCGGCGTCGGCGTGGCGCAGATTCCCGGCGTCCTGCGCTTCTGGGTCGAGGCAGCCGTGCTGATGGCCGCCGCGACCGCGCTGTTCGGCCTGCTGCTGAGACGCGGCGCGGCGGATGTTACGCGGATGATCCTGTCTGGCGTGATCCTTGGCGTGCTGCTGCGGGGGCTTGCCTCGATGGTACAGCGAATGCTGGACCCGTCGGAATTCGCCGTCGTGCAACAGGCGATCTTTGCCTCTTTCGGGCGTGCTGACCAAGGGCAGTTGGCGGCCGCTGCCGGGCTTCTGGCCGTGGCGCTGGCCTGCGCCCTACGCATGGCCCCCGTGTTGGACGTGATCGGGCTGGGGCGCCGAACCGCCCACGGATTGGGCCTGAACCATGACCGCGTGGTGATCACCGCGTTGATCCTGATTGCCGCCATGGTCTCGGTCTCGACCGCGCTTGTGGGGCCGATCACCTTTCTCGGCCTGTTGGCCGCCAGCCTCGCACGCTCCCTGACCGACACCCACCGCCACGCGGCATTGATCCCCGCCGCCGCCCTGATCGGCGCGCTAATTCTCGTGGCCGGGCAATTCGTCTTCGAACGCCTCATGGGGCAGCAGTCCGCCCTCGCCGTGGTGGTGGAGTTCTTTGGCGGGCTGCTGTTCCTCGCGCTGGTTCTGAGAAAGGCACGCACATGATCCGGATTTCCACACTCTCCTATCGTGCCGGACAGTCCGAAATCCTGCACGACATCAACCTGACCCTGGAGGAGGGCGGGATCACCGCCCTGATCGGGCCGAACGGTGCCGGAAAATCCTCGCTTCTGCATTGTATCGCGGGGCTGAACACGCCCAGCTCGGGGCAGGTGAGGATCGGCGATCTCGATCCGTTCACCGCATCGGGCCCGGACCGCGCCCGCTGCGTCGCGCTACTGCAACAAACCCCCAGCGTGGTCAGCCGCCTGCAGGTGCGGGATCTGGTGGCGTTCGGGCGCTGGCCGCATCACCAGGGTCGCAGGACGCCCGAGGATAGCCGTATCGTGGCAGAGGCCATCACCGCCTTCGCTTTGGACGACCTCGCCGACCGGTCTGTGGAGACGCTCTCGGGTGGGCAGCGCCAGCGTGCTTTCATCGCCATGACATGGGCGCAGAACACGCCCTGGCTGCTTCTGGACGAACCGCTGAACGCGCTCGATCCGCGCCATGCCCGCGATCTGATGCACCGGTTGCACAGGCTATCGCGAGCAGAAGGCCGCAGCGTGGTCATTGTCCTGCACGATATCAACGCCGCCGCTGGATGGGCCGACCGCATCGTCGCGATGAAAGGCGGCCGCGTCGCGGCCCACGACACCAGTGCCGCGTTGCTGACGCCCGAAACGCTGGGAGAGGTCTTTGACACGCCGTTCGACGTGCTTGTCCATCAAGGTCGTCCGGTTGTGGTGACGCGCTGAACGCCAAAGCTTTACCGGATCACACGGAAAAGGGCGGCCCCGCAAGGCCAGCCCCTTTCGGCAAATGTTAATATTCCTGTGTCGCGTCTGGCGTGAGAGTGTTTCTGCATATGGGTCCTTCCGGTGCTCTGATCGGCATCAGGCACAATGCCATCTCCCGGCTGGAGAGCTTGGTCCGAGCAGTCCTCCCAAAACCTTGACTTTTGGGTGGCATTTTGCTACCTTTGGGGCGACACAGGAGGTGGACATGGCACAATCCGTGAAGCTTGCCGACGATATCATGGCCTTGGTTCGCCGCGAGGCAGACCTGCATAGCCGGTCAGTAGCCGGTCAGATCACGCACTGGCTGAAAATTGGCCGTGCGATTGAGCACTCTGGAAGCTTCGATTATGCCCGCATCACCGCGGCACTTGAAGGCAAGCTCGACACGACCCAACTGGGGGAAGAAGAGGACGTCGCATGGCTCGATGCCTTCACCGAGAAGATGGGGCATCCCTCGGACGATGAAGAGGCCTTCTTCGCCCGGCGGCAGGCACTTGGTCGGGGCGTTGGCCTCGATGCTGGTGGCAACCTTGTCTACGCCAAGGAGGACACTGCTGCTTGAAGCCGAGCCTTGTCCTGCTTGCCGGGCCAAATGGTGCCGGTAAATCGACTCTTTACCAGGCCCGCGTCGCTCCCAGCTTCGCGGGTCCGTTCATCAATGCGGACATCATTCAGCGCGACGAGCTTCAGGACCCTTCGATGGAGGCTTCCTATCAGGCCGCCCGGATTGCCGAAGCGCGGCGGGCCGAGATTCTGACGGAGGGGCAGAGCTTTGCCACCGAGACCGTATTCTCGCACCCATCCAAGCTCGAGATCATCGAAGCCGCCCGGGCACATGGATACCTTGTCGTCGTCATGCATGTGGGCGTCGACAGCCCCGAACTGTCCGTGGGTCGCGTCAGGGGTCGCACCGAGGAGGGCGGACATGATGTCCCTGAAGAGAAGATCCGTGCGCGGTATGAGCGCGGCCAGCCCCTCATCCGCGAGGCGGTATTGAGGGCCGACAGGGGCATGGTATTCGACAACTCCCGTCTCAATACAGCGCCACGGCAGATGCTCGTCTTTGCCACTGGACGTTTGATAAAGGCCGCTCCGACCCTGCCAGAGTGGGTCCTGACGACCTATGCCGCCGACCTCGTGATCTGACCGCGCCTGCGCTGCAATGTCGGACTTTCTCTCGAAGGTTCTGTCTCGGCCGTAGTACTCTCGCAGGTTCAGCCCGGTCGAGCGGAGAGAAAACCCGCCAACATTTCCCGTGATGGGCTGGCCCCGCAAGGCCAGCCCTTTCCGATTCAGAACCGCAGGCTGGCGGTCAGCGAAATCGTCCGCCCCGGATCGTTCAGGGGAATGACGGCGCCAGCCAGATCGAGACCGTCCGAGCTGCGCGGGGCATAGGTCGCGTCGAACAGGTTGTAGACATCCAGCCGGACCTTGAGGTTCTCCATCTTGCGCGGGGTGTATTCCGCATAGACGTTGAGCACCTCGTATGCGGGCAGCTCGATCGCCGTATCGGTGTTCTTGAGCGCGATCTGCGCCGTCCCGCCCAGGCGCCATTCGTCTGTCGCATCATAACCCGCCTCCAGACCGAAGAGATGGCCGACAGGCCGCCCCAGGTAGTAGGCCGTGCTTGCAACGGTCGAGCCGTTGGCCTCCACGTCGGCGTAGGTGTAGTTGATCGTTCCGAAACCGCGCGTGCCGGTATAGGTCAGCGACCCGTCGAAACCGCGCGATGTCAGGTCACTTGTCGCGCCGCGCGCGCCGCTGCTGGGCAACACCGCGTTGATGTCATCAATCTCGGTATTGAACAGCGCCCCCTTTGCCGCCCAGGATCCGCTTTCATATCGCAGGCCAAGCCGCACGGCGTTGGCGCGCGATGTGGTGATGCCGATGTAATCCCAGGGCGTGCCGTAGTTGACCAGCGCGGCTTCGCCCAACTCGAACCCGCCCCAGGTCGACGCCGCGCCGGCGTTCAATGTCCATTTGTCGTTCAGCACGACATCGACGGAGGCATTCACGCTGAGGCCGCTGTCGTCGTGATCGGTGCCGTCCGCTGCGCCGAAGGACGCCATGTCATAGCGGGCCCCGTAGGAGACTGAGACACGATCCGAGAGATCCTGCCGCGCTTGCGTGAAAATGCCGACGTTGGTCAGGTCCTCGCGACCGCTCGACAGGCGTGGACTGACGGTGTTGTCGAAGCCTTCGGCGCTTTCATCAAAGAAATCGATACCGACGTTCAGGGTGCCGTTGCCAAGCTGGAACTCGTTCCGTGCGACACCGCTGAAACTTGTGTTCACACCGTAGAGGTTGCCGACATCCATCGCCTGTTCGTTCCAGCTCAGCTGGACATAGGGTGCGAAGGCACCGGTCGGATTTTCGTCCTGATAGGTCAGCGTATAGGACTTGCGCCTTGACAATGCGGGATACAGCATGGTCGTTCGCCCGATGACCTCGGCGAAGTCGGGGCGGATGAACCCGCTTTGCGAGGCGCGCAGCCCCTGGTCGGTCGTTTCGGAGGCCGAAAAGCTGAGTCGCTTGCCGCTGTCCGTTGTGTAGGCGAACTTGGCGATAAAGTCCTTCAGGTCCGCTTCGGTCCCTACAACGGTGGCGCCAGAGCCATCCTTGTAATCGTCTCCGGTGGCTCGGGTCCCGCTCAGCATGTATTCGAACCCGCCCGACTGGCCGAACAATGTCAAAGTGTTACGCCATCCCTGGCCGTTGCTGCCGTAAGAAGACGTGAGCATGCCGCCAAAGGTCTCTCCCTCTTCCAGCAGGTCACGGGCATCCTTGGTGGTGTAGCGGATCGACCCCGCCACAGCACCCGCTCCCTGGTCGGCCGGGGCGAGGCCCGCGCTGACCTCGACCGATTTCAACAGGGCGGGATCCAGCAGCACGTTGCCGGTGTGGTGAAACGCGGACTTGTTCTGACGCGCGCCGTCGATGGTGACGGACAAGAGGCTTTCTTCGATCCCGTTGACGAAGACCTTTTGCGCGATGGGGGCGCCGCCGCTCGAGGTGATGGCGGACTCGCCCGCAAAGACATCCTTGATTGTCGATGGATTCCGTTGCTCTACCTGATCTTCGGTAATCTCGTCGTTCCCCAGAACGGCTTGCGCATCGGGGGCGTCGATACGCAGCGTGCCAAGGAAAACAGAGTCGTCTTGGGCCAGTGCCGCATCGGCACCAAGACAGGTGCCCAGAAGCAGGGCCCCCCGGATCGTCATTCTCATTTTCATGTCCCTTACGATTAGGCCGGCTGGACATGTCGGAACGACAGCTATCTGGCTGAGCTTGTTTGTAGAATCGAAATACCCGAGTCTTTTGCTTGGGTCAACGCGGTATCAAGAATGCGGTCTCCGATAAACTGCCCCCAGCATAGCGCGCACCGATCCGCCCAAGAACCAC
This sequence comes from Aquicoccus sp. SU-CL01552, assembly GCF_040365005.1. Lineage (NCBI taxonomy): Bacteria > Pseudomonadati > Pseudomonadota > Alphaproteobacteria > Rhodobacterales > Paracoccaceae > Aquicoccus > Aquicoccus sp. SU-CL01552. The sequence continues at coordinate 13,784 of NZ_BAABWV010000027.1, read as the reverse complement.
CGCGGTCCGAAAGTAGGGTGTTGAAAACCGGAAGACCGCGTGCAATCTTGCTGCGCGATCTCAAGCCAGCAGGGTCCAGCCGACCCACGCCAGTGATCCCGAGACCCCTTTGCTGGCAGGAGAATCCAACCCGTGTTTCTGGTATCCCCCATCCGTGCCGCATCGTTCGCCTTGGCGACGATGTGTACCTCCGCTGCGGCGCAGGAGGCACCCACACCATCGCTCTCAATCGAATTGAATGCGCTGACCCCCTTGGACCGGGGCTGCGCCCTGAGCTTTCTGGCCCTCAACGGGCGGTCCGCTGACGTATCTCGCGCGGTGTTCGAGGCGGTCCTGTTCGACCGGGCGGGCCGGGTCGACCGGCTGATGCTGTTCGACTTCGCCGCTTTGCCTGCGGGCCGGCCACGGGTGCGCCAGTTCGTCGTGCCGGATCTGGGCTGCGCAACGCTCGGTCGGATCCTGTTCAACGGCGCAAGCAGTTGCGAGGGCACCGGGCTTGCCCCGGATGCCTGCACCAAGGGGCTGGACCTGACCACGCGCACCGATGTCGAGGTGATCGGATGATCGGTGGGCTGCGAGACGTGCTGTTCCGGTTGGCCGATCTGGGCGGCCCGGTCGTGCTGATCCTGGCTGGGCTGTCGGTGCTGGCGCTGGCGGTGATCCTCTATAAGCTATGGCAATTCACCGTAACCGGTGTCGGGCGGCACGCGGCGTTGTGCGATGCGGTGGCGGCCTGGGACGCGGGAGACAGGGCGGCGGCGCGCGCGGCATTGGCCCGCTCTACCTCTTATCTCAAGCCGGTGATCGACATGGCGATGTCGGGCCAGCGCAACGCCGCCCGGCTCGACGCCGAGGCCGAAACCCGGTTTGCCCGGCTCGAATCAGGGTTCCGGTTTCTCGATACCGTGGCGCAGATCTCCCCGCTTCTGGGTCTGTTCGGCACCGTTCTGGGAATGATCTCGGCGTTCCAGGCGCTACAGGCGGCGGGGGCACAGGTGGATCCTTCGATTCTCGCAGGGGGTATCTGGGTGGCGTTGCTCACAACCGCCGCCGGTCTGGCCGTGGCGATGCCCACCGCCCTTGCGCTCAGCTGGTTCGAGGCGCGAACGGAGGCCGAACGCATCTTCACCGAGAAGGCGGTTCACACGGTGCTGTCGCCTTCCGGTGCGGATCCGGTCTCTGCTTCGGTTCACGGAGCCTCTGCCCATGCGTAGATCACACCGGCGGCAACGGCGGTTGTCGATGACCTCGCTGATCGACGTCATTTTTCTGCTGCTGTTGTTTTTCATGCTGTCGTCGACCTTCACCCGGTTTTCAGAGGTCGATCTTGGCGCCGGAACTGCGGGATTGAACGCCACCAAGGTCCCGCCGGTATTCTTGCAACTGGCCCCTGACGCGCTCCGGTTGAACGGGGCCGATGTGGCGCTGGGGAGCCTCCCCACCATCCTGAAGGTACAACACGGCGCAATGGTGGGTGCGCCACTGCCGGTGCTGGTCTCGTTGCTCCCCGGGGTGACGGCCCAGCGGCTGACCGATCTTCTTGTGGTCCTGAGGCAGGTATCAGGGGTTCAAGCCACCGTCCTGGGGGCGGCATGACACGGCGGGCCAAAAAACGCAGTGAGCGGGAACCGACCATCACCCTGATCAACATCGTGTTCCTGATGCTGGTGTTCTTTCTGGTGGCTGGCACGGTGTCACGACCGATCGAGACGACGCTGCGCCTTGTGCATACTGCCGATTTGGAAGGGGCCCCGCCACCCGATGCGCTGGTTCTGCATCCGGACGGGCGAATGGCTTATCGCGGAGCCCCGGTGGAAAACGCCGCCGGGTTCGCCGCAGAACTGGACGTTGAGGATCGTGCCTTGGTTCGGTTGCTGCCCGACCGTGATTTGCCCGCCGCGCGGTTGGTCGAAACCGGGCGCGTCCTGCGGGCCGCCGGGGTGGAACGTGTCGTTATCGTGACCGAGCAGGGACCCCGGCCATGATGTCCTCTTCGCGCTTGGACAAGGTGATCGCGCTCCTTCTGGCTGGTGCCGCGCATGGGGTGTTGGCGTTGGCACTGGTGTCGCAGGAACGGACCGAGATCGAAGGGGCCGCTGGCGCGGGCGAGGTGCGCCTGGGCTCCAGTTTCGCAGATATGGCGGTCGGCACGCTCAGCGCGCAGCGCCCAGCCGATATGTCGGAAACGGCCCCGTCGGTGCCGCAGCCGGAATCGGTCCAGCCTGAAAACGCGCGCATGGCGATCACCCCGCCGGCGGAAAAGGTGCTGCGCCCGGAGCCCGCGACGCCAACTGCCGCCCCGCGGGTTGTGCAGGCGCGAACTGCTGCCGCGCCCGTTCCCGTTCAGGCCGATGCCCCCCTGCGACTGTCTGCACAACCGCCCGAGGCGGCTCCGGCGCAGAAACCTACTGAGACCACGCGTTTGGCCCCCGCGCCCGACGCGCAACCGACTCCCCTTCGGGAGTCTGAAAAGGCCCGGAAGAAACGCCTGGAAGAAACGCACGCGACACCCCATACCCCGGCGGAAACGCAGGACAACGACGCCACCATCACCCGGTCGCCACGCCCGAAACAGCGCGTCACCCGCACGGAACCGCGCGAGATCACGACCCCCAAGCCACAGCCCCAGGCGAAGCCGGCCCCCTCCGGGAACGCCGAGCGCAGCGCGCAGGCGGGACAGGCAGCCGGAACAGAGCGCGCCAAGGCGATCACGAGCGGGGCCCACGGCAAGAGCAACAGCGCGGGGAACGCCTCCGCCAGTAACTACCCCGGCCTCATCATGCGCAAGCTTTCCCGCGCGCCACGTCCGCGGATGTCGGCCAGAGGGGAGGCGGTGGTGGCGTTTCGCGTGGCGTCCAACGGTGGGCTGGCCAGCGTCTCGATCGCGCGCAGTTCAGGCTCCTCCGCGCTGGACCAGGCGGCGCTGCGCGTGGTTCAGCGGGCCGCGCCTTTCCTGCCACCGCCCAACGGGGCCCGCCGCAGCTTCTCGGTCCAGATCAAGGGCCGGTGACCTCCCTTATCAAAACGCTTTAAACTGCCCATTGGCTCTGACGACAGACAACCAATGGCAACTCACCCCCCTCAGGCGGACATGAAACGCGACAGGTAGAGGTCGAACAGTTCGGGGACTTCCCAGAACGGGGCGTGCCCGATGTGATCCAGCCGATACACCTTGTCTTCCCACAGGTTCTCATAAGGCAACCCGGCGATGTAGTCGTTGTTGACGAAAACATCCTCCTCGCCGTTCACGATGGCCAGTAGAACCGGACTCTTGATGGCAATCGCCTTCTGGTCTGCCGCTTCGGGTGAGAGGATGCGTGAGAACATCAACTCGCGCGCGCGACCGTCGGTGCGGCTGACACAATCCAGAAGAAACGGTTCGAATGGGGCGTTCTCCCCGCATGTGGAATGGGCGTAGTCGGATACATCCTGTTCCGTGAACACCTCTTGCCCTGCCAAGTGCATATGAGCGCTGGGACGAAACCCTTGGTCAAGCGACTCCTGTGTGGGGCCGAAAGGCGGCGTACCGGTGATCATCAATCGGTTCACCGCATCGGTACGGGCCAGCATTTCCAGCCCGATATGCCCGCCAAGGGACCAGCCGAGCACCGCATAGTCCGGAATATCCAGCGCTTTCATCAACTCGATCGCGGTATCAGCATAGCCCGGCATCCAGTAGGTCTTCTGCGGATCAAAGGCATCACTGCTTTCCCCATGACCGGGCAGGTCGAAAGCGATACAGCGAAACTCGCTGCCGATTACACCCTCCAGCTGGTTGCGAAACACCATGCGGCAGGACGAGTTGCCGTGGATCATCAGTAGCGGAGGGCCTGCGCCCTCGCTGTCTGACACAGTGATGGTGGCTTGGGAGGTATCGATTTTGTGCGTCTTCACGGCTTTGTCCTCACGTTTTGCGTCCGGGGCCGAAAAGGCGGCCCATGATATCGATCGCACCGTTCGGCGCGATGCGAAGCACCAGGATCATGGCCAGGGCCACGACGATGAACCGCGCCTCTTCAAGGCCGCGCACACCTGCCATTGCTTCCGAGGCGAAGGTCAGGGCAAGCGCGGCGAACACGGGCCCGAGGATCGAGCCGACACCGCCGATCAGAACCATCGACAACACCAGGGTCGCGGTCGAGAAACCGAATACCTCGGGGGAAGCGACACGCAGGTAGATGGCATAGAAGCCCCCCGCGATACCCGTGAAAACGGCTGAGACAACAAGCACAAGCACACGCTGCCGTGCCACCGAGATGCCGCGCGCAGCCGCGTAGTCGGGGTTGTCGCGCACGGCCCGCAAAGATTTCCCAAAGGGCGACGTGGCGACGAACAACAACATGACGACGGACAGGGACAGAATGGCCAAGCCCACATAGTAATAGCCGAACTTGAAATCGCGGATGAACTTGTAGTCACCGATACTAAGATAGGGAAGGCGCACAAGACCCTCGGCCCCGCCGGTCAGGTCGCCTTGGCTGAGGACGATCTGCATGCACAATTGTCCAAAGGCGAAGGTGACAAGGACAACATAAATCCCCTGAAGCTTGGCTACGGGCAGAGCGATCAAAAGCGCCGCCAGCGCGGCCGTTCCCCCCCCCGCGAAGATTGCCAGCCAGGGAGAGATGTCCAGGGCGGTTGTCAGGATGGCGGCGGTGTAGACCCCGATTCCGAAAAACGCGAGATGGCCGAAATTGAACAGCCCACCAAATCCCAGGCTGAGATCCCAATTGACGGCCACGGTCGCGTAGATGAACGCGATGATGAATACGTGCCGGGTGTAGCTGTCGGTCACGAAGATCGGCGCAAGCGCCAACAGCGCCAAGGCAATCAGGGCGAAGATGCGTTGCTTGTGGGTCATGAGGCTCTCCCGAACAATCCATTGGGCCGAAACACGAGAACGAGGATCAACAGGACGAAGAGCACAGACGGCGTCCAGTACAGTCCGAGCCAAAGCACCAGAAGCGCCTCAAGAAGGCCGATGACATAAGCCGCGCCTGCTGTTGCCCCCAAACTGCCAAGTCCGCCGAAGATTACAACGATCATCGCGTTGACAAGCGGGTCGGCTCCAAGCCCAGGCGTGACGAAACGAATGGACCCGAGCAGGATGCCGGTCAGCGCCGCAAGGGCCGCCGACAGCCCGAAGGCGAGCGAGAAAGTTCGCGGGACATCGATTCCGATAAGCGCCGCCGAGTCCTGGTTCTGCCCGACCGCGCGGAGGGATCGACCACGGCTTGTGCGCCCGGTGTACCACCAAAGGGCCAGAAGAACCGTCGGGGCCAGCCCTATGATCATGGCCTCATGCGCAGACACAGGCGCGCCCAGGATGTTGACTTGACCGTCCAACACGCGTGGCAACTGTTTCAGCCGTGGCCCCCAGAGCATGGAGATGCCGCGTTCTATGATTGTCGAGGCAGCAAGCGTCGTCATCACGGTGATCAGCATCATGTTGCGGCTTTCATAGAACGGTCGGACGAGAAACAACTCGATCAGGATGCCGGCGAGAACCGCCACGCCTATGCCGCAGACAAAACCGAGGGCAATGCCGAGACCAAGTTGCTCTGTGACCGTCCAGGCGATGTAGGCGCCCAGCGTCATCAGCGCGCCATGGGCAAAGTTGAAAACCCCCAGTGTTGTCCAGATCAGGCTGAGCCCGGAGGCCATCAGCGCATAAAGAGACCCGAGCAGGAGGCCCGAAACGAGTGTGGGTATCAGTACACCATCCATCAGTGTGCCTGCTCGCCGAAATACATGTCCATGATCTCCTGATGATCGGGCGCGTTGTCCCGGTCGATTTCGCTTGCCACTTCGCCTTGTTCGATAAGGTAGAGGCGGTTTGTCAGGGCCAGCAGGAACTCGACATCCTGCTCGACGACGATCAATGGCACACCCTTTTCGGCGATGACACTGATGGCCTCCCGCAGTTCACCCTTAAGGCGCGGGGAGAGGCCCAAGGTAGGTTCGTCGAGGATCAGCAGGCGCGGCGCGCACATCATCGCGCATCCGATCGACAGCATTTGCCGTTCGCCGCCGGAAAGCGTGCGGGCCCTCTGGTGCCGCCGTTCGGCAAGTCGGGGAAACAGGGCGTGGACCTCTGCGAGACGGCCTTTCCTGTCCTTGCGAGCCCGAGGGGTGAACGCCGAAAGTTCCAGTGTTTCTTCGACGCCCATGTCGCCGAACATCGTGTTTCCCTGCTGTGCTTGCACCAATCCGGCGGCGACGATGGTTGCGGGCTTGGCCCCGGTGATGTCCTTTCCGTCAAAGGTGATACTGCCCTCTTCCGGTCGCAACAGGCCGGACAACGCGCGCAAAAGAGTCGTTTTGCCGTGACCATTCGGGCCAAAAAGACCGATGGCCTCGCCCTCGTCGAGGTGGATGTCGATGCCGTGCAACACGGGCACGGTCCCGTACCCGACCCTGATGCCTTTCACTTCCAGCAGCCTGCTCATGCCGCTGCCCCCCCAAGATAAGCCTCGACCACGCGTGGGTCGCGGATGACGTCTTCCGGCAAGCCCTCTGTCAGGACCGCGCCGTTATTGAGAAGAAGCAACCTCTGGCTGACCGATAGCAGCAGGCCGAGAACATGTTCGATGATGAGAATGGTGACACCTGTCTGGTTGACCTTCAGCAACAACGCGTCCAGCGCCGCGATCTCCGGGCGCGTGAGACCGGAGGCAGGTTCGTCAAGCATCAGGATGTCGGGAGCCGCGACAAGAGCCGAGGCGATCATTAGTTGCTTTTTTCCGTAGATCGACAGGTCCGCCGTTTTCATGTCACGGCGTGTGTTGTCGAACTCGACGGTATCAAGCGCCTTCTCGGTCGCGTCGTTCGAGGCCGAGCCGCGAATTGACGCTCCGTAGTGTCCGCCAAGGGCCACGGTTTCGCGGGCGGAAAGGTCCGGAAACTCGGCATCCTTCTGGAAAGTGCGCGCAAGTCCCGCACGAAAGATCTTGTGGGGGCGTTGGCCGTCGATCCGCACGCCCTTGAAGGTGACCTCCCCTCCGGTTGGACCGAAGGGGATGCCCGTTATGCAGTTGAACAGAGTGCTCTTGCCGGACCCGTTAGGCCCCGCGACCCCAAAGATTTCACCGCGCTGAACGGAAAAGCTGACATCGTCGACAGCGGTCAGTCCACCAAAAGTCTTGGTGACGCCCTTGAGGTTGAGAATTGGGTCAGGCATCGGGCCTACTCCATCCAGGGCGGTGTCATGAACTCGCCGTCGGCATAGGCCGCCGGGGCGAAAAGTGTCCGCTTGCCGTCCTGAATCTGATAGAATTGCAGCGGGATTCCGCCCTCGCCCTGAACCGCCAGATGGGTCGCGGGATCGAAGGCCATCGTCCCTGCAGCGGTTTCCTTTTTCGCCCCACCAATCCATTTGCCGATGGCGACACGGTCGCTCGGGTCACCGACGGCCTTCAGCCCGTCGACGTACATCATGACCTCTTCATAAAGCGCCGGGCCGTAAGTGCCGGGTTCTGAGCCGTAGGCTTCCTTGTAGTCACCGACCACCTGCTTGGACCGTTCCGAGGCGCTGGCCGGAAGCGTACCGCCCAGCAGGTTATACATCACACCAGAAGAGGCATCCTGGGTCAGCTCAAGGAACTCGGGCACTGATGGGGCATACTGGATGAACACCAGGCTGTCGGTGGGTTGTTCCATGAATTGCGACATGAAGGCCGCGGCGTTACCCGGCAGATAGTCGGTATTGATGATGATGGCTGGCGGATTCTGGCGAACCTTTGCCAGGAATCCGCGCCAATCACCGATCTCGCCAAAGGGCACCAGATCGTTGACGGTCACATCCCAGCCTGCATCTCCGAAACTTTCGACAAGACCATCCGCGATGGTCTTCGAGTAGGGATTGTCAGATGAGATCAGCGCGACGGTCTTGCCGGACAGCGTGACGGCGCCGCTGGCTTCCAGCCCTTCGATCACCGGAACGACGCCGGTATTGTAGGCATCGAAGGACGGGGTAAAGGACCACACCGTCGGGAACGCGTCGGGGTCTTCTGAAATGATGTCGCGGGTCTGGGCCGAGTTGGCGGAAACCAGATAGATCATCTCCTGTTCGGCCATCATCTCGATCTCGAAATTCGAGCCCGAGGCATAGCCCGTGACGATCGCGCCCATGTCGCGGTCGCCAAGAAGGCGTTCAGTGGCGGTTGCCACGGCGGCCGCGCTTTGGTCCGCCGCATCGCCCACGACGATCTCGAATGTATGCCCCAGAACGCCACCCGACGCGTTGAGTTGGTCGACGGCAAGCTGCGCGCCATTGACCATTTCCTGGCCGTCCGCCGCAGCGGGGCCAGACACAGGGGCAAGCACGCCGATCTTGATGACATCGGCCTGTGCCAACGCTGGCAGGCCCATCGCCGCGACCAGCGCGGTCGCGGAAAGAAACGTCCTTCTTTTCAGCATTGTAGTCACTCCATGTTGGTAGGTTGGTTGTTATACTTCGGGATTATCGGGTCCCGCAGATGTCGATGACCGAGGCGGCGATCACCTTGGTCGTGCGGTGCAGAGAGGCGATGTCAACATACTCGTTGTCCCCGTGAAATCCGTCGCCGGATGGTCCATATATGCAAGCGTCGACACCGGCCCCGGCATAGTGCGCTGCATCGGTGACGGCATCGAAGCCGCGGATCTCCGGGGCGGCGCCAAGCGCCGAGTGGTGTTCGACAAGGGACGCCACCAACGGGTGATCCACCGGGGTGTCCATGGGCGGAAAATGCAACCCGCCCAGTTCCCAGGTGACCTGGGGCGGGTGTTGCCTGGTCCACGGGTCCAGTTCGGCAAAGGCTTGTACGAAGGCTTCGAACTCGGCCCGAACCTCGGCAGAGGTTTCGTGCGGCAGGAACTTGAAGTCGAGGTCCAGAACCACGCGATCCGGTGTCATCGCCGGATTCGTGCGGATCATCGGAAGACCGTCCTCGCCAATGCCGACCCCGCCATGGATGACGCCAGGATTGATCGTCGACAGACCCGGCGGGCAGAGCGGGTGATAGTTGTTTCGGCAGCGCGACGCCTCGAACTCCTTGAGCGCGGCGAGGAAGCGAGCGGCGATTTCGATGGCGTTGACTGCGGGCAGAAGGCGCCCCGATATATCGGGTTGTGGAAAGATGTCGTTGTAGCGCATCCCGGCATGGCCTGATCGTCCAATCAGGGTCACACGGACCCATTCAAGGCCGCCTTCGGCCGGAACGACCTTGTCCCATGTCGGTTCCGCGATGATGGCGCTTTTCGCCAGGTGGCCCTTGGCAACGGCATCCATCGCGCCGAACCCTCCCGCCTCCTCGTCCACCACTGCGTGGATCGACAAACGACCATCCAAAGTTATCCCGGCGGCCTTGATGGCTTCCACGGCAGCAATGCACGCGGCGAGCCCTGCCTTCATGTCAACGGTGCCGCGGCCGAACAGCTTGCCGTCCTTGATTTCTCCGCCGAAGGGATCAACCGTCCAATTGGCGGCATTCCCGACTGGCACTGTGTCGATATGCCCGCATAAGATCAGGCTTTTTTCCTCGTTCCCGGGCAAGGTTCCCACGACATTGCTACGGTCGGGGAACACCTCCCAGCTTTCCGTGTCGAATCCGTTGGACGCAAGCCGGTCTTGAACCAGCGCCGCGACCTGGGGTTCGTTGTTCAAGCCCTGTTTCTTCTCGAATTTCGGGTTCACCGAGGGGATGCGCACCATCTCCTGCGTCAGGCTCAGGACGCGGTCGGCGTTGCTGTCGATGTTGTCCCAGACGTGTTCCAGCGTACTCACGGCGTTTCTCCCTCAAGTTCCCTGATGAGTTGTTCAGTCGTGACCTGGCGGCAGTAGCCCTTGATCGCGGCGATCGAGTTTGCCTGCCGTTTGGCGGTGTAGGTCAGGCAGGCGTCGGTCACCTGCGTCACGAGGTATCCAAGGTCGCAGGCGTCGCGGATCGCCCCTTCGACGCATTGGTCCGTCACGAGCCCCGAAATGACCAATTGCCTGACGCCAAGGCAGCGCAGGACATAATCGATGTTGGTCGAGATAAAGACCGAGGAAGAGCTTTTCGGCAGCCATATCTCGTCGTCGTCGGGCGCCAGCGCATCCAGCGGCTTGCCGTCCCAGGATCCCTTGGGCACGTTGAAGCCGGTGATCTTGTAATCAAGGCTACGGTCGCGCCCGTCCTTGGTCAGGCTTTCGATCGTGGTATACATGACCTCAACCCCGGCGGCGCGGGCTGCAGCGCGCAGCTGTTGCATGCGCGGCAGTGTTTCGGCCTCGAACTTGTCGAAGAAGGGGCCGTACTCGGCTTCGAACGCTTCTGGCGTCAGATGCTTGAACTCTCCACCGTCGCGCCGGGCCGAAAAGTTCTGAACATCGATGAAGAGCAGCGCAGAGGCCGAAGTATCAAGGGGGACGTCGCGGGTCAGCATGGAGCCTCCAATATCGAGCGCACGGCTTGGGATAACAGATCGGCCAACTCGCGTTGCCCGTCCGGGTGCCGGATGAGGTCATTCCGGATTTCGATCAAGCTATGGGGAATGCCTGATGCCTCGCCGTGGTTCGGAACGAACCAATCCGACTTCGAGTCGATCTGGTACGGCTCATTCAGGGCGAGGGTGAAATCGGTTCGTAGAACGCGGATCTTGGCCAACAGGCGTTCTGACGTGTCTGTGTCCTGTCGACAAAGGAATCCGATATGCCAGGGCCGAAGACCGGGCGTGGACAAAAGTTCGGGCGTGAAGCTGTGTATCGACAGCAGAAGTTCGGTCCCCGAGCTGCGGGCCTGCGTCACGGCGGCATCAAAGGGCGCAAAGATCTCTGCAATCCTTTTATCGCGGTCGGCGGTCGTCAGTTCCCGGTTCCCGGGAACTGGCTGCCCGTCCGTCATTTCCGGTATGAGATCGTCCGCATCCGTGGGGCGGTTGCAGTCGATCACGATACGGCTGTACCGCTGAAGGATCGCCGCACACCCCAGATTCTCGGCCATGGCATGCGTGACGGCTGCGGCGCCGATATCCCAGCCGATATGCTCGCCGATCACGTCATCTGGCAACCCAAGTCTGTCCAGATTTCGTGGCACGACCTGCCCGGCGTGCTCGCACACCAGCAGCACCGGCACCGTCGATCCGGGGTTCACCCATTCGACAGGATCGGGATCGACTCCCCGGACCAGAAGCGTGGATGGGGTCAGCATGGCAACGGCCCCTCAAGAAGGGGCCCAAGACAACGGTGATGTTCGGGTCGGTTCCTCATGAGGTTCAGGATTTGATGGTTTATTTTCAGAGTCAATTCATTTCTCCTGCATGACAAATTAATTTCCCATCACATCGCAGGGAGGACGCCACTCAGCGAAAGAATCGGGCAACGTTGAAATGGCCATTCATGGGACCTTTGAAGAGTGTGGTAGGCAGCGGACAGTACCCGACAACGCCGCACGACCGGCAACGACCCGCAGGCCTTGTCGCCCTTGCACAGGCAACCAACCAGACATCGGAAAGACGGTGTGCGTTAGTAGACCTCGCTGTACCGCGCGCATTTCGAGGCCCAGTCGAGGTCCTCGAGGCACTCCATCTCGCCCTTCTTGTGGGCGATGTAGAGATCGGTGAACTCTTCGCCGAACCAACCGCGCACAGCCTCTGAGGACCCGAGGGCCTCCAGCGCGTCGCCAAGGCCGGTTGGAAGGCGCTTGATCCCATTTTCCGCCAACTCGGCCGGAGAGAGCAGCGATAGGTCTTCGTTCACGGGCTCAGGAGGGACAACGCGGTCGCGCAACCCCTGGGTGCCGGCAAAGACGAGCGCGGCAAGTGCCAGGTGCGGGCTGGCTGTAGCATCTGCGGCACGCACTTCGAAATTGAACTGCCGCGCGATGCTGTCGGCATCCTTTGCCGTCACCGGACAGATGCGTACCGATGCTTCTCGGTCCTGGACGCCCAGGTTGTTGAAGGCAGCACTCCAGCGATGTGGGGTCAGGCGCAGATAGCTGACCTCGGACGGGGCGAGGATCGCCATGATCTGGTCGAGATACTTGAGCACACCGCCGACAAAGTGGCGAGACAGCTCGCTCATTCCGTCCGGAGCATTGCCATCATAGGTCAGCGGTGCTCCGGCCTCGTCGAGGAAACTGAAGTGTATGTGCACCCCGTTGCCGACACTGTCGGGATCGAGGATCGGAGCGAAACTGGGGGTTTTGCCGAACCTCGGCAAGATCTCGTGGGCCAGCATTCTCAGAATGGCCGCCTGATCGGCCGATGCGAGCCCTTTGGCTGGCTTGTTGGTTACTTCATACTGGCCGGGCCCATATTCCTTCATGAAGGTATCTGGTTGGACACCCGCGGCTTCAAGCGAATCCAGAAAGGCTTCGGCCCAAGCCTGCCCGTCTCGAAACCCCTTGAACCCGAAGGCATCGCCAGATCTGGCGGCCTGATCCCGTATCTGGAACTCGTGCTCGAAGGCTGATAGGAGGGTTACCCCCGCCACCTCTTTCAATCCCTCCAGCGCCCTGCGGGCAAGGGTCCGGGTGCAAAACGCCCAGGGATCGCCGTCGAGCGATTGAATATCACCGAGCGCGAAATCCATCCGCTGGCCGCTTTCCAGCACGAACCGGGTGTCGGCGTCAGGGATTAGTACCAGATCGCCAAAGGATCCGAAGGGGCTTTCGGAAATGGTATCGAAACAGGTGATCTGAACATTTGTCGGGGTCCATCCCACGCCGCGCCGCGCCCTTTTTTCCCACTCCCTGTCGGGAAAGGACTTTCCACGGATTAATCCGGAGACGTCCGAGGTGCCGACGAAAACCAGTCTGTTTGCGATTCTATTGGTCATTTATTCCAGCCACCGGATCATCTCTAAGCTTGTCCCATTCGGATATTCGGGTCTTTGTGGCCTCCCAGTCCCGCTCGGCCATCGGCACAAGCAGGGCCTCGATCAATGCAAAGGCCGGCACATAGCTGTCCCAGAGCGTGCCGGACTCGATGGGCACGGATACCAGCTCCGTGGCGCCCTTTGCCGCCGGACTGATCCACTTGTCAGTGATGACGATGGTCTGTGCCTTGCGTGCGCGAACCTGCGCAGACAGCGTTGCCAAGTTTGCCTGATACCGCCGAAAGTCGATAATCAGCAGAATGTCGCGGGCCCGCATCCGCAACACGTATTCTGGCCATAGCTCGGGGTCCGATGGGATATGAACCACATCGGCCCGGACCTGCCGCAGATGGCGAACGAAAAACTCCGCGATCGTGTCGCTCATCCGTCCGCCGATCATATAGATCCGTCGCTTTGGATCGGAGAGCAGATCGCAAAGGCGATCGAACTGGCCCGCCCTGACTGTCTCCAGCATCATCTCGTTCAAAGCCTGGATCCGTTCGAAATACGAGGCAAGGGGAGCCGTGCCGCCGAATGCAGCCCCTTTGCGCAGGTCGATCGGAGAGTGCTGCCCCTCTTTCAGTTCCCGAACCAACCGCTGCTGGAACTCTTGAAAGCCGGCGCACCCAAGCTTGGTCACGAAACGAGAGATGGATGGTGCCGAAATCTGGGCCCGCTGTGACAGGTCTTGAATGGGCTCAAGCCCCGCAAATGGGTAGTCAGCCAGCAGAACAGAGGTCAGCTGCCTCTCTGCGGGTGTAAACTGGTCGGACATGTTCTCCAGTAAATCGCGGATCTTCATTCGTGGTCCATTACTCTGTTGCCGTTTCCAACGCCTTGGCTGGCACAGTTCATTAGGAGGGGGTGAAAAAAATTTGTCAATATGGAGAAAAAAATATCGTGTGAAAATTCCACGGCAATGGCCGGTCACAGGTAATTTTGATCT
>NZ_BAABWV010000026.1:0-46392 GCF_040365005.1 Aquicoccus sp. SU-CL01552 | reverse complement strand
GTAAAGGGAACCAATTAACTGTCAGGGCCAAGCTGGAAGCCTGGCATGCAGGCAGTGCCGCAAGCGTCCGCAATCTTGGGCATCGACGATCCAGCCTTTCCGGAGTTCAAGATACGTTTTGCAGGTGCGGGCGATATCTTCTGCATCCTTTACCAGATCGATTCCCGAAAACACGTAACTTGCTCGCCCCGAACCTTGAAGGCCCATGGCAATGGGCTCACTGCACGCGTTCAGGCACCCGCCGAACTCAGCTAGAACCGTTTTGTCCAAACCTTCGTTCTTGATGGCCTGATACAGTGCTATGGTTTCTGTGTTTCTGTCTCGGTTACCAGTACATGTAGAGCACACCAGTATTCGGATGGTGTTAGAACTCGTTTTTGCCATGTTTTCCAATTTGTTTTCCGTGTCCATCATCACGTGTTCTGGGCCAGATGGTAGCGTGATCGTAGAGAAGGTCAGGCTCATTTGGTTGGTTTGATTATGCGGCAGATTTGAGGTGAGGCAAGGGCCGAGTTTTGGGGGTTTTTCGTTTTATTCTCTTTCTTCGTTTCAGAATGGTTGGTCGCCCCGGAATTAGACATCCGCGGAAAGGTTGATGGTGTGATGGTCAGGCCGCCGAAATCGACATCCGCGGCGCAGTCACGAATCGTATTCCAGGCCTCGGTGCCGCTGAGATCGTGCGCGCGGCATGACCGCAGAAAGGGAAGGGGGGATGCCATTTCAAATTTGAGTTGCGCAACATCGTCCATGTCACGGCTTAATTTCCGGCAGGTGAATCATGGTAATCAGTTGAAATCAACGGGGCCAGTCCCTGGATGCTTTGAAAAAACACAGTGACATTGACACCGATCGCGAAAAACCGTTGGATTGAATAGGTCCATGCATGGCTCTTGCAGCAACGGCATGAAGGGTTGCGAGGGTGATCGATGACAAGAATAAAAGTCGGATTGCTGCTGTCTAAGAGTGGGCCCACGGGAATTTGGGCTCCTTCTGCGGTGAATGCGGCAATGTTAGCCGCCGCTGAAGCAAATTTGGCAGGTGGAGTTGCGGGACACGAGATTGAACTCGTCGTACGTGATGCCGGTTGGGAAACAGATAATGTTGTCCACGCCGCGAATAGTCTGGTTGACGCCGGGGTTTCGGCAGTGGTCGGCATGCTTGCTTCGAACTCCCGCAGGGAAGTTTCTTTTGCATTGTCGGGGCGGGTTCCCTTTATTTACACTCCGAATTTCGAGATGGATTTGCCGGAGCCAACCATTTCCGTGGGTTCGACGGATGATTTGCTTGTGCGCCCCTTTCTTGAGTGGATTGAAAGCCGCTTCCATGCTCGGCGATTTTCTCTAATCGGGAGTGATTACCGCTGGCCAAGAAGATCCATGCCGATGGCGGCCACCATGATTGCCGGGATGGGAAATTGCGTGGAAGATATTATCTTGCGCCCGATGAACGCCAATGAAGATTGGGACAATCGCGCGATAGAAAGAATAAAAAGATCTAAACCCGATATACTATTGTCATTTCTGGTCGGAGATCAGGGAATTCCATTTTTTCGCAGCTTTGAGAAGGTCGGTTTGGCCTCGCACATTCCTCGCTGCTGCATTGCGACCGAAGAGTCGGCCCTGCTCTCGTTAACACAGAACGAGTCGGAAGCCATCTTTGCCTGTGCGAATTACTTCGCGTCCTCTCGCGTCAGTGCAAATAGAAGTTTCATGGAACACTATTGGACAGCCTTTGGTGAATATGCGCCGATGCCTAACACTTATGGACAGTCCTGTTACGAAGGTGTCCATTGTGCAGTAGGGATGGCAGATGCTGCTCAGCGGCTGGGTATTTCTCGGCTTGATGGTGTTCCCACGGGGGAAGTCCGATATCGTTCCGCGCGCCAGGACTCGCGGATCGCAAGCATAGGGCAGCGCCAATCGGTTTATATTGCGCAGGCTCTAGGTAATAATTTCAGTGTCATAGAAAATTTCTGAACGAAAAACTCGGTCCTCCAGGGTCAGGACCCATTGAGTTCAGGCGCGTTGCGTGACTCATGACATCACGAGGCTTTGTTGCACAAATCCGGTGTTCCACAAAACCTGTGACGACCACCCAAGCCCCGAATCGGCGTGCATAGGGTGGGGCAGGGGCCCTGTGACTTGCGGAGGATGAGGTTTCGTCGTGGTCCCTTCTTTTCCGGACCAGGACCCTGCCAATTTCGTCACTGCGAACGGTCCATGTTAAGGGGAGCATCACATCGGAGAAGCTGTAGAAGCTTTTCCGCCGCTTATCGGCCCTCAGATCATGACATCTACACCGGCCTCCCGAAAGGCCGTGATCTGCTCTGCGGTCGCCGCCCTGTTCGTCACGAGGGTGCCGATCTCGCGCGTTTCCAGGGACCGGACCCTGCTCGTTTCGCCAAGCTTGCTGTGGTGGGCCAGGATGACGGAACGCGGCGCCTGCGCCGCCATTGCGATGGCGATCTCGGCCTCTTTCAGGTCGTAGAAGAATGCGCCCTGGGTCGGGTGAACCGCGACCGGGGCGGAAAAACAAAGATCCACGGTGAACCGGCGGATCTCGGACAGGGTGATCTCTCCCACCGTGGCGGGGACATCGGCGAGCATCCGCCCCCCCAGCAACAGAACCTCTCTACCGGCCCCCTGGAGTGTGGTTGCCACGTCCAACGAGTTGGTGATCACGGACATGTCCGACAGTTTCGCCAGTTCGCGCGCGAAGATGGCCGTGGTCGTGCCGGCATCCACAAGGATCGTCTGCCCGGGCTGGATCAGCCCCGCGGCCTTGCGCGCAATCTGGGATTTGGCGCGGAGCTGGTCTGTCATGCGCTGGCGAAACGGCTCTTCGGTCCGTGGCTCGGGCAGAACGGCACCGCCGTGAACCCGATTGACCTGCCCGGTCTTTTCAAGATCCAGCAGGTCGCGTCGGACCGTCTCTCTGGAGACTTTCAAGATTTCGGCAAGGTCGTTGGCGTTCACCCGTCGGCTGGCTGCCAGCATGGACAGGATCCGTTGGTGACGTTCCTGTGCCCACATCAGGACGCCCCCTTTGGTCGACGGCGATGCCCCATCACGATCATCGAGAGCTTCATGGCCAGCAAGGCCAGGCAGACGACCGCCATGACACAGGTGGAAAACGCCGCCGCCTGCGAGGTCAGGCCGGCGTCATCGAGCCGCATGATCGTCACGGCCGCGACGCTCAGCTTCGGCGTGGTCAGGAAGATGACCGCCGACAGCGTCACCATGGAGCGCATGAAGAGGAAAAAGAAGACGGACACAAGCATCGGCGCAATGAACGGCGCGACGATATCGATGGCCGTCCGTCGCAATCCGGCGCCAAGGCTTCCTGCGGCCTCCTCCAAGGCGGGTGGCAACTGTCGGAAGCCGGTCATCAGGGCCAGGAAACCCTGTGTGTGATAGTGGTAGAAGTTGATGATCGCGATCAGAGCCGCCGTGCCATAGAGCAGATACAGCGGCGTCGCAGTGGAATTGAAAGTCAGGATATAGGCGAGGCCCAGGACCATTCCCGGCACGGCCGCCGGCATGGCGGCCAGCATCTGGATCGGCTGCGCCACGGCACGAGGCATGCGGCGCAGCCCAATGCCCAGCAGAAACAGCGCCAGCGTGCCCCCCGCCGCCGCCATCAGCGATATCACGATGGTCATCCAGAGCGAGGAATACCCACCGGCCAGCGTGATGTTGTAATGCTTTGTCGACAACGACATGTTGTAGGGCCACAGGGTGACAAAGCTGGCATAGACCACGATGCCGATGACCGCGACGATGGCCGCACAGATCAGCAATGACAGCGCGGCCATGATCAGGTCGCGCAGCGGTGCAAAGCTCGGCCGATACAGCACCTGTCCGGCACTTTGCCCGGTTTGCTGCCGTTTCATGGCCTGCCGCTCGATTGCATAGGAAATCACCGTCGGCAGGAGCAGCATGATCCCAACGACGGCCCCCATGTTGAAGTTCCGCTGACCGATCACCTGTGAGTAGATTTCCGTCGCGAGCACGGAATAATCTCCGCCGATCACGGCCGCGTTGCCAAAATCGGTGATCGTGATCGTGAAGCACACGAAGGCTGCGTTCAGGATGCCAAAGCGCGCGGCAGGCAGGGTCAGGTCGCGAAACTGGCGCGATGGAGAGGCCCCCAAGACCTCGGCCGCCTCGTAAACCCGAGCGTCCAGCAGGACCAGTGCCGCGCCAATGATCATCACCGCCTGCGGCACGGCATAAAGGGTGTTGGCGATCAGCAGGCCGGTAAAGCCATAGATCTCGATCTCGACGCCAAGGGCCCGACTGATCACGCCGTTGCGTCCCAGCAGGAATATCAGGCCAAGGGCCTGCACCAGCGAGGGCGCGAGCAGCGGCAAGATGATCACGCCGCGGATCAACCACTTGCCCGGGAAGGCGCAGCGATGAAGCCCGTGCGCGATGATGAAGCCGAGAAAGACGCTCAGCGCCGTGGTCGCGCCGCCCATGAGGAGCGAATGCAGAGTGGCCCGCCAGAACCCGGAAGAGCCCAGGACCTGCGTGTAGTTGGCAAGCCCATAACCGCCCTCGACCGTCACCGATCGCAGGAACACGATCACCATCGGGTAAAGGAAGAACAGCACGAGACCAAGCAGCGGCAGCCCGACACAGACAAGGGCCAGCAACCGGTCTGCGTCGAGCCGTTGGCGGGTGGCGGCGGGTGTTGTTTGTGTGACGCTCATGCAGGGGTCTCGGCCATCGGTCGGGCGATGTCGTCAGCCAGCCAGGTGCAGGCCTCGGGCGCGATGCCAAGGGAAACGCAATCGCCTTCGCGACAGGAGTTCGTCCCGTGGGTTTCGACCACCAGGGGCCCGGCCACGCTGTCCACCTCCAGCCGCCGCAGGTTGCCAAGAAAGCTGATGGCGCGCACCGTCGCGTTGCCGTCCTGCGCCGGGGTCACGTCGATCTGCTCGGGGCGGATGCAGGCGACAAGCGAGTCGTCCGCCCCCTCTGGCCGCATGGTCAAAAGATGTGGAAAGGCGCGTCGGATCGCATCGCAGGACAGCAGGTTGCTGATCCCCATGAATTCCGCGACGAAACGCGTCTTTGGACGGTGATACAGGTCTTCCGGTGTCCCGGCCTGCACCACGATGCCGTGGTTCATGCAGATGATCTTGTCGGCCAGCGCCAGCGCCTCTTCCTGGTCATGTGTGACCATCAGCGTGGGAATGCCTAGCGACCTCTGGACATGACGGATCTCGGCCCGCAATTCCGTCCGGACCTTGGCGTCGAGCGCCGACAGCGGTTCGTCCAGCAACAGCACGCGCGGATCGACGGCGATGGCCCTTGCCAGGGCAATCCGCTGTTGCTGGCCGCCTGACAACTGGCCGGGAAAATTGTCGGCCACATGCGGCAGCTTCACCAGGTCCAGCAGTTCCGATACGCGTTGCGACATCTCGGACCGGGCAGTGCCGCGGATCTTGAGGCCGTAACCTATGTTTTCGGCCACGGTCATGTTCGGAAAGAGCGAGTAGGACTGAAACACGATCCCGAAGCCGCGCTTGCGCGCCGGCAGGTTGGACAGGCTCTCGCCTTCCAGCAGGATCTCGCCGCCATCGGGCTCTGCCAGCCCGGCGATCAGCCGCAGCAGCGTCGTTTTTCCGCAGCCGGACGGCCCCAGCAAACAGACGAATTCGCCGCGTTCGATCTCGATCGACACCCGGTCGAGCGCGGTGAAGGTGCCGAAGGTCTTGGTCGCATCGCGAACGGTCAGGTACATGGTGGTCACGTCTTCTTCGGAGTGAGGCGCGGGCCCCAAGGGGACCCGCGCGCAAGGAACGGCGGCCCGTGCCGCCTGACGTCATTCAGCGACCCAGCTTTTCCTTCCAGGTCGCCTTTACGGCTGTCTGGTTCTGAGCAGCCTGGACAAAGTCGATATCCGCAAGGATTGTCGAGATGTCTGCCGGCAGGCCTGCGTCCTGTGCCGCCTGCGAGGCATCGACACCCGGCACGGTGATGAGAGCCTTGTACTGCTGGTAAAGGCCGATTGCCTCGTCCGACATCGTCCAGTCAAGGAAGGCTTTCGCCGCATCCTTGTTGTCGGAACTGCTCATGAGGGCAGAGGCCTCAAGCTCATAGCCGACGCCGCCCTCGGGAAAGACCATCGCCAGCGGATAGCCCTCTGCGACAGATTGCATCGCGGTAAAGGCCAGGGAAATCCCGACGGTGTATTCGCCGACACGGGCGGATTTGCAGGGCTTTGACCCCGACGAGGTGTACTGCGCCATGTTCGGATCGACCGCCTCGAGTTGTGCCCAGCCGGCCTCTTCACCCATGCTTTGCAGAACGGCGTTCACGTGCAGGTAGCCAGTACCGGAGGAATTCGGATCGGGCATCAACACTTCGCCCTGAAAGGCCGGGTTCTCCAGGTCTTTCCAGCTTGTCGGCATCGGGAGGCCTTTTTCCTCCAGCCGAGCCGTGTTGACGCAGAACGCGCCCATGTAACCAATCGGCGCGAACCATTTTCCGCCTTCATCGCGGAAGGTGGCGGGCAGGATATCGACCCGTGCCGCCGAATAGGGTTCCAGCATCTCGAGGATCTGGGGGTCCATCATGGCACTGACGGCCCATCCCCAGATCACGTCGGCCTGTGGGTTGCCCGCCTCGGCCAGCAGCCGCGCGCCCAGCTTTCCGGTGGACAGGCGCAGCACGTTGATCTCGGTATCGGGCATCGCCTTTTGGGCCGCGTCGACATAGGCCGCGATCTCTTCTTCTTCGAGCGCGGTATAAACGGTGAGCTCGTCCGCATAGGCCGTTGCCGCCATGCCGAGGGCGGCCATCGTCGCCGCGGTGAGTTTGGTCCAGGTTGTCATCTTCGTCTCTCCTTGTTGGTCCACGCGTTCTCGACCCGGCGCCCGCCCGGATCGGAGCAGGCCTTCGCCATGCCCCGTACTGAGAGCCGCGGCCACTGCATGTGGACTTGGGGTTATTTGTGTAGTCTTGCACTTTTGTGCGCTTTGTCCATTTTTAATTTGAACAGCGCAGCTTCTGGACATGCCGGGCCCTGCACCTGAGGAAAATTCATGCAGAGCACCCCGGGATCACATGGGATCAAGGGGCTGACGCGGCTCGCCGATGGCCTCGCCGACGCAGCAGGTAGGTGTCCATGATCCATCCGTGGCGGGCCCGGGCCTCGGCGCGGGTCGCGGCGATGTCCTCGGCGACCTCGGCCAGTGGTCCGGAGCGCAGCACCTGCGCTTCGCTGCCAAGATAAGCGCCCCACCATATCTGCAAGCCCTCGGGGTCGAGCCCACGAAAGCTGCATTCGCCGTCCAGCATGACGACAAGCGTCTCTTCGTCCTGGGGAAAACCGGTGTTGCGCAACTGACGCCCGGTTGTGATGCGGACGGTGCCCCCCACGGTGTTGAGCGGGATGGCATGCGCGGCGGTGAGGGCCTGGATGGCGGTGATGCCGGGCACGACGCGCAGGCGCGGATGCGGATCAAGCCGCGCCGCGATGCGAATGGTGCTGTCGTAAAGAGACGGGTCGCCCCAGACCAGCAAGGCGACCGGGCCGGATGGTTTTTCGAGACCAAGCGCGGCGGCCCAGCGACGGGCGATCTCGTCATGCCATGCGCTGACGCGTTCGGCATAGGGCAGGGCGGGATCACGCTGGGGATACTCGAAGGTGCGGATCTCGGCAGTCGTTTCCGCCGCCTCGAGGATGCCATAGCGCAGGGCGGCAAGCGCGTCCTTGTCTTCGCCCTTCAGCGGCAGAAGGATCACGGCGGCATCGCGTAGGGCCTGCATGCCCTCAAGCGTGACATGGGCCGGGCTGCCGGTGCCGATCCCGATCAGCCAGAGATCTTCGATCATGGGGGCATTCCTTTGACGATTGGCCCGGGCCGCGCCTGATTGTGCGCCCCGGGCCGGTCCTGCTCTGCGGGCGGGTCAGGCCGTGGTGTAGAGCTGCGGGGTAAAGACCCGCGCGATCCCGGTGTTGCGCAGCGCCTTGGCCCCGGCCAGCGCGGCAAGGTCGGCGAGGGGTTCAACCAGCACCACCAGCATGTAGGCGCCACCGAAGGTCATCACCGACTGGAAGGTCGCGGCGCTGACGCCCTGGCCGTAAAAGGCCCAGAATGCCACCCAGGCAACCACGCCACCCTGAAAGACGGCCGACAGCTTCAGCACGTCGGCATATTTCAGATCGACATAGGCGGTGCCTTTCGGAACAATCCGCCGCGCGAGGGCCGAGGCAGCAAAGAGCGGCACCAGAAGCGTGGTGACGTTGACGAAATACATCGGCATATCCGTCGGCGCAAAGAACATGCCCTGCAGCAGCAACCCGAGCGCCAGACCCATCGCTGCGGGGGCCGTGCCCAACAGCAGGAACAGGGTTGAGCCGAAGATGAAGTGCACCTCGGAAACTCCGACCGGGAAATGCGGCAGCACCTCGAAAAAGACAAAGGTTCCGACCGCAGCCAGCACCGTGCGCAGTGCAAGCGAGCCCGCGTTGCTGTGCGACAGGTCGGAAACGGTTTCCTTCGCGGTATAGGTGGCCGCGCCTGCGGCGGTGGCGTAGGCAAAGACCATCTTGGCGCCGTCGACGACGCCCGGTTCGATATGCATGACAGTTCCTCTCTCGTTGTGCTGCCCTTCCGGCAGCCTATTGCACCCTTGCGGGCAGAAAAAAGGGGGGTGCGGGGCAGGCCCCCTGACTCGTGGCTCGTTTGGTATCTCTCCGGCTTGTGATCCGGTTGCGTCACTCCTCTGCCAGTGGACCGAATAGGATGAGCCCCGCCTTGTCGCCCGGTGCCGAGGACAGCGCCTCGGCAAGGCTGGCGACGGTGTGGCGCGACAGCGTCTGATCGGGGCGGCTCACCGACTCGGCCAGCAGCGCCGGTGTGTCCGGCGGCAGGCCCTGCGCGATGAGCTTGTCGGCAAGATCGGGAAAGGTGCGCTTGCCCATGAAGATGACGGTCGAGGCGCTGGGATCGGCAAGCGCCGCAAGGTTGGCATCCTCGGGCAGGGCGCCGGTGACATCGTGGCCGGTGGCGAATTGCACGCGTCGCGCGGTCAGGCGGCGGGTCAGCGGGATGCCGGCAGCGGCGGCGGCGGCGCAGGCGGAGGGCACGCCGGGGATGATCTCATAGGGGATGCCCGCCGCCTTGAGCGCGGTGATCTCTTCCTCGAGCCGACCGAAAATGCCGCTGTCGCCGGACTTCAACCGCACCACGCGCTGCCCGGTCTTCGCGTAGTCCACCAACAGGCGGCTCACGTGGTCTTGTCGGGGCGAGGGGCGCCCGGCGCGCTTGCCTACGCCGACAAGGTCGGCGTCCTTGCGCGCGTGTTCAAGGATCGGCCCCGAGGACAAATCATCATAAAGCACCGCATCGGCACGGCCCAGCCGGTCCACGGCCTTCAGCGTCAGCAGCTCGGGGTCGCCCGGGCCGGAACTCACGAAACTGACGAAACCGGTGATCATGCGGTCTCCTCCGCCGAGATGAGATGAAAGAAGGTTCCCGAAACAGGACCGCGCAGTGAACCGGTTTCGGGAACCGGCGTCCCGTCCGCGTCCGCGACCGCCGCCAGCGGCGCATCCGGCTGTTCGAGGATGGTGGAATAGTGGAACTCATGCCCCCGCAGCGCGGTGCCCGGGGCGTGACCCGCCATCGGCGCCTTAAGGACCGCACGCCGGTAGCCAAGGTGGAACCTGCGTTTTTCATAGCTGGTCACGAGGCCCAGCAGCCCCGCCATGCGGTGCCGGGTGCCCTCCTTGTCGATCAGCGCCTCGCCCAATGCCATGTAGCCGCCGCATTCGCCATGCACCGGGCGGGTCTGCGCGTGGGCCCGCAAACCTTCGCGGAAGTGTTCTGCCGAGGCCAGCCGTCCGGCATGCAACTCGGGGTAGCCACCGGGCAGCCACACGAGGTCGGCCTTCGGGTCGGGGGTCTCGTCCGCCAGTGGCGAGAACGGCAGGATCTCGGCGCCGGCGGCGTGCCAGCCCTCGAGAAGGTGGGGATAGGTAAAGGAGAACGCCGCATCGCGGGCGATGGCAATCCGCTGCGCCGGGGGGCGGGGCAGGGGGGACGCTGCGGGCAGCGGATGCCCCCGTGCGGCGGCGCGGATGGCCGTCAGATCCACGTGTTCGCGCAGGAAGGTGGCATAACCCGCGATGGCGGCCTCAAGGTCGGGATGCTCGACCGCCTGGATGAGGCCCAGGTGCCGTTCGGGCAGGGCAAGATCACCGCGCCTTGGCAGCACACCAAGCACCGGCAGCCCTGCCCGCTCCATCCCCAAACGCGCGAGGCGTTCGTGCCGTGGCGAGGCGACGCGGTTCAGGATGACCCCGGCAAAGGGCAGGTCGGGCATATACTGCTTGAACCCCAGCGCGGTGGCGGCGGCGCTCTGCGCCTGGCCGCTCACGTCAAGAACCAGCACCACCGGCCAGCCCATCGCCCGCGCGGTTTCGGCGCTGGACCCAAAGCCCTGCTGCCCGCGCGTGGCGACCCCGTCATAGAGCCCCATCGAGCCCTCCGCGACGCAGATGTCCGCCCCCTTGGCCTGCGCCGTCACCGCCTGCCACAGTCCTGGCCCCATGGCCCAGCCGTCGAGGTTGAAGCTGTGCCGCCCGCTTGCGGCGCGGTGAAAGGCCGGGTCGATGTAATCCGGGCCGGACTTGAAGGGCTGCACCCGCAACCCGTCCTCGGTCAGCGCGCGCAGCAGCCCGAGCATGACTGTGGTCTTGCCGGTGCCCGAGGACGGCGCAGATATCAGGAGCCCGGGCGCCTCAGTCATTGGAGGTCGCCTCTGCCTCGGGCGTCCAGCCCGACCACGGGCTGCCGGCGGATTGCGGGCGATAGCGGCGATCGTATTCCGCCGCGTAGAGGCAGCTTTCGTCAAAGCCGTCCCCCGCCAGAGCCGGGCCCACGAGGATCAGCGCGGTGCGAGTAATGCCCCCACCCAGCCTGCCCTCGATGTCTCCGAGCGTGCCGCGAATGATCTTCTGATCCGGCCAGCTTGCGCGATAGACCACGGCGACGGGACAGTCGGCGCCATAGGCGGGCGACAGGTCGGCCACCACGGTGGCGATGTTTTGGATCGACAGGTGAATGGCCAGGGTCGCCCCGGTGGCAGCGAAATTGCGCAGCGTTTCGCCCTCGGGCATGGACGAGGCCCGCCCCGGCGTGCGGGTCAGCACCACCGATTGCGCGAGGCCCGGCAGCGTCAACTCGGCACCCAGCGCGGCGGCGGCGGCGGCAAAGGCGGGGACACCGGGGGTCACCGAGACGGGGATGCCGATCGCCTTGAGGCGGCGCAGCTGTTCGCCAAGCGCGGACCAGACCGACAGATCGCCGGAGTGCAGCCGGGCGATGTCATGGCCGGCCTCATGCGCGGCGCGGATCTCGGCGATGATCTGGTCGAGGCCCATCGGTGCGGTGTTCACGATCCGCGCGCCCTCCGGACAGTGCTGCAGGATCGCCTCGGGCACCAGCGACCCGGCATAGAGACAGACAGGGCAGGAGGCGATGATGTCGCGGCCGCGCAGGGTCAGCAGGTCGGGCGCGCCGGGTCCGGCGCCGATGAAATGAACGGTCATGGATCTTGTCCTTCGGTCAGGGACACCGCCAGCGCGCAGCTGGCCATGCGGTCAGTGGAAATCATGCGCGGGCTGATGAGCCTTGCAGCGGAACCGGCGGCGGCTAGGGCCGAGGCCTCGGCGACGGACCCGGTGCCACGTTCGGCCTGTACGCGGGGCGATTGTGTCGGCGTATCGGTATCGGTCAGAGCGGCCGGGGTCAGGGCGATGGCCGGCAGGTTCAGGGCTTCGGCGAGAACCTTGAAGGCCGGCGCCTCGGCCTTGTCGGCGGCGGTGGCAAGGTGGGTCGCGTGGTTCGACGCGCGCGCCTTGTCATAGGCATCGCGCAGGCTCGCATCGCTGGCACCGCGTCGGAATCCGAAGCCTGCGACGATCATCCCTCCCGCCTCCATTGCACGATGGGAAAGGCTGCCTTCCATCCTCGCTTCGGGCCGATGGGCGCGACCGAGGACAGCTCGACGCGCAGAAGCTCGCCGCCGTGTCGGGCCTGAGCGGCGAACAGCAGCGCCTCGGTCTCGAACGTCACCGCGTTGGCGACGATGCGCGGGGCGGAGGGCAGGGTGGTGAGATGGTCGAGCAGCTCCGGCCCCAGCCCGCCGCCGACAAAGACCGCATCGGGCGCATCGAGCCCCGCCAACGCCTGCGGCGCGGATCCTGTCACGACGCGCAACCGGTCAACGCCCAGCCGTGCGGCATTCTGTACGATGCGTTCGGCACGGTCGGCGCGCGGCTCGATGGTCGTCGCGGTCAAGGTCGGGTCGGAGAGCAGCCATTCGATGCCGATGGAGCCGGACCCTCCGCCGATGTCCCACAGGTGCTCGAACGGGCGGGGCGCGAGCGCGGACAGTGTCAGCGCGCGCACCGGGCGCTTGGTGATCTGGCCGTCGTTCTCGAACCACGCGTCGCCGCGCCCGGAAGCCAGCGGCAGGACCGCCCCCTCGCCCGCAACCGCCACCGCGACGCAGACCGGCGCGGCAAAGCACCCGTCGGGAAAGGCATCGGCGCGGACGTCGGTGATCCGCTCACGCGGGCCGCCAAGACATTCCATGATGCTCAGCTCCGAGGCACCGAAACCCTCTGCGCAGAGGTAATCGCAAAGCTCCGTCACTGCATCGCCGTTGCGCAGCAGCACGATTAACCGCCGCCCCGGTGCGAGATGGGGACGCAGGCGCGAAAGCGGGGCGGCGTGCAGCCCGAGACAGTCGGTTTGTTCCAGCGGCCAGCCCATCCGTGCCGCCGCCAGCGAAAAGGTGGACCGTCCGGGAAACGCCTGCCATTCGTTCCGCGCCAGTCGGCGCGCCAGCACCGCGCCGGCGCCGAACCAGAAAGGATCGCCCGAGGCCAGCGCCACGACATGCCGCCCGCGCAGGCCCATGAGCCGCTCGACGCCCTCGGCGAAGGGCACCGGCCATTCGATCCGCTCCACGCTATCGCTCGGGATCAGCGACAGGTGCCGCGCCGGGCCCATGACGATTTCCGCCTGCGCCAGCGCCGATCGGCTTGCGGCGCAGAGCCCATCCGGGCCATCTTCGCCCACGCCGATGATGGTCAGCCAGGGAGCCTCAGACATGGAACCGAACCTGCTCGTGCTGGGCGGTACGCTCGAGGCGACGCGGTTGTGTCGCTTGCTGAGCGAGGCGGGCGTACGGGGCACCGTGTCCCTGGCCGGACGCGTGGCAAAACCGGCCGCACAGGCGTTGCCGCTGCGGGTCGGCGGCTTTGGTGGGACGCCGGGGCTTGCAAAGTACCTCGCCACCGAGCGCATCACCCATGTGATCGACGCCACCCACCCCTTTGCCGCGCAGATGAGCGCCAATGCGGTGCAGGCCTGCGCGGAACAAGGCGTACCCCTGATCGCGCTGACCCGCGCCCCGTGGCAGGAGACCGCCGCCGACCGTTGGCAACGCGTGCCGGACATCGCCGGGGCGGTGGCCGCGCTGGCAGGTGCGCCGCGTCGGGTGATGTTGGCCGTGGGCCGTATGCACCTGCCGGAGTTCACCGTGAACCCGCAGCATTTCTACCTGCTCCGTCTCGTCGACCCGCCCGCCGAACAGCCCGGATTTCCCGATCATCACGTGATCGTCGACCGTGGCCCCTTCGGACTCGAGGACGACACGGCCCTGCTGCAGGAGCATCGCATTGATGTTGTTGTCTCGAAAAACTCCGGCGGCACAGGCGCCTTTGCCAAGATCGCGGCGGCCCGGGCGCTTGGCCTGCCGGTGGTCATGATTGACCGGCCACATATCCCGCCGCGTCCCGAGACGCATATCGACGAAGACGTGTTGCGATGGCTCTCTCATGCGGGCACCGAACGGGGGGTATAGACGATCGGCGCGCCGCTGCGCGCGATTAGGCGGGTGGTCGAGGAGCCGACGATCACCACGGTCCGCATGTCGGCCATCTCGGGCGTGGTATCGGGCAGCAGCACGACGCGGATCTCTTCCTGAGGGGTCGAGACGGCGCGGGCAAAGATCACCGGGCGGGTATCGCCACAGGCCTCCTTCAGAACGGTCAGCGTGCGGGCAAAGCCTTCGGGCCGCGATTTCGAGCGCGGGTTGTAAAAGGCCATGGCGAAATCCGCTTCGGCGGCAAGCCGCAGCCGCCGCTCGATCAACGCCCAGGGCTTGAGGTTGTCGCTGAGGTTGATGGCACAGAAATCATGTCCGAGCGGCGCGCCGGCCCGGGCCGCGGCGGCCAGCATCGCGGTGATGCCGGGCAGCACGCGGATATCCAGCGCGCGCCACTCTGGCGGACCGGCCTCGACCGCCTCGAACACCGCCGAGGCCATGGCAAAGACGCCCGGATCGCCAGAGGAGACCACCACGACCGTGCGACCAGCATGTGCCATTTCGAGCGCGTGGCGCGCGCGGTCAAGCTCGACGCGGTTGTCGGACGGGTGCAGCGTCAGGCCGGGGCGGGGGCTAACCCGCGCGACATAGGGAATATAGCCCACCACATCGGTGGCCTGCGCCAGCGCGGCGCTGACTTCGGGGGTCACCAGATTGTCGGCGCCGGGGCCGAGCCCCGCGATGATCACGCGTCCGCTCATGGTCTGCGCCCCTGTCCATGCACGATGATGATCGAGAAATAGGGGGTGATGCGACCCTCAGCCTCGGACAGCCGCTGCACGGTCTGGTCGGGCATCGCCGCATATTCCACCAGCCAGGCCGCGTCATAGCGACCGGCCCGTTGCAGGGCGCGGCGGATCTTGTCGATGTTGCGGCCGATCTTCATGATCACCAGCGCATCGGCATTTCGCATCTGCGCGACCAGCACATCCTCGGGCAGGGTCCCCATCAGCGTGCTGAGCACGTCGTCGCCCCAGGTGATCGGCGCTTCGGTGGCCGCCCAGGCGGCGGTCATGCCGGTGATGGCGGGCACCACGCGCACCGGCGCCACGTCGCGCAGGCGCGTGTAGAGATGCATGAAGGAGCCGTAGAAGAACGGATCGCCCTCGGCCAGCACCAGCACCTCGTGCCCCGCGTCGGACACCTCGCGCAGCCGCTTGGTGCACTCGGCATAGAACCGCGACAGGATCTCGTTGTAGCGCGGATCCGTGAGCGGGATTTCCGTGGTGACGGGATATTCCATGGCGATCTCGACCACGCCCTCGGGCAGCATCCCCTCGACGATGCGCCGCGCCTGCCCGGCGCGCCCGGCCTTGCGAAAATAGGCGACATGGCTTGCCCCGCGCAGCAGGCGGTCGGCGCGCACCGACATCAACTCGGGGTCGCCGGGACCAAGGCCGACGCCCCAGATCGTGCCCTGAACCTTGCCATCGCCCACGGCGGAAATTTCCGTGCGCGCGTTCATTCCGCGCGGCTCGCGATGGCGTTGATGGCCGCGACGGTGATCGCGCTGCCGCCAAGGCGGCCCTCGACGATGCAGCAGGGCACGGGTTGAGCCTGCCACAGCGCCTCCTTGCTCTCGCTCGCACCGACAAAACCCACGGGGCAGCCGATGATCGCCGAAGGGCGCGGGCAATCGGGATCCTCCAGCATGTTGAGCAGGTGAAACAGCGCCGTGGGGGCATTGCCGATGGCCACCAGCGCCCCGGCCAGTTTCGGGCGCCACAGCTCCAGCGCGGCGACCGAGCGGGTGTTGCCCATCTCCTTCGCGAGGCCGGGGACCGTGGGGTCCCGGAGGGTGCAGATCACCTCGTTGCCGGCGGGCAGGCGCGGGCGCGTCACGCCCTCGGAGACCATATGTGCGTCGCACAGGATCGGCGCCCCCCGGGTAAGCGCTGCCCGCGCGACCGTCGCGAAACGCGGCGAAAACTGGATGTGTTTTTCGAGACCGACCATTCCGGCGGCGTGGATCATGCGCACCGCGATGGGCTCTTCCTCGGCGTCGAACCGGTCGAGATCGGCCTCGCTGCGGATGGTCGCGAAGCTTTGCCTGTAGATGGCCGCGCCATCCTTTTCGTAATCATAGGGCATTCAGATCATCCCGGTCAGGTCAGTGATATGTGAGGGGGCGATACCGCGCCGCAGGGGCGGATCGGCAGGAGGTCCGTTGCGGATAAGGTCGAAGGCGCCGTCGCGTCCCACAAGGGTGATCTCGGCGGCCCGTTGCAGGGCGCAACCCTTGGCGCAACCCGAGACATGGAGGCTGCCTTGCGTTAGGGGCGCAAGCCGGGTGGCCAGCGAGCGGGTCTCCACCGTGGCCTGGGGGCAGAACGGCGCGCCGGGACAGGCGTGCACGTCCAGCAGGCGCGACCCCGGCGCGGTGACGAATTCCGGTGCGGTGCAGTCGCGCGCTCCGGTCAGGCGAAAGAGCCGCCCGAGCATCGGACGCAGCGCGCTTGCGTCGCTCTCCTGCATGAGTATCGCAAGCGCCTGCGCGCGCAGGCTGCCGAAAGGGGCGCCGAGGATGAGGTCCGCGCCGATGCGGCCGGGTTCCGGGGCCGGACCCTGCGTGCGCGGCGCAACGCGCCGCCAGTCGGGCGGGAGCGGTTCGCGGCGCAGATGCCGCGCCATCCGCCCGGCGGCGCGTCCCCCGGTGGCGATGAACCAGTCGGCCAGTTCGACCGACGCTTCCACCGCGCTACTTTCGCTGATGGGCCATCCCATCGCGGCGCCATCGGCGCGCAGGATCAGGCCGCCATCTTCGGCCAGTTCGAAACGGAAATCGCCCGACCCCGCGCTCAGCACAGCCTCGGCCCCGGTGTCCAGCACGACCCCCATTTTTTCCGGTAGCGCGGGAAACGCAGGCAAGGCGCGGAGCAGCTCCGCGCAGAGCCTGTCGGTCAGATCCCCCGCCCTGCGGTCCGGCGCCACGAGAATGTTGCGGCGCGCTTCGACGGCGGGATCGGCGTCGATCAGCCCCAGCCCGTCGAGCGCTTTGAGCAGTTGCGGATGCCCGACCCCGGTCACGCCCCGGATCTGGATGTTCCCGCGCGAGGTCAGGTCGAGCGTGCCGTTGCCGAAGCGCCCGGCCAGATCGCAAAGCGCCAGCACCTGCACGGCGGTCAATTCGCCGCGAAACGGGCGGACCCGCACCACCAGCCCGTCACCGGACAGCATCGGACGGTGGGCGCCGGGGCACCAGCCCTTGACCAGCGGCGCGGTCATGACGCCGCCCCCGCGATTGCCAGCGTCGAATTGCGCCGCGTCTGCCACAGCCCGGCGGCAAGAAGGGCGCGGAATCTGTCCTGCATCGCCGCATGGGCGCCCGGGTTCGCCTCTCTCAGAAAGGCCTCGGTCTCGGGGTCGCCCAGCGTTGCCTCGTGGTAGAGGTCGAAGAGATGCGGCCCCACCGCCCCGGCAAGCTGCGCGAAGGCGGCCATGTGTTCCAGCGTGGCGGCGATCTCGGCGGCGCCCCGAAAGCCGTGGGTGCGCATTCCCGCGATCCAGCGCGGATTGGCGGCGCGGGCCTGCACCACCCGGGCGATTTCCTCGGGGAGCGCGCGGGCGCGGGGCCGGTCGGGCCGTGTGCTGTCGAGGTGGTAGATCTGCGCATCGCCCCCGGCAACGCCTTTCGCGGCGGCAAACCCTGCCTCGTGCGCAGCATAGTCGGCGGCAAGCAGCAGGTCGGTTTCCGGCAGGTCCTGAAGATGCACGAAACTGTCGGCTTGCGCGACCCGCGCGCGGATGCCGCTGCTGTCGGGCGTGGCCCGCTCGCCATCAAGCGCCCAGCTCGACGCGGCAAGCCAGGCCTCGCCAGCCGCCGCGCGGGCCTCGTCGCCATGGGAGTCGAGCAGATCCCCCATACCCAACCCGAAGCTGCCGGGCGCGGGCCCATAGACACGCGACCCGATGTCTTTCCCCGCATAGGGGTTCCAGTCCGGCGCCTCGTCCCGCGCTGCAAGTGCCCGCACCGCCTGCGCAAACAGCGCCGAGAGGGTCGGGAACACGTCGCGGAACAGGCCCGAGACCCGCAGCGTGACGTCGATGCGGGGCCGGTCGAGCTCCGTCACCGGAAGCACCTCGACCCCCGAGACCCGTTCCGTGCCCGCATCCCAGACCGGGCGCACCCCGAGCAGGTGCAGGGCCATGGCGAACTCCTCGCCCGCCGTCCGCATGGTGGCCGAGCCCCACAGGTCCACGATCAGTCCGCGCGGCCAGTCGCCCTCGTCCTGAAGGTGCCGCCGCATCAACTCCTCGGCAAGTTTCACGCCCTGCGCATGGGCCGACCGCGTCGGGACGGAGCGGGGATCGGTGGTAAAGAGGTTCCGCCCGGTTGGCAGCACGTCGCGGCGCCCGCGATACGGCGATCCCGATGGCCCGGCGTCAATGCGTCGGCCGTCAAGCGCCTGAACCAGCGCCGCCCTTTCCTGCGTCACCGAGGCGGCCAACTCGGGCCGGGTGGAGCGGCCCCAGATGTGCAGGCCCTCGCCGAATTGGCTTTCCTTGATGTCGCAGACAAAACGGTCGATGCGGGTGATCGCCTCAGCGGTCGAACTGGCGCGATCAAGGCCGAGATCCCCCTCGACCCCGCGTGCCTGTGCCTCGGCGCGGATGTCGGCCTGCAGCCGGTCACGGCGGCGCGGGTCAAGCCCGTCGGCGTTGGAGAACTCGTCGAGCAGAGCCTCGAGATGGACCAGCCGGTCGGGGGTTTCGCTCTCTGCAAGCGGCGGCGGAACATGGCCCAGCGTCACCGCGCCGATGCGCCGTTTCGCCTGCGCCGCCTCGCCGGGGTCATTGACGATGAAGGGGTAGATCACCGGCAGGGCACCGGTCAGAACCTCGGGCCAGCAGCTGTCCGAAAGGGCCACGGATTTGCCCGGCAACCATTCCAGCGTGCCGTGCGCCCCGACGTGGATCAGCGCGTCGACTCGGCTTTGCAGCATCAGGTAGAAGGCGACATAGCCATGGCAGGGCACCCGCGACAGGTCGTGGTAGGCGTCATCGCGCGCCGCCACCGTGCCGCGTTCGGGCTGCAACGCCACCAGCACGTTGGCAAGGGTCACGGCGGCGAAGCGGAACATGCCATTCGTGCAGAGCGCGTCCTCCTCGGGGCTGCCCCAGGCGGCGGTCAACTGATCGCGCAGCACCTGCGGCAGGGTGGCAAGCGCGG
This sequence comes from Aquicoccus sp. SU-CL01552, assembly GCF_040365005.1. NCBI lineage: Bacteria > Pseudomonadati > Pseudomonadota > Alphaproteobacteria > Rhodobacterales > Paracoccaceae > Aquicoccus > Aquicoccus sp. SU-CL01552. Next base: position 27,303 of record NZ_BAABWV010000026.1, on the reverse strand, counting down.
CCTTGTAGTGCGCGAGCGGCAGCGCGAAGGTGCGCTCTTGCAGGCGGCGCTCGAGATCGTCGCCACTTTCTGGCACGTCGTAACCTGCCGCCCGCAAGTCCGACAGGATCGCCCGCGCCGACGCGGGGGCGTCCAGCCCCACCGCGTGGCCGAGGTTCCAACCCTTGCCGGGATAGGTCGAGAGCACCAGCGCCACTCGTCGCTCGGCCACCGGGCGCGCCGCGACCGCCAGCCAGCCGCTGACCCGCGCCACCAGCGCGGCCAGCCGCCCGGGTTCGGGGCGGTGCACCATCCGGACGAACTGCAATTGCGGATCGCGCGCAGCTGCTTCCTTGAACGAGATCGCGCCGCCCAGAATACGGCCGTCCACCTCGGGCAGCACCACGTGCATCGCCAGATCGGCGGGGGAGAGGCCGCGTTCGGCCTCGGCCCAGGCCTCGCGCGTCGACGTCGCCAGCGCCGCCTGGAACACGGGAACGCCGCCCGCGTCGAGCACCGAGGCCCCAGCCGCACCCCGCCCGGAAAAGGCGGTCAGGTTGACGATGGCGTCGGGCGCCTGTGCCTCGACCGCCGCCCGCAGATCCGCGGCAAGCTCCGGCGCCTTGAGCGAGGGCGCGTAGAGGCCCATGACCTCGGCCCCCTCGGCGCGGAAGGCCGCGAACAGGGCCTCGACCGGCGCCATGTCCGCCGCGACAAGATGCGAGCGATAGAAGACGACGAGGATCCTTTGTCCGTCCATCTTGCCGGAGGGTCTGGGAGGGGAGGGAAGCTCCTCCGCAGAGCTGATCACACCGTCCTCCGGCGTCCAGAACCCCATCGGCGGCAGCGCCTTCGACCCTGGCACCGGCGCAGCGTAAAGCCCCGAGGCCAGCGCCATCTGTGCCAGTGCCGCCTGTGCCGCGACCACCCCGCCCGTATCGCACAGCTGCGACAGGCGCCGCAGGGTCGAGACCGGCAGGGTCGAGACCGCGTCCAGCCGTGTGTCTTCGCGCCCGTCCGCAGGCAGCACCGCCAGCGCGATGCCCTTTGCCTCGGCCAGCGACCGAACCTGGGCCAGCCCGTAGTCCCAGTAGGGCATGCCGCCGATCAGCCGCACGAGGATGCCCCGCGCGCCCGCAAGCGTTTGTTCGACGTAGGTATCGACCGACAATGGATGCTGGAGCGCGGTGAGGTTCGCCAGCCGCAGCGTCGGCAGCGCGCCGTCGGGCCCGCCCCCTCTGTGCCAGGCTTCCGCGAAGGCGCCGAGGTCGCTGTCCGAGAAGGACAGCACCACCAGATCGGCGGGATCCTGACCCAGGTCCACCGGCGTGGCGGTCTCCTCCAACCCGTGGCTTTCGCGAAAGACGACGTGCATCGTTCCGGTTACTCCGCAGCGGCCGGCGTCACGGCGTTCAGCGCCGCGCGGATTTCGTCCGGGCGGATGTCGTCATGCTCGGCGATGACGACGAGCCGCCCCTGCCGCGCCTCGCCCGGTGCCCACATGCGGTCGAACTGGTGGCGCACCCGCGCGCCGACCGCCTGCACCAACAGCCGCATCGGCTTGCCCGTGACCGAGGCATAGCCCTTGACCCGCAGGATGTTGTGGCTGGTCGCCAATCCCTCGATGGCGGCGACGAGATCCGAAGCGGCGGCCAGCTCGGGGATATCCACCACGATGCTCTCGAAATCCTCGTGATCGTGGTCATGCGCCTCGTCGTGATGGCTGGGCCGGGCATCCAGATCGTCTTCGGCCGCCGCGCCTAGCCCGAGGATGATGCGCGGGTCCACCGCGCCCTCGGCGACCTCGACCACCGGAAGGGGGCGGGGCGCCTCCGCGGCGATGATCTCTTTCGCCTTGGCAACACCCTCGGGGCCTACGAGGTCCGGCTTGGTTAGCAGCACGATGTCGGCGCAGGAGATTTGGTCCTCGAACACCTCCGAAAGCGGCGTCTCGTGATCAAGGCTGTCATCGGCGAGCCGTTGCGCATCCACTGCCACCACGTCGGGCGCAAAGCGACCTGCGGCCACGGCTTCGGCATCGGCCAGCGCGATCACCCCGTCCACGGTGATGCGGGCCCTGATCTCCGGCCAGTCAAAGGCCTTGAGCAGCGGCTTGGGCAGCGCCAGTCCCGAGGTCTCGATCAGGATGTGATCGGGGCGCGGCTCAAGCGCCATCAGCGCCTCGATGGTGGGGATGAAGTCATCGGCCACGGTGCAACAGATGCAGCCGTTGGCCAGTTCCACGATATTCTCGGCGGGGCAGTCGGGGATCGCGCAGCCTTTCAGGACCTCTCCGTCAACACCGACATCGCCGAACTCGTTGACCAGCACCGCGAGGCGTCGTCCGCCGGGATTGCGCATCAGGTGCGCGATAAGCGTGGTCTTGCCGGACCCAAGAAAGCCGGTCACCACGGTCACGGGAAGCTTGGAAAGATCGGTCATGACTCAGGCGTCCTTTGAGGTCGGTTTGATCGGGGGAATGCGGACAAGGCAATTGCGCTTGAAATGCTCGGGCCGCTCGCGCCAGGGGATCACGCCGTCTTGCGCGGCGTGGTATTGCGCGGCCCCGGCCAGCAGCATCGGGGCATGGGCCGTTTCGTCCACGTCGGAGAAAACATAGGTCCACTTCGCATCGCCGCCGCGCAGGGCGACGGTGCAGGCGTTCGAGCAGTTCTGAAGGCATTCCACGGGGGTGACGCTCAGCCCCTCTGGCGGCTCTCCCGCGAGAATACGCTCATAAAGGATCCGGCCGGGACGGCGCTCGTCCTCGGGCGCAGCACCTTTGCGGCGGCAGGTCACGCAGACCAGCAACTCGGTGGTGATGTGCTCCTGCGCGTGTGCAGCGTCTTTCATTCTCTCGTGCCCCATCGGTTTGGCGAACAGGGGCAACGGCGGAATGGCGACCAGCATCGGACGCACTCCGACACCGGCACACCCCGTCCGGTCGAAACAGTCGGGCTGGCAGGTCTCCCGGCTCACGAAATTCAGGGCATCGGGCCCAGCGAGCGCTCTGCCTTCCCAGCCTTTGCGGCCAGTGGCATCGAGCGCCCTTTTCCGTTCACGGTCGCGGGGGCGGCTGAGGTTGACCACGACACCCCGTCCGGAGCGCCCTGGTTCCACATTCCCTTTTCACCTGCTTGCACAGGCACCAGCGTTTCGCCAGATGGGGCGAATTCCATTTGCTAGTCAAGGGAGAAGATGACGTTGATGCCCAGGGCATTGCCATTTGTGGGCAGCCGCTGTCTGCGCAAGCAGTCCCTCGGGATCATCCAGTCGCAGCCGGAATGCTGCGTGAATCGCCCCGCAACACCTGCGGGGGATCAAGAGCTATCGGGATGTAATGCTGCAGCGCAAAAAATTTTCGTCAGCCTATTGTGCAAGTGCAGCATTTACCCTATCTTCATTCATGTGATCGGTTCTCTCCTCCTCCCTGAACTGATCCATTGTTATCGGCGGCATCCACCTCCTCCCGGATGCCGCCGTTTTCTTTTCCCGTGACCGTGAATCATGTTGGCGGCGTCCGCCTGTGGTCAGCGTTTATTGCTCCTCGATACTTCCTCAAAGCCGAAGCGCCTCTGTTATGCGCAACGGGGAACTTGCGGTGATGGGTCTGGTGTTTGGGCCGCTTGGTATTCCGACAGGAAAGAGCCCTTGTCAGGTCGGCACCGAGATGCCGCCCTGTTTCAGGCAGCGAAGGGTAAAGATCGACCTTGAGTGCTGGATGCCAGGCACGCGGTAGAGCTTGCTGCGGAGGAACTCCTCATAGCCCTTGGTGCCGTCGACGGCGACCTTGATGTAATAGTCGTATTCGCCCGTGGTCAGATACACCTCCAGCACTTCGGGCAAATCGGCCATGGCCCGGCCGAAGGTTTCCAGAACGCTATCGTCATGGCGGTTCAGGGTGACCTCGATGATGACCGTTTCGGGCGCGCCCAGCATCTCCTGGTCCAGCACCGCAGTGTAGCCCTTGATATATCCATCGGCCTCCAACCGACGGGTCCGTTGCCAGCAGGGGCTGGGGGACAGGCCGATTTCCTCGGCGAGCTGGTTGTTGCTAAGGCGCCCGTCACGGCGCAGGGCGCGCAGGATGCGGCGGTCAATATTGTCGAGAGGGCGAGGTTCCATGGATGGAAATTCTTTCGATATCGGCTGTACGCAAAAATATCTTTCGAAAGATAGTTGAGCGAGAAAAATTACGAAAGCAAATTTCGCGCTATACTCGGCAGAATGGTCTTCATCTGCACGCAGGGGGGACAGGCTGTGCATTACGCGCATTTCACATCGGCGGTTCCGTTGGACCATCTCGGCAGGGCGCTGGACGAGTTGCGGCGCCGGGGATTTCAGCTCTGCGGCGTGGCGGTCTCGGTCGAAGCTGACGGGCAGTCGATCGTGACCGCGGGCGACGGGGCCCCGGCCGACATCCGGATCGATTTCGACGCCCGGAACAGTTTCGCCGTCGATAACTACCTGGCGCGCATCGCCCGGATACCCGGCGTGCAGGATTTGCGGGGCGGCCCGCACCCGGACCCGAGCTGATCCGCGCCCGCCCCTGCGCGGGATCGCGTGGGCAGATCCGAAAGAGAGGACGTTCAATGGACCAAGACAGCGACCAGACCTTGCCGCCGCTCCGGTTGAGAGTGCCGGAGCCCGAGGTACGTCCGGGCGGCCAGCCCGATTTCTCGCATGTGGAAATTCCGCGCGCGGGATCGGTCCGGCGTCCGCCGGTGGATGTTCACCCAGAAGAGATCCGGGATCTCGCCTTTACCATCATCCGCGTGTTGAATCGCGACGGCGCGGCGGTCGGCCCCTGGGCCGAGGCGCTTGATCTCGATGCTGCGGCGCTGAAGGACGGGCTGCGCCACATGTTGACCCTGCGCGCCTATGATGCCCGAATGCTGACGGCGCAGCGGCAGCAGAAAACCTCGTTCTACATGCAGCACCTGGGCGAGGAGGCGATTTCCTGCGCGTTCCAGCGCGCGCTTGCCCCCGGCGACATGAACTTCCCCACCTATCGCCAGGCGGGGCTGTTGGTCGCCTCGGGCTATCCGCTGAAAACCATGATGTGCCAGGTTTATTCCAACGATGGCGACCCGGTTCGCGGGCGGCAGTTGCCGGTGTTCTATTCGTCAAAGGAACACGGGTTCTTCTCGATCTCGGGCAACCTGGCGACCCAGTATATCCAGGCGGTCGGCTGGGCGATGGCCTCGGCGATTTCCGGCGACCGCAAGATCGCGGCGGCTTGGATCGGCGACGGGTCGACAGCAGAGAGCGATTTTCACGCGGGCCTCGTCTTTGCCTCGACCTACAAGGCGCCGGTGGTGCTCAATATCGTCAACAATCAGTGGGCGATCTCGACATTCCAGGGCATCGCGCGGGGCGGGTCGGGCACCTTTGCGGCGCGCGGGCACGGGTTCGGCATCCCCTCGCTGCGGGTCGATGGAAACGATTACCTGGCCGTCTGTGCCGTGGCGCAATGGGCCGCCGAGCGGGCGCGCCGCAATCTCGGCCCGACGATCGTGGAATATGTCACCTACCGCGCCGGCGGGCATTCGACCTCGGACGATCCGTCGGCCTATCGCCCGGCAGAGGAAAGCAACGCCTGGCCGTTGGGCGATCCGATCCTGCGGCTGAAAAACCATCTGATCGCGTTGGGAGAATGGAGCGAAGAGCGCCATGCCCAGGCCGAGGCCGAGGTCATGGCCGAGGTGACCTCCGCGCAGAAGGAAGCCGAGGAGATCGGCACCTTGCACCAGGGGCTGCACCCCAGCCCGCGCGACATGTTCGAAGATGTCTATGCCGAGATGCCGTTGCATCTGCAGCGGCAACGCCAGGAAGCGGGGTTCTGATATGGCACGCATGACGATGATCGAGGCGATCCGCGATGCCTTGGATGTGGCCATGGGCGCGGACGAGCGTGTCGTCGTGTTCGGCGAGGACGTGGGCTATTTCGGTGGGGTGTTCCGCTGTACCGCCGAATTGCAAAAGACCTATGGGCCGACCCGCTGTTTCGACACGCCGATTTCCGAGCTGGGCATTGTCGGGGCCGGCGTCGGCATGGCGGCCTACGGGTTGCGCCCGGTGGTCGAGATCCAGTTCGCCGATTACATGTATCCGGGCTATGACCAGATCGTGTCCGAGGCGGCCCGGCTACGGTATCGGTCGGCGGGCGAGTTCACCTGCCCGATGGTGGTGCGGATGCCCACCGGCGGCGGGATATTCGGGGCCCAGACCCACAGCCAGAGTCCGGAGGCGCTGTTCACCCATGTCACCGGGCTGAAGACGGTGGTGCCGTCGAATCCGCAGGATGCCAAGGGTCTGCTGATGGCCGCGATCGAGGATCCCGATCCGGTGATCTTCCTGGAGCCCAAGCGTCTCTACAACGGTCCGTTCGATGGTCATCACGACCGTCCGGTCACGGCGTGGAAATCACATGACCTGGGCGAGGTTCCCGAAGGCCGGCACGTGGTTCCGCTCGGGAAAGCGGTGACGCGGCGGGCGGGTCAAACGGCGACGATCCTGACCTATGGCACCATGGTGCATGTGGCGTTGGCCGCCGTCGAAGAGGTCGGCATCGACGCCGAGGTGATCGACCTGCGCACGCTGTTGCCGCTGGACTTCGAGGCGATCACCGCCTCGGTGAAAAAGACCGGGCGCTGCCTGGTGCTGCACGAGGCGACACTGACCTCGGGGTTCGGGGCGGAACTGGCGGCGCTGGTCCAGGCGGAGTGTTTTTACCATCTCGAGGCGCCGGTGGTGCGGGTCGCGGGCTGGGATACACCCTATCCGCATGTTCACGAATGGCGCTATTTTCCCGGCCCGCAGAGGGTCGGCGAGGCCCTGCGCAAGCTGGTTGAGGAGGACTGACATGGGTATTCACTCGATCCGCGTTCCCGATATCGGAGAAGGCATCGCCGAAACGGAGGTCGCTGAATGGCTGGTCTCCATCGGCCAGCAGGTGCGCGAAGATGATCCGCTGGCGGCGTTGATGACCGACAAGGCCACGGTCGAGGTGCCGTCGCCGGTCTCCGGCAAGGTGATCTGGCTTGCCGCGGCAGAGGGCGACACCCTTGCCGTCGGTGCCGAGCTGATCCGGCTCGAGGTCGATGGCGCAGGCAATGTGACCGAAGAAGACTTGGCCGACGATGCGCCAGCCCCAGCCGAGGACGCGGCGCAAGCGGAAACGCCCCCCGAGGTTGTTGAGGTTCCGGCGCGTGCCGAAGCCCCGACCGAACCGCCGGTCGTGCCTGCCGCCCCGCTGCGCCCCGAGGGCGAACGCCCGCTGGCGCCGCCCTCTGTCCGTGCCCGCGCGCGGGAGGCCGGGGTGGACCTGCGGCAGGTGCGCGGCAGCGGGCCCGCCGGGCGGATCACCCAGGATGATCTTTCCGCCTATATCGCCTCTGGCGGGGTGCCGGTGCCTTCGGGGGCGAGGCCCGACGAGAGCGTTGAGGAAATCAAGGTGATCGGCCTGCGCCGCCGGATTTCCGAGAGGATGGAAACCGCCAACAGGATTCCGCATATCACCATCGTCGAGGAGGTGGATACGACGGCGCTTGAAGATCTGCGCGGCAGGATGAACGCCGAGGGCGGATCGAAACTGACCGTCCTGCCCTTTCTTGTCCGTGCCATGGTGCGGGCGCTGCGCGATCAGCCGATGCTCAACGCGCACTACGACACCGCCGCCGGGGTCGTCCGGCGGTTCGGCGGGGTGCATGTGGGTATCGCCGCACAGACCGATGGCGGCCTGATGGTGCCGGTGTTGCGCCATGCGGAGGCCCTGACCCTGCGCGAGGCGGGGGCAGAGATCGCCCGATTGGCCGATGCCGTACGCGACGGCTCGGCCCGGCGCGAGGAGCTGACCGGATCGACCATCACCATCACCTCGCTTGGAAAACTGGGGGCGCTGGCCACCACGCCGATCCTGAACGCACCGGAAGTCGCAATCGTGGGCGTCAACCGGATGGAGGTGCGCCCCTTCTGGAATGGCAGCGCTTTCGAGCCGCGCAAGATGATGAACATTTCCTGCAGTTTCGATCACCGGGTGATTGACGGCTGGGATGCCGCAGTCTTCGTGCAACGGCTGAAGACGTTGCTTGAAACCCCCGCCCTGATCTTCGTGGAGAGCTGACATGCGCGAGTTGAATTGCAAGCTTCTGATCCTCGGGGCCGGTCCCGGTGGCTATGTTTGCGCGATCCGGGCCGGACAGCTCGGGATCGACACCGTGGTGGTGGACCGTGCCCCGCCGGGCGGCACATGCCTGAACGTCGGCTGTATCCCGTCAAAGGCGCTGATCCATGCGGCAGAGGAGTTTCACCGCATTACCGCGCTATCGGAACAGCCCGAGATGGGAATCTCGGCGGGTGGGGCGAGGCTTGATTTGGCGCAGACCCGGCGCTGGAGTGAAGGGATCGTCAGTCGCCTCACCGGCGGGGTCGCGGCGCTTCTGCGCAAGGCCAAGGTCCGGCTGGTGACAGGGGAGGCCCGGTTGCGCGACGGCAAGACGGCGGTGGTGGACACCCCGGAAGGGCCGGTGATGATCCGGGCCGAGGTGCTGGTGATCGCCACAGGGTCGGAGCCGGTGGAATTGTCGGCGCTGCCCTTCGGCGGACCGGTGATTTCCTCGACCGGGGCGCTTGCGTTGGAAACCTTGCCCGAGAGCCTTGCGGTGGTGGGCGGCGGCTACATCGGTTTGGAACTGGGCACCGCCTTTGCCAAGCTCGGGAGCCGGGTCACCGTGGTCGAGGCGGCTGACTGCATCTTGCCGCAATACGACGCCGATCTGACCCGACCGGTCACGGCGCGGCTGGCCGAGCTGGATGTGCGGGTGCGGACCGGGGTGCGCGCTGGCGGGCTGTCACCGGAGGGCGCGCTGCGCATCGCGGGCGACGACGGCGCAGAGGAGATCGAGGCCGAGAAGATCCTGGTCACAATCGGCCGCCGTCCCCGCAGCGAGGCAGCGGGAATCGCCGAGCTTCAGCTTGACAGACAAGGGCCCTTCATTCGGATCGACGAGCGCTGCCGCACCTCGATGCGCGGTGTCTATGCCATTGGAGATGTAACCGGAGAGCCGATGCTCGCCCACCGCGCCATGGCGCAGGGCGAGATGGTCGCGGAGCTGATCGCCGGGGAACGGCGCGTCTGGGATCACCGGGCGATCCCGGCGGTTTGTTTCACTGACCCCGAAATCGTCACGGTCGGCCTGTCGCCGGAGCAGGCACAGGCCGACGGCACGGAGGCGATCACCGGCCTCTTTCCCTTCGCTGCAAATGGACGGGCGATGACGGCAGGGCGCGAGGACGGCTTCATCCGGGTGACCGCCCGGGCCGACACGCAAGAAATCCTTGGCATCCAAGCGGTCGGTGCTGGCGTCTCGGAACTTGCGGCGGGCTTCGCGTTGGCGCTGGAAAGCGGTTCGCTGATCGGGGATCTGACCGGCACCATCCACGCCCACCCCACCCGTGGCGAGGCGTTGCACGAAGCCTGTCTGCGCGCGCTGGGACGGGCGCTGCATATCTGAGGGGGGGGACAGGCTCCGTTTATCGACGTCCTGCGCGATGGCACGCTCAAGACCGCGCCGCTGATGAAAATGGCCAAAGGCAGCCTGCTCAGGCTGCAGGCCGAGATCTGGAACAACTTCACCTTCGTCGGTCTGGACGGCACGGCCGAGCCTTTGGTGCCGAACGGCGCGTGTTGCCCCTTGCGATAGTTCGGGGCCATGGCGTTGATATCGGCAAGCGCGATGGCGGCACCGGGTCTCATCCTGGGTGCCCTTGCTGTTTTATGTATAGACTTATATGGCTATGCTTGGAAGTCATGGGGCAGTGGAAACCGGGCCAAGCGGCCCGTCGCAAAGGTTCAGGGAATGGGTTCATGCAGGTTCTGAAACATGGCGATCTTGTCGAGATGCCGTGGAAGAACGGGGGTGGCATCACGCGCCGCATCGCCAAGGGCAAGGTCGCGGAGAACCCGGCCTGGACGCTCAGCCGCGCCGATGTGGCCTGCGACGGTCCGTTTTCCGATTTCACCGGCATGATGCGCGTGCTGACCGTGGTGTCGGGCAGGGGGATGACACTGGACACCCCGAACGGATCGCTGGAGGCCGGTTTGTGGCAGCCGACGCGCTTTGACGGCGGTTGGAAAATCCAGTCGCGCCTAAGGGACGGCCCTCTGACCGACCTGAACCTGATGTTTGATCCCCGGTTCTGCGAAGGCGACGTTCTGACGCGACAGGGCCCGTTGCAACAGGATATTGCCGCCCCCGGTCATGGGGTTCTTGCGTTTCACGTTCTGTCGGGATCGCCAGCGATCAATGCTGTGCCCCTGAGCACGGGCGACACGGCGATCGTCAGCGATGCTGGCGCAGAGGTCCGTTTGGCCAAGGGCGATGCCCTGCTGGAGCTTCGCGTCAGTTACCTTGATCAAAGCGACGCCATCAGACTTTGCATCGCCTCGTGATAGTCTGACGCGATGTCGTCGTGCTTGACATGGCGGGACGATTGCACCGGATGATACCCGAAGAGGCACGGCGCGGCGCCACGCAAGATGCCGCGCGCGCTTGGTCTGACCCGGAAATACATAGGCGGCAGACGGTACGGGCCGGCGCAATCGCATCATTCGTGGGATTCCCCGCATCGGGTGTCCGGCCTGCATCAATGGCGCAGACCGCAACTCCTTCGGTTAACGTCATGGCTCCGGAGACGGGATAGTCCGTCATTGTTAGGTCAATCGATCACGCTCGGGGGTCGCACAGCCCAAACCATCCCAATCGCGAGGACTGAAGCCGCCGCTGAAACGGCGTAGCTCAATGAGAAATCTCCCAGCATCTCGGCCAAGACACCGGCAATGATCGGGCCGACAGCCTGTCCTGCGGAGAAAACCAGCATCAAGGCGGCCAAGGCGCCCGCCGCCCCGCCCGCGCCGAAATAGTCGCCTGCTGACGCGGACATGATGACCGGAATGCTCCATGCCGAGATGCCGAACAACATCACTGAAAGGTAAAGACCAAAGCTCGACGTTCCAAATCCGACGAGACCGAATGAGAGCGCCAGAACACCAAAGGCCACGGCCATTCCCGCCCTGCGCCCGATCTTGTCCGAGAGCGCGCCAAAGAGAAGCCCGGAAAAGATGCTCAGAAACCCGAACCAGGACCACAGGACACCGGCCTGCGCTTTGCTCATGCCATAGCTGTCGACCATGCTGGTGACGATGAAGGTCACATACAGCATGTAGGTCGCGCCGTAGATTCCAAAGATGACCCCAAGGTGGACCAAGAGCTTGAATTTGGCCGATCGGGCAAGGGGCTGCGAGACGATGCCCGATTGGCTCGCGGCGCGGCCATAGGGGCGCAGGCCAGTCTCGCCTGGCGTGTTACGGATGTAGAGAAAGGCGACAAGGGCGACCAATGCCGTGAGGCCGCCAAAGATCAGCCATCCCACCTGCCACGCGGGCATCGTGCCAAGCGGCACCAATCGCGGCACGGCAAAGCCGCTCAGGATGATGCCAAAACCGGGGCCAGCCATCACGAGGCCGGACGACAAACCGCGATGTGAGGGGGCGAACCATTTGGCCATGACACTCATCGAGGGCAGCACCACCGCGCCGCTGCTAAGCCCGGTGAGAAAGTAAAACCAAGTCAGCCAGAAAAAACTGTGGGTGGTGGCCATTGCAAACATCGACAGGGCCATGACGAGCAAGCCCAGGGTGACCGTGCTGCGCGTGCCGATCCTGGCCAAGGCAAACGGAACCGAAAGCACCGAGGCCAGATATCCGGTCAGATTTCCAAACCCCAGCATCCCGCCCTGGCTGTAGTTCAGGCCCAGATCCTGCGAGATCGACGGCAGCAGCATGCCGAAGGCAAAGCGCCCAAACCCCAGACCACACAGCACCGAAAGCCCGCAAATCGCGGCGACAGTCCATGCGTAGTGGACCTGCAACGTCTTGCCAGTGCTGCGCATGATCATGTCTTTCCGTGAATGAGGGCGACGTCTTGGCAAGGTCACCCGAAGCCGGCCGGGTCCACTGCACCAACATTAGGCCAGAAGGCCCGCCCCAGGAGTTTCATCCTGGGGCGGGAGGGTGTCACGCGTCTACGTAGTTGCTTGGGAACAATGCGCGAAACGAGGGTTCGTCGCCGGGCGTTTTGAAGGTCTCGCTCTTGCCGATCTGCTGCGCTTTCTCGACAGCGGGGCGTGCGTTGATCGCCTTGAACCAGCGCGCGACCTCGGGGAAACGCTCCAGCCCTTCGCCGCCCAGCACACGCTCGCCCCGGATGGCCCAGCCCCACGCAGAGATATCGGCAATGGAATAGCTGTCGCCGACGATGAACTCACGCCCTTTCAGGTGGTCGTTCAGCACCTGGTAGTGGCGCTCCGTCTCGCGCATGTAGCGGTTCTTGGCATAGGGCAGGTCTTCGGGCGCGCTGTGGTGAAAGTGAACGCTCTGCCCCGAAAACGGCCCCAGGCCCGAAGCAATGAACATCAGCCAAGACAGCAATGCGCCACGCTCTTCGGGTGTGACGCCCAGCTTGCCCGTCTTGTCCGACAGGTAGAGCAGAATCGCCGTGCTGTCGAAGACAATGGTGCCATCATCATCGATGGCCGGCACTTTGCCATTGGGGTTGATGGCGCGAAATTCCGGCGTGTGCTGCTGGCCCTCGGCGGTGTCGACCGGCACCAATTCGTAGGGCAGATCGGTTTCCGCCAGGAATAGGGCGATTTTCAGCGGGTTCGGCGTCGGGTGATAGTAAAATTTCAGCATTTCGGTTCCTGTGGGTTTGAGAAAAGCAGGGCTTATTCAGTCGCGTTTGCAATCTTGTCTTGGGTCTTCGTTTCGAAATCCGACGCATCGTGGCGCTCGTGCAGTTGCTCGTTCAACGGACCACGGGTGCGATTCACGATGCGGCCACGTTGCACGGCAGGGCGGGCAAGGATCTCTTGCGCCCAGCGACGCAGGTTGGTGTAGCTTTCCACATCAAGGAACTCGCCCGCGTCATAGGCTTCGCCCAGAACCAGATTGCCGTACCAGGGCCAGGTCAGCATATCTGCGATGGTGTAGTCGTCGCCGCCCAGATACCGATGCTCGGCCAGTTCCCGGTCCAGCACATCCATCTGGCGTTTGACCTCCATCGTGAAACGGTTGATCGGGTATTCGAATTTTTCGGGTGCATAGGCATAAAAATGACCGAACCCGCCACCCAGGTAGGGCGCAGAGCCTTGCAGCCAGAACACCCAGTTCATGATCTCGGTGCGTTGCCCGAAATCGGCCGGCAGAAACGCCCCGAACTTCTCGGCCAGATATAGCAGGATCGAGCCGCTTTCGAACACTCGGGCGCCCGTATCCCGATCCAGAAGTGCCGGGATCTTGGAGTTCGGATTGAGCGCCACAAAACCCGAGGAAAACTGATCACCTTCACCAATTCTGATCAGGTGGGCGTCATATTCCGCCCCCGTTGTGCCAATCGCCAGTAGCTCTTCCAGCATGATCGTGATCTTCTGGCCATTGGGCGTGCCCATCGAATAGAGCTGAAGCGGATGCTTTCCGACAGGCAGTTCCGCATCAAACGTGGCGCCTGCGATCGGACGGTTGATCTTGGACCAATCGCCGCCGTTCTCGGCATCCCATGTCCAGACTTTGGGGGGGGTATAGTCGGCCATAGCCCGTGTTCCTTTTCATTTGGATCGAGTGCCTGATTTCGCGCGGAGATGTGCGCTCAACACGGATCAAGCGTGTCTAGGTAGAGGTGAGGCTTGCCCGAAAATGCAACGCACAAGCACGTTGGCGTCGTCGTGCCCACCCTCTCAATCTGTCTGGGATGTCGCATGGTGGCCTGTTTCTCCGGTTCTCTTTCACTGCATACGCATTCTTGAGCAATCGCTCAAGAACTTACATCGCGTTCACAGACTTGTGAGGTCGTGGGCGTTCGAGACATGTTTCGCTAATGAAATGGGCAAGTTGACGTGCCCTCACCGCGAAATCCTTCATCTTGGCGGCGCTCGAAAATTGTTGCCGTGCAATCCTGTGCCTGCCTCTCGGCAGATTGCTGCGAATCCGCCTGCCGGCCCACGGCTGGCCGACACCAATCTCTCCGTGGCCCGTGTCTTCCGCGAGTTGGGTGCGCTCGGTGGTCCTGGGCAACCGTTCGAGATGGATCAGGGAGGGAAACGGTGCCCTGAACAAATTGCATAAGATGACCCCGCGATAGCGGGGTCATCTTATTTTGCGGGCCAACAGAACGGCTTTTGAATCGCAGGAGCCTGTCTTTGACGTAGCAGGCTCCTGCGCCAACGCGGGTTTCACCAGGTGGCCCCGCACCGAATTTGTATCACCGAGCCCCTAGCGGAACCACAGGATCATCGACGGCATGAAGGCGATCGCGAAGCAGATCAGGATCAGGGCCAGGAAGGCCGGCAGGGCCCGGGTTGCGATCCGCGTGAAGGGTTCTCCGCTCACCGCGGCGGCGGCAAAAAGGTTGATGCCCACCGGCGGCGTGATGAAGCCGACCGACAGCGTGGTGACCACGAAGACACCGAAATGCACCGGGTCAAAGCCAAGTTGCTGACCGATCGGGAACAGGATCGGCATGATCACCAGGATCGCGGCAATCGGTTCCAGCAGGCAGCCGATGACCAACAGCATGACCACGATGAGCGCGACCGAAAGGGCAAAGCCGACCTCGAAGGAGGTGAACCCCTCGACGATCATCCCCGGCACCCGCAGGATGGCCAAGACCTCCGCGAAAAGGATCGAAAAGGCGATGATCGGCGCGAGGATGCCGGTGGTGCGGGACGCGGTCAAAAAGATATCGCCAAGGTCGCTGAAGCGGACCTCACGCACCAGCACCAGTTCGACAAGAAAGACATAGCCCACCGCCACCGCCGCCGCCTCGGTCGGGGTGAAGAAGCCGCCGTAGATTCCGCCGAGGATCACCACCGGAGCACCAAAGCCGTATCGTGCCTGCCAGAGCGCCTCGAGCGCGGCCTTGCCGGAAAAGGCGGTCTTCTCGCTCGCACCCCATGTCCCGAAACGGCAGACAAGGTAATTGGCGATGCACAGCCCGAATGCGACCATGAAGCCGGGAACGATGCCGGCGACAAAGAGATCGCCGACCGAGGTCGCCGTGGCGATGCCGTAGATGATGAAGATCAGGCTGGGCGGCACGATAACGCCCAGAATGCCACCCGACGCGGCAAGGGACGCGGCATAGCTGGGATCATAGCCCTTCCCTTTCAGCGCCGGGACCATGATCTTGCCGATTGTCGCGGTATCGGCCGAGCTGGACCCGCTGGTGCCGGCGAAGAAGAAACAGCCAAAGATCGTCGCCATCCCGAGCCCGCCGCGCAGCCAGCCGACAAGCGCTTCGCCGAGGCCGATCAGATCCCGGGCAATGCGACCGCGCGAGATGACCTCGCCCGCGAGGATGAACAGAGGCATGGCCAGCAAGGCCCAACTGTCCAGTGAGGCGAAGAGCGTGGTGCCGAGACTGCTGAGCGAATAGGCCCCGGTCAGCACCATCAACGACAGCGATCCGACGGCAAGCACGACGAAGAGCGGCAGTCCGATCACCAGGTGCACCACCATCAAGGTGACGACCACAAAGGCGATTTGAGAATTATCCATGGTACACGGCTCCCTGGCTTGTGGCGGTGTGGATCATGCCGGTGGCCGAGGGTGTCGGGGCAAACCGGCGGGTCATGCGTTGCGCGATGCGAATGATCATCAGGGCCCAGCCCAGCGGCAGCGCCGCCTGTGCCCAGGACAGGTTCAGCGGCAGGGCGTGCATGCGGATGTTGGCCATCTGCTGGATCTGCATCAACTGGATCGAATACCAGATCACGGCCACGGAAATGGCGACGCAGAGGAGATCAATATAGGTTTCCAGAGCCTTGCGTGCCCTGGGGCCAAGCCGGTTGGGGATCAGATCGATCCGGATGTGTTCGTCATGGCGAAAGGCCTCGGCCATGGCGACATAGGCAAAATAGACGAAGGCATAGCGCGCTGTCATCTCACCCCATGTGGTGGAATGCGCGAAGAAATAGCGCATCGCGACTTCGCTGAGGATGATGAGGAAGAAATAGGCGTAGGCCGCGATGACGATATAACGCACGAGCGGCCCGTCCAGAAAACGGACCACGCGTCGGATCGATGGGTGGGAATGCATGGGGCACCTGAGGTTCATGGGGAAGGATCTGATCGGGCGCGCGACAGAGGTCGCACGCCCGCTGGAGGCTATCCTTGCAGTCCGACAACCGTGTCGAAGGCAGCGCGACCAAAGGCATCTTTCAGGCCGTCGTAATCGCTGCGCTGGTGGCCGATGGCCTCGACCCAGACATCCTTCTGGCTTTGGGTCAGGCGGGTGATCTCGATGCCGGCCTCCTGCCATTGCTGCAGCATCATGTCGTTGGCCTTTTTCTGCTCGGCCTTCTGGAAGGCATAGCTTTCACGGCCCGCCTGCATGATCGCCTCTTGCACATGGGGTGGCAGCCCGTCGAACCAACGCTTGCTGAGGGTGGTGATGTGGCAGTTGAAGTTCAGCTCATAGAGCGTGGCGCTGGACAGGGTTTCGTGGATCTTGGTGGCGGTCAGCGGCCCCAGTCCGACGCTCAGGGCATCGGCCGCGCCCTGCTGCATCGCCTGATAGGCCTCGCCCCAGGCGATGGACACCGGGCTTGCCGAGGTCAGTTTGAACATCACGTCCTCGACCCGCGTGCCGTTGGTGCGCACTTTCAAACCGGCAAGGTCTTCGGGGGTGGTGACCACGCGGTCGACCTTCTTGCTGATCCCCAGCACGCGGAAGCCGGCATTGGCCCACATCCCCGGCACGACCTGAAATCCGTTGGTCGCAGGTTTCTCCAGGAAGTCGGAGTTGCTGAATCCGTCCTGTTCGATGGTACTTTCGAAGGCTTCGTTTGAGGAGAAGAGATAGGGAAAATCCAGCACGTTGTAGACTTCGGAGTAGTTCACGAAGTTGCCGGTCGACAGCTGGCAGCCCTGGATGGCCCCGGTGAGCACTTTCTGCGGCAAAACGTTCTGCCCGCCGAGGCTGCCGGCTTCGTGGATATCCACCAGCAGTTCGCCCTCCGAGTATTTCTCGGCGGCTTCCTTGAACTGCGTCAGGCCGGTGATCATGTATTTGTCGCTTGCCGCGCCAAAGGTGTGGCCGAACGTGAGCGTGTGCTTGGCCCCCGCCGAAAGCGGGGTGATCAAAGCGGGGGAGGCCAGGGTGACGGCACCCAGCGCCGTTGCCGATTGCTTCAGAAAATTGCGTCGTGTCGTGACAAGTTTGGTCATTGTCGATCTCCAGGCATGGTTCAGGGATTGCCCCATCGGGGCAGGCAGGTTGCTTCGGGATTTTGTGATTGCGAGGGGTTGGAGGGGCGTTTCCCCCTAGGGGAGGGGGCTGTTTTCCGAACGGGATTTCACTTCGTTGGTGAAACAGGGCAATAGCCCGGTGCGCGGGTGGCAGTTCAGATATTCGCAGCTGACATCGTCATCGAGCACGTAGATCTCGTGATAGGTCAGCAGTTCGAGGTTTTCTTGGTATTTCTTGCGCTCCGCCAGGGCGCGGGTATAGATCGCCAGATGCGTCGGATGGTCGTGCGCCCATTTTTCCAGATGGCCATAGGTTAGGAAAATCCCGAGGGAATAGGCCTCTTTCTGGTCCGAGCCATCGCTGTCCAGGCAGGTTACCTGCCGCAGGCTGCAACAGCCGGTTTCTTTGGGGTTTGCCCGCAAGTATGCCATGCCCGCGTCCAGCTTGGGCTTTAGGTTTTTCTCGTAGCTCGACAGTTGCTCGTCGCCGCAATTGGCCCAGGTCACGCCGGAGCGGATCACGCACAGGCGGTTGGGGATGTCCGACACGACGATACGTTTGCCGAGGGTCTCGCGCTCGGAGTCGAAACGCAGATCCTGTGCGACATCCGGTCGAAAATCATCAAAGGCGGAGGCCTCGAAACGATCTCGTGCCGCGCCCCAGTAGCCGCTTTCCGACATCGGCTCGATCTTCGACATCGGGCAGGCAGACAGCCCGCGAATGTATTCCTGGAACGCATTGGTTTCGCGATAGGCCGGCGCGACGGAGAAGGTTTCGATCCACAACCCCACCGGCAAGGTGGTGGGGTCCTGATCGTGCCACCATTGGTCGAAACCCTGGCGCCAAGCCGCATATCCGGCTTCGTCCTGCCAGTAACAGACCGCAATCGTGTTGGTGAAACCCTGGTCGTCGACAAAGCTTGCGATGTCGTGGTGCAAGGGGTGCCCCGCATGCGAAAACAGGTCGTCCAGATGGGCCAGGAACCCTTCCGGGCCAGTGGTTGCACCGGGCGCTTCCTGGTATCCCAGGATCGTCATCCGGATGGAATCAACGCTGGCGTCGACCCGTGAGGAATATCGTTGAATGACGGCTTTGTGCCCGTCCGGCTTTTTCATCGGAAAAGTGCGAGGCATGGTGGTCTGGGGCACGAGAGTCTCCGTCCGGGGGGCCGTGGGAATTCATATCGCGGACCAACATAAGGCCTTTCGCGCAGTCAGGAAAAACATATAAATGCTCTTGAGAGTATAGGGTTGTCCTATACTGGAAATCGCCGAGGCCCGGATGGACGTTAATCTACGCGCTTTGCGCTACTTCGTGATGTGCGCGGAAACCGGCACGATTTCGGAAGCTGCGCGGCGGTTGAATATCTCGCAGCCAAGCGTGTCGGCGGCGATTCAGCAACTGGAAGACCTGTACAACGTGCAGCTATTCCTGCGCGTGCCGACCAAGGGAATCGAGCTGACCGCCGAGGGGCTTGGGTTTCTCGAACGCGCCCGGCTGCTGTTGTCGCAGTCCGATCAGTTCCGCCATGACGTGGATGCGATCTCGCACACCCTTGGCGGCGAAATCACGGTGGCTTCATTCGTCAACCTGACGCCGACCATCATCGCCGAGTTGGTCGGCGCATTCCACGAAAAACACCCCAATATCCAGGTCCATATTCTCGACCTGGATCAGCACGATATCCTGAGCGGCCTGGCCGCGGGCAAGATCGAGTTGGCGATCACCTTCGATCTGGCCTTGCAAAGCGGGTTCAGCTCTTCTGTTCTGGCGACGCTGCCGCCGCTCGCGGTCTTTCCGTCTGAAGATCCGCTGGCCCAGGAAGACACGGTCTCCTTGCACGATGTCGCAACACGGCCCTTCATCCTGATGGATCTGCCGCACACGCGTGACTATTTCCACAGGTTGTTCTCCGACCAGAAGATCGTGCCACGTATTGATTTTCGCTGTCATTCCCTGGAGGCGGTACGCTCCTTCGTTGCGAGCGGGCTTGGTGTGTCGTTGCTCAACATTCGCCCGTCTACCCAGCTGACCTATAGTGGGCGTTCTGTTGTAACGCGCCCGATCGCTGAACCGATGCGGCCCTTGCAGATTGTGTTGTTGCGCAACAATCGATTGCGGATGCGCCCGGCGCTGAGTTTGTTTGCGGATATGGCCACAAGGCTTATCCCCGCATTGGTCGCACCTCGACGGACATGACGACAGGGCTGGGGGTGGGAAACGGCCGCTAGATCGCGAGCGGCGGCGCGTGCTCGTCGATTTCGGAGAGGTTCAGCCGCGACAAGACCTCTTGCGAGCATGTCATGAAGGCCTTGATGCGGTTCATGTGTTGCAGATCCGGGTGGGTCAGTAGCCACAGATCCAGGTTCCAATGCTCTGGATTTGTCCGCAGGCAGACAAGATTGGGCGCGGTGCCGGCCAGGAAATGCGGCAGGAACCCGATTCCCATCTGATTTCGGATCGCGGTGAATTTGCCGACCAGGTTGTCATATCTGTTGGGCATCTTCGCGCTTGGAAACGCCTGCATGCGCCAGGTGTTGGTCGTTACATGTGCGATGGAATGATCGTCCCCGACCCAGTTCATCTGTTCCAGGTCACCACCGCCGCCGTGGCGTTCCAGGTAGGCAGCGTGGCCGTAGACGCCGTATTTCAGGTTGGCAATCTTGCAACCGACAAGGTTGTCGGGAGGGGCGTTGGCAGCGCGGAGCGCCACATCCGCGTCGCGCTTGGTCAAAGAGGCGAACTGCGGGGAAATCGACACTTCGATCTCGATACTGGGCTGGCGATCCCGGAACTCGCGCAGCACCGGACCCAACAGGCTTTGCGCAATGAAGTCCGATGTGGCCAACCGGATGGTTCCCGACAAGCGCAGGTCCTGACCTGCCAGGCGACGATAGGCCTCTTCCACGCTTTGATTGATCGACAGCGCCATGTGGGCCAGCTCTTCGCCGGCTTCCGTCGGCTCATAGCCGCGCGCGCCGCGGTGAAACAGCACGACGCCCATCCGGGCCTCGAACAGGTTCAATCGGCGCAGCACTGTGGCATGATGCAGCCGCAGGATGCGAGACGCCCCCGACAGGCCCCGCCCTTGGGTGATGGCGAGGATCAGGCGCAGGTCTTCCCAATTGTGATCCGGTGTTGGCATCGGCAACTCTGTTGAATTTTGCACAGACGTGCCCGAAATTTTCGGAATGGTCCACCAGTATTGCGGCCCTCTAGGCTGTGGCGACCGGGTGCCGAGGGCATCCATTGCCAGGACCGAAAGAGAACTTCCGATGCCGCTTCAGCTTTATGACGTACCGAAATCCGGCCACTGCCACCGCGTCCGCCTTGGCGCGAGCCTTATGGGGGTGGATCTGGACCTTGTGCCCGTGATGGATATGGAGGGTCAACGACAGGGGGCTGCCTATCTTGCCATCAACCCGCTGGGGCAGGTGCCGGCCATGGTGGACGGCGATGTCACTCTGCGCGATTCCATTGCGATCCTTCAGCACCTGGAACGGGTGCATGCGCCAGGTCAGGGTTGGATGCCCACAGATGCGTGGGAGCGCGCGCAGGTGGACGAATGGTTCGCCATTGCCGTCGGGGTGATGTTCCACGGCCCGAACATGGCGCGCCTGATCAAGCTGTTCAACATGCCGGGGGATCATGTGGCCGCCGTCGCGCAAAGCCACAAGCTGTTCGACCTGATGGAGGCGCACCTGCAAGATCGCGATTGGCTGGTCGGGTCGCGTGCCACATTGGCCGATATCGCCTGCTATTCCTATGTTGCCGTGGCCGGTGAAGGCGATCTCGACCTGACCCCTTATCCGCATATTGCCGCCTGGCTGGGGCGCGTGCAGGGTCTGGATGGTTTTGTCGATATCCCACGATCCTGAAGCCATGCGTAATGTCTGGCACGAGGGGGAGCGCCGGATGCAGGCGGCATTCGGAGTCGAGGAGAAGTTGCGCACGCGCGGTGCCGCCGTGTTGCGCGACGCCATGCCGGACCAGCACCGCGATTTCTTTGCGGGCCTGCGGTTCGTAGTGCTGAGCGCTCTGGATAACACCGGTCAGCCCTGGCCATTTCTGCGCACCGGGAGGCCGGGGTTTCTGACTTCGCCTGATGCGAAGGTTCTGAACATCGCGTCACGCCCCATGGTGTCGGAACCGCCCGATCTTTGCCTCGGCGCGGGTGGCAAGATCAGTGTTCTCGGGATCGAACTGGAAACCCGCCGCCGAAACCGGATGAACGGGACCATCGACGCGGCAAGCGGCGATGGGCTGGCGGTCAGGGTGGACCAGAGTTTTGGCAACTGCCCGCGCTATATCCATCTGCGCGACGGCCTGCGCCATGTCACGACGGCAGCCGACATCGATGTCCAGGCCCGGCGCAGCCAGGGCAAGGATTTCTCGGCGGAAGACATCGCCCAGATCAAGACGGCCGACATGTTCTTCATCGCCTCGCGTGCGCCGCGAATGGGCGACGACCCAAGGGCCGGGGTCGATGTCAACCATCGCGGCGGACAACCGGGGTTCGTCAAGGTTCTGGATGATGGCACGCTGATCTTTCCGGATTACGACGGCAACAAGTTCTTCAACACGCTTGGCAACATCCTTTTCGACCCAAGGGTGACCCTTTTGCTTTCGGATTTTGTCACTGGCGACATGCTGACCATTGCGGGTCTTGCCGAGGTGGTACTGGAGACCGGGAACCAGCGGGCGCTGTTCGGGGCCGAACGGGGCGTGAAGGTGACACCACTTCGCGTCCTTCGCGCCAGGCAAGCCCTGCCGCTGCGCTACGACAGGGTCGAGATGTCACGTGACACACCACTGCCCGGAGCCGCCGCGAACGTCCCACTGCGCTGACCCGGCGTTGCGGGTCGCGTTGCAGCGCCAGCTGTGCTCCGCCGCTGAAACGCGCGGTCCCGGCTCCCGTTCAGTCAGGTCGTCCGCCCCCCCGAGAAGCCCAATTCTACCAACAGGTGGCTTGCCCGATTCAGTGAGCGTGGAGAAAATACGCGACAATCCAGCGGCTTATACAAAATAGATTTAACCTATATGCTTCACAGTTAATATATTCTTTTTGACTATGGCGCCGGTCCTTATGCTGTTCCTGCATCTCACTTCAAAAGGATCGCCCCTCATGCGCCACTTGCACCTTCACTCAGCCTCCGCTTTGACAGCTCTCCTGGTCGGTCTTGGCAGCGTAGCAATCGCAGATCCCACCGAGGTGGATATCCTGCTGGCCCCGACCGGAGCCGGACCCTATCTGGCCTTTGCGACGATGCAGAATTATGCCGCCGACTTTACCGACAAGGTCCTGCCTCAGGCGGTGGAAACTCCCGGCTTCACCTACAACGTGCGCTATCTAGCGTCGCAACCCGACCTTTGGGAAAACACCCTGATCGGTTCGGGCATGGTGGTGGAGTGGGCCGCCGCCGAGGGCATCGCGCCCTTCTTTGCGGCCCCGATCGAGGCGGTGCGCGATTTCCGCATCATCGGTGCGCTGAGCAATACAACCAATGTTTTCGTCACCTTCGATGAAGACATTCAGAGCGTCGACGATTTCGAGGGCAAGCGTGTCGCCGTCGGCCTGCTGACCATGAATGAATGGGGCATGCACCAGAAAATGATGCTCGATTCATGGGGCACCACGGAAAAGCTGAAGTCCTTTGATGCGCTGGGTCCGAGCCAGAACATCGACGCCCTGCTCGACGGGCGGGCTGACATCGGCACGCTGGCCGCGCATTCCAACTTTGATTTCAGCTATACGCTGGAGGCCGGTCCGTTCAAAACGCTCCAAAGCTCCGGGCGCGATTATCACTACGTCGACATCGATCCCGAGCTGATCCAAGCCTACATTGACGAGACGGGCGCACCGTTCAAGATCCAGACGGTCGAGCCCGGCACCTTCTCCGGTCAGACCGAAGAACTGACCAGCTTTGGCAACGTCGCGCTGATCTCGGCTCACAAGGATTTCCCCGAAGAACTGGCCTATGAGTTCACCAAGCTCTGGATCGAATCCGGTCCGACCATCGGCGAGTACAGCGCCATCGCCAAGATCTGGGAGCCGGAGACCATCTCCGAGGTCGCACGTACCAACCCCGACCTGATCCACCCCGGCGCCATGCGCGCCTATCGCGAATTCGGTCTGGTCACCGACTGATTTCACGCGTCCATCGCCACGGAGAGGCCTGTCATGACAGTTCCTGAAAATACGTTCCTGCAACGCTTGTCATTTCTCTTCGGGGCGATGTTGCTCTGCTATGTCGCGCTGTCCGTCTGGAGCAATTCCTTCGGCGCGATGCAGCATTATACGCTCTTCACCACCGCCATCCTTGGTTACACCGCCCTGCGCCTCATCGCCCGGGCACCGGAACGCGACACAGCTCTCGGCACCCTGACCGACAGGGTCGTCGGGACGGTGGTGATGCTGGGCGGCGTGTCGGCGGGAAGCTACTTCTTCATTAATGCCGAAACCCTTGAAATCACGCAGCCTTTCGTGTCGAAAGCCGCGCTGAACATGGGGCTGGTGATGATCTTTTCGGTGCTGTTGGCGGCATGGCGGGTCTGGGGCGCGGCGATTGCGCTGATCTGTCTGGCGATGACCGTCTACATGCTGTTCGGTCGCATGTTTCCCGAGGTGATGCAGGCGCGGATGCAGCCCTTCAACGTCTCGGTCAGCTTCCTGTCCGGTATTGGCGGGCCGCGCGGCGTCCTGTCCTATGCGCCGCTCTCGGCCGACATGATCTTCATGCTGCTGATCTATGGCGGGGTGCTGCATGCCATCGGCGTTATCGAGATCTTTGGCGAAATCGGCGCGCTGATCGGCAACCGTCTGCGCGGCGGCATGGCCTACAGCGCCGTGCTGGCCAGCACCTTTATCGGCATGGTCACCGGTCAGGCCGTCAGCAACATTGCCCTGTCGGGCGTGATGACCATCCCGGCGATGAAGAAAAGCCGGTTTTCCGGCGAAGAGGCTGCCGCGATCGAGATCATGGCTTCGACCGGGAGCCAGCTCTTGCCGCCCATCATGGGGCTTGGGGCCTTCATGATGGCGGTGATCCTCGGGGTTTCCTATCTCGATATCGTCATGGCGGGGCTGATCCCCGGCCTGCTCTACATGTTCGCCATCATCGTCAGCATCTATGCGATGATCGGCGGCCACAAGGGCCTGCAACAACTGCGCCAGGAAATTGACGTGACGCGCATTCTCTGGGTCGTGCCCGCCTTTGTCGCATCCTTTGCCGTGCTGATCACGTTGCTCGTCCTGCGCTATTCGCCTGCCATGGCCGGGTTCTGGGGATCGGTCGTGGCGGCCGGGTTGGCCTTTGTCCGCCCCGCCATGCTGCGCCCTGTGCTGACCAACATCCGCGACGGGTTGCGCGCCGGGTTTGATACGGCGTCGCAACTGACCATCATCCTGGCCGCGATCGGTCTGGTCGTGCAGACGCTGACAAGCACCGGTCTTGGCGTGAGCGCCGGTGCATTGATCGCGGACCTGGGCGCTGGCAACATGGTTGTAACCCTCCTGATCGGAATGGTTGTCTGCATGCTTGTCGGAATGGGCCTGCCCACGCCCGCCGCCTATGCGCTGATTGCGATCATCGTGGTTCCGAGCCTGATCGACGCCGGCATCTCGCCGCTGGCGGCCAACATGTTCGGCTTCTACTTCGCCATCTTCTCGGCCCTGACTCCGCCTGTGGCCGTCGGCGTTCTGGTCGGTGCCCGCATCGCCGGGGCTGGTTTCCTGTCCACAGCGTTCGAGGCCGCGCGGATCGGCGCCATGGCACTCCTGCTGCCCTTCCTGTTCGTGGCGTTCCCCAGCCTGCTTGACCCTGCCACGCTGACTGCGCAGGGCTGGGTGGCGATCCTGTGTTACCTCGCCGCGACGGTGCTGGGCGCCGGGGCGCTTTACGGCGCGCTCTCCCGCCCGCTGGATGCGGCGGTGCGGCGGCTCTTCCTGCTGGCCGGCCCCGGGGCGCTTGTGGCCTATGCCGCCACGGGCTGGACCGTCATCGGGATGCTTCCCGTCGTGGTTCTTTTCGGTTGGGGTCTACGCGGTTTGCGCCGTCGTGGCCTGACCTACACTGTCTGAAACTTCCATAATCATAACTTGAACAAGGGGCTAAACCCATGACCACCCGTCTCGCAGCGGCGCACGTCGCTTCGACCTTTTTCGATATCGAAGCCGGCGTACAGAAAGCTATCCGTTACATCAATCTGGCGGCAAAGGATGGGGCCGAACTGGTCGCTTTCCCCGAAAGCTTCCTGCCCGGGTTCCCGATCTGGCACGCCTTCCTGCGGCCCATTGATGCCCATGCGAAATTCGCCCGCTTCGCCGCCGCCTCGCTGCGTATCGACGGCCCGGAGATCGCCCGGCTTCAGGATGCGGCGCGCAACGCGGGCATTGCCGTCTGGATGGGCTTCTCCGAACGCGCCAGCTATTCCGAAGGCTGTCTGTGGAACAGCGCGGTCCTCATTGGTTCCGACGGTGCGATCCGTATCCACCACCGCAAGCTGGTGCCGACCTTCTACGAAAAGCTGGTCTGGAGCCGGGGCGACGGCAATGGCCTGCATGTCGAGGAACTGCCCTTTGGCCGTGTCGGCGGGCTGATCTGCGGTGAAAACGGAAATCCGCTGGCCCGCTATGCGTTGATGGCGCAGGGCGAGCAGGTCCACTGCGCCTGCTACCCCTCGGTCTGGCCGTTTCGCGATCCGGGCAATGGCGCGCCCTATGATCTTGCCGAAGCGATCCGCATTCGCGCCGCCGCCCATAGCTTTGAGGCCAAGACATTCACGGTCGTGTCCTCTGCGCTGCTGGACGACGCGGGGATCGCGGCGATTTGTGACGGTGACGCGGATGCCGAGGCACTGATCCGAAAATGCTCTGGCGCGTCGTCGATGATCGTGGCCCCCGATGGCTCGACCCCCGGCGGCGTACTGGGCAGCTCCGAGGGCCTCGTAATGGCCGATGTCGACATCGCCGCGCTGACCGAGTTGAAACAACATCACGACATGGCGGGCTACTACAACCGCCACGACGTGTTTCGCGTCGAGCTCAACCAGGATCGTCAGGCACCTTTGCACATCACGGGCCGACCAAGGACCGAGCGCAACGAGGACATCCAACCCGTTCAGCAATTCGAAGCGGCCGAGTGAGTTCAATGCTCTTGCCTGCACCCGAACTTGCCTTCGCCGCGCTGGCCGTGCTGGTTGCGGCGGCTGCGAGACGGTTGACAGGGTTCGGCTTCGCTTTGCTCGGCGCGCCGCTCCTGTCGCTGGTCCTGTCGCCGCAACAGCTGGTGATCATCATTCTGCTGCTTCAGGTCGCGCTTGGCGTGCCTGCGGTGGTTGAATTCCGTGAGAGGATCGAGTGGCCAATGCTTGGGCAACTGGCACTTGGCGGGGTGGTCACCGCCCCGCTGGGGGCATGGATGCTGATGCGTGCCGATCCTGATCTGGTCCTGTTCGTGCTGGGCCTTGTTGTCATAGCGGCTGCGGGGATCCTGGGGTTTGCGCCGAACATGCTCAGCTTCAGGGCCAGCCGCCCGGCAAATGTCGCCTGCGGCATGGTCGCCGGTGCCCTGAGCAGCAGCGTCGGCATGCCCGGGCCGCCCGTGGCGATCTACTTCCTCGGTCAGGCCGACCTGACCGCCGCAACCCGCCGCGCCATGCTGATCATCACCTTTTCGGCGTTGGCCTGTGTCTCGCTTGCCGTCGCGATCCCCAAAGGGCAGGTCAGTGCGGATCTTTTCTGGTTGTCCGCCCTCCTGCTGCCGCCGGTTCTGCTCGGGGGGCATCTTGGCGAGCAACTGCACAAGCATATCAATGCTCAATTCGGCCAGCGAATTGCCCTGTCCCTGGTTATCCTGTCAGGGGTGGTGTGTCTGGTGCGCGCCTTCTGAAAGCGACCGCTGTCAACCTGCGGCGACCAAACCGGCCGCCGCGGATTTTTTCCGGCATCATGAAAGGCGTTGTCCCCTAACCGAAGAGGTTGAAGTCGAACTCAACCGATGACCAGCCCGGGAAAAGC
>NZ_BAABWV010000025.1:0-49908 GCF_040365005.1 Aquicoccus sp. SU-CL01552 | reverse complement strand
ATCGCAGTGTCATGGTTGCGGATGTGGGCCAGTTCATGCGCGACCACGCCGGCCAGTTCCTCGCGCGTGAGGCTGCGCATCAGGCCCGAGGTCACCGCCACCGCGGCATTGGCGGGGTTGCGCCCGGTGGCAAAGGCATTGGGCTGTGGGGTGTCGATCAGATAGACTGTGGGCTCGGGCAGGCCCGCGTTTCGGGCGAGCTGTGCCACCAGGTCATGCAGGCCCATCCGGTCCCCGGGCGCCACCGGCTGGGCATTGTTCATGCGCAGGACCATACGGTCCGAGTTCCACCAGGTGAATCCGTTCATCCCCGCCGCACCCACCAAGGCGATCACCGCGCCGCCGGACCCGCCGATCAAGTAGCCCACGCCCATGAAAAGCGCGGTCATCGCCGCCATCAGAACCGCTGTTTTCAGATAGCCCATTGTCGTCTCCGGAACCTTATCTCGCACTAACCAAGGAGATATGGCGAGGTTTCCGAAGGCTGCAATGACCTGTTATTCAAAAGGCAGCCGACTCGGAATGGTCCCCCCCGTCGGGACTGTTCCCTACTTGAACGCATTTCCATCGACGCGATCAGCATGCGCAGCGGATGCCCGGCCCGGCAACCTCGGCTTCTTTTGGGCAGCAGTCAGGATAGCCGGGAGAGGCTGTTGGTGGCCATCGGAACGATGAAGCGGGCGCGCTCCCCGCGCAAGGCTGTGATCGACGGTCTCCCTTGCCCCCCAACCAACTCTCCCCACGATCATGGGGGCAAAACGATGTCCTCGGTGGCGCGGCTAAGTTCGTCCAATAAAGCAGTACAATCCCGCGACTGGTCCACTTCCGCGTCTCAATCGAGAGGATGAAGCACCCGATGAAGAAAATTCCGTATGTGAGGCTCTTACGGATCGCGAAGGACAGCTTGCGCTGTCCCTTCCTCGACGATTGCGCCGCCTTCGAGGAAAAGCACCCTGCCGGCCAGCTCTCGCGCAAAGCCCACCTCGTGCGTGACCACGACCATGGTCATACTTTCCTCGGCCACTTGCCTCATGACGCGGAGCAGATCGCCTATGAGTTCTGGCCCATCCGAGACAGCGGAAACCAAGTCGGCTCAGCCGCAATTTTCAACACCCGATTAGAGGGCAGGAACGGATCATCCGTAACCAATTTGATCTTGCGATGCTGAACGACAGATCCCACGCACCACAGCGCTTTGTCGATCAGGCTATAGATCTCGTCCCGGCAATCGGTATCGCGATCAAAGCGCGACAGCCAATAACACACGGCATAGGTAATCCCGGCTTCTTCTTAGGCCAGCACCCTAACATCCGGGGTCGGATTTTGCTGGGTAAGCGTGGCTTTGATACTGCAACACTCCGCCACCACCTACGCCGGCTCGTAGTGCGCCTGGATCGTAGCCTGGATCTTCAGCGTCGCCGTGGCCTGCTTGTAACGAGAAATCAGCATGTCTTGTCCCCGTCCCGGACCTCGCCCAAGACCGTTCTTGCCATGAACAACCCAGTCCGGCGAGGATTTATGTGATCGTCCGGGATCGGACACTTAGCCAGTCAGCCCTGTCCGTCCGACCGGCACCCGGCCCGTTCCAGCATAGCATGCAGCAGCACGTCGGCCCCTGCGGCCAGATCCTCGGGCGCCGTGTATTCCTGAACATTGTGGCTGATCCCGTCCCGGCACGGAACGAAGACCATCGCCGTCGGCGTCAGCGCGGCGATATTGGCGGCGTCGTGCAATGCGCCGCTGGGCAACCTTAGATAATTCAGGTCCAGCGCGCTCGCCGCGGCCTCGACCAAGGCGACGCAATCGCCGTCGAACAGCCGCGGCGGTATGGCTAAACGCTCGGACACCTCAGCCGCGCAGTCATATTCGGCGGCGGTGGCCCGGCAGACTTCAGCGCAAATCCCGGTCAGCCGGACAAGCACCTCCTCGTCGGGATGGCGGATGTCGATAACCAGATCGGCATGTCCCACGATCGTGCTGGGGCCGTCCGTCGCGGCAGCCAAGCGCCCGACGCTGACCCGGGCATCGGACCCGGCCGCAAGCCCGGCCCGGTGAAGGGCCACCAGCATCGCCCCCGCGGCCAGCAACGCATCCTTGCGCGCGCCCAGCGGCGTGGTGCCGGCATGGGCATCGCGCCCGGTGATCGCCACATCCAGCCAGCGCAGACCCTGCACCGAGGTGACTACCCCGACCTGCGCCCCGGCATCCTCGAGAATTGGGCCTTGTTCGATATGCAGTTCGAAGAAGGAGTCGAGCGTCAGGTCCGCCGGTACCATGTCGCCGCGCCAGCCGGTACGGGTGGCTTCGTCGGCAAAGCGCGCGCCATCCGCCGACACGATATTGTCCAGCGTCTCGTCAGCGATCCGCCCGGCGAACCATGCTGAGCCGAGAAGACCGGGGGCAAAGCGGACCCCTTCCTCGTTGGTCCAGTTGATCACCGCCAGCGGCGCCTCAGTCTCGATCCCGGCATCGTTTAGCGCCTCGACCGCCTCGAGCGCGGCCAGAACACCGGAAATGCCATCGAACCGGCCACCATGCGGCTGGGTGTCCAGATGGCTGCCCGCTGCGACAACCGCACGGCCCGGGTCTCGCCCGGGGCGCAGGGCGAACATGTTTCCGGCTCGGTCCGAGCGCAGGGTCAACCCCGCATCTCGGCACCATCCTGCGAACAGTTCACGGGCGGCGGCATCTTCGTCCGACAGGGCCAGACGGCAGTTGCCGGTTGTCTCGATGGTACCGATCCGGGCCAGATCCATATGGCGCGACCAAAGGCGATCCGCGTTGACATGCGGCGCGTTGGTGCGGCTGCGGCGGGCTGCGCCGCTCACAGACCCCGGTCCTTTCTTCCCGACACCAGTTGCGAGATCATCACCGCCAGCACCAGCGCCCCACCATAGAACAAGTCCTGCACGAAGGTGCGGAACCCGAGTATCGAAAGCCCGTTGATACCCGTCACCAGGAAATAGACCGCGATGACCGATCCCCAGGGATTGAACCGGCCAGGGCGGATGCAGGTTGATCCCAGAAAGGCGGCGGCAAAGGCCGGGAGCAGCAGGAAGGTGCCCGAACTGGGGTTCGCAGATCCGGTTGTTCCGGTGTACAAAATGCCGGCAAAAGCCCCCAGCATCCCCGACAGCACAAAGGCCGTCAGCCGGACCCGATCCACAGCCACCCCGGTCAGCCGCCCCACCTCGCGACCGCGGCCGGTGAACAAGAGTTGCTGGCCGAAGGCGGTGTAGCTCAGCATATACCAGATCGCGACCGCCAGCCCGATAGCGTAGTAGAACGCGATCGGCACCCCGAACACCCGCTGGATGATCACCCATTCCATCAGCATCGGATGGACGCCGGAAATGGTCTGAGAATTTCCGATCCACAGGGTGATCCCATGCAGGAACGTGCCGACGCCCAGCGTCACGATCAGCGAGTGTACCCGGAAATAGAGCGTGATCGCACCGTTGATCAGACCGATCAGGGCGCCAAGGGCGAGGCCAATCGGCAACACCAGCGCCAACGGCAGATCCATCCGCGCGTCCAGAATGGCCACGGTCATCGACACAAGGGTGAGGATCTGCGCGATCGACAGGTCGAAATCGCCGGCGGTCAACGGGATCATCAGCCCCAGCGTCACGATTACGAGCACCGCCTCGGAGCCGAAGATGGTCGAGAAATTCGACCAGGTCAGAAAGGTATCGGGCCGCAACGCGCCGAACAGTGCGATGAAGGCCAGCCAGACGATGATCAGGCCGAACCGTTCCAGTTGATAGCTGAGATCGCTCTTATGCATGTTCTTCCGCCATTTCATAGCAGGCCTTGGCAATTGCCGCTTTGGTCACGCCCGCCCCTTTGAGTTCCGCCTTGATCCGGCCCCTGTCAAAGACGAGGACCCGGTGCGCGATGATTTCCAGTTGTTCGAATTCGGACGTGGCGCAGATCACCGCGCCGCCGCCGGCGCAGAGCGCCAAGAGGTGGTCATAGATCTCCTGGCGCGCGCCCACGTCGATCCCCTGTGTCGGCTCGTCCAGCAGGACCAGTCGCGGGTCGAGCTGAAGCCATTTTCCAAGCACCAGTTTCTGCTGGTTTCCCCCTGACAGTTCCGCCGCCGGCTGATCGGGCGCGGTAGCCTTGACGCGGAACCGGGCCATCAGATCGGCGGTGACTTGACGATTGTGGCGATGATTGAGCGCCAGGCTACCGCGCAGCCGTGGCAGGGTGGCGTTCTCGGTCAGGCTCAGCTCCGGCGCGATACCGGCGGTCTGGCGGTCTGCCGGGATCAGCGCGATACCCGCCGCTATGCTTTCCGCCGGGTTCATCCACGCCAGATCGTATGTGCGGCCATTCAGGATCAGCTCCCCGGCGCTGGCAGGTCGCGCACCGGCGATCAGCATCGGCACCTCGTCGTGTCCTGCGCCGATCAAACCTGTCAGCCCCAGGATCTCGCCCGGTTGCACCGACAGCGCGACATCTTTCAGGATCGCGCCGGTCAGCCCGCGCACCTCAGCGACCGGCGCGGCCGGGGTCAGGGTCGAAACCCGGCGATCCGCCGAGACGGCGCGGCCGACGATGGCCTCGACCAGGTCGGCCCGGCTGGTCTTGGCGGTCTCGAAGGTTCCGATCACCTTGCCGTCACGCAGCACGGTCGAGCGGTCGGTGACCTCGCGCACCTCGTCGATATCGTGGCTCACGAAAATGATCGAGACACCGCGTGCGGTCAGCCGCCGGATCAGGGCGAACAGCTCGCGCACGTCCTCCTGCGGCAGGAACGGCGTCGGTTCGTCCAGCACCAGTATGCCTGGAACGCCATGGCTCCGATGTTCCAGCACCCGGTCAGCGGCGCGCACGATGGCAAGCTGGGCCCGCTGGACCGGCGAAAGATCCGCGACGACGTGGTGTGGAGAAAGCTCCAGATGGTGTTCGGCGAAAAGTTCGCGGGCACGGTTGGCCTCGGCCCCCCAGTTGATCCACCAGGGGTTCAGGCGCTCGTGATCGCCTGCGATCAGGTTCTCCAACACCGTCGCCTCGGGCAGAAGACCGAGGTTCTGATGTACGAAGGCAAGGCCGTGCGCCTCGCTTTGGCCCAGCGGCATCGGCAGCGCGACAGCCCGGCCGTCGATTTCCAGCGTCCCGGCATCGGGCGCATGAAACCCCGAAAGCACCTTGATAAGGGTCGATTTCCCCGACCCGTTGGTGCCCAGCAGGCCATGCACTTCGCCCGGGGCAATGGTCAGGTCCGCGCAATCAAGCGCGCGGACCCCGCCAAAGGTCTTGGTCAGCCCCCTCAGGGCCAAACGTGGAGTGCCTGTTTGGCTCACTCCGTCACCTTCCACAGATCGCGGTACCCCGCGACATAGGCATCGCCATAGCCCTTGGAGGCTTCGGCCGGGTTGCCAACCTCTGAGATGTTTCCGGCGGTGAACACCCGCAGCGGCACCTTGCTGTCGGTCACCGGTTCGAGCCCGCAGATCAGCCGCATCTCGGCATCCAGCATCGCATGAGCGATCCAATCCAGGTTCTCACCGATGTCCATTTCGACCGCGCCGTCGCGGATCAGGTCCAGCACGAAGGGCGTGCCGTTGAAGGTGGCTACCTTGACCTTGTCGCGCTTGCCCGAGATGGCGATAGCAGGGGTCACGAAGCTGGACATGCTGTCATAGATCGGGATCACATAGTTGATGTTCGGATTCGCCTGCAACTTGCCCTGAACGGTGGGCTGAATGCGGGTGGCCCAGTCGACGATCGGCACGTTGACGATCTCATAGGTACAGTCGGGGCATTTGGCGAAGGCCTCGGTCAGACCGTCGGTCAGGCTGTCGGTCGATAACGCCTCGTTCGAGACGATGATCAGTGCGTTCACCTTGGCCCCGGTCTGGGCAATGGTCCAGTCGGCCATAAGTTTGCCCGCCTGTTTGTAGTCGATGGCGGTATTTGCATCGACGCCGGCCGGCGCCGGGATTTCAAGCCCGGTCAGGTGCGAGGTGACCACCTTGACCCCCGCCGCCTGCGCCGTTTTCACCTGCGGTTCGAAAAAGCGCGGATCGGCTCCGGCCAGAAGCGACACCACATCGAAACCGTTGGTGGCGGCGTAGTCCATACCCTGGATCCACTGGGTCGGATTGCCCTGGTTCTCCCACTGGGCATGTTCGAAACCCAGTTCGTCGGCCAAGGCGTCCTTGGCGTCGGCAATGGTCTTAATGAAGGGGATCGCACTGGAGGCGGGTACCGTCAGGATAGACTTGCCCTCCATGCAGGCGCGCGCATCGAAAGGTTCGCCCGGCGGGGTGAATTCGGGAATGCCCGAATAGGCCTCGATATTGGCCTTGGCTGCGGCCACCGGGTCATCCTGGGCCAGGGCCGGCAGGGCCGTGCCCATCATCAGGGCGGAAATCAGCCCCATTGTCTTGAGCGTCCTTGTCATTTCGCAGTCTCCCTTGTTGGATTGATTGTTGTTGGATGCCGTGCAGGCCGGGATCACCGGCCTGCGCGCAGCTTTTCGGTTGCGTCCCGGTCCAGACGGCATCCGTCCAGAATCGCCACGCCGTACTCCTCGCGGGCCGTATCGACCTGCAGAAGCCCGTCCATCACATCGTCAAGCACATCTTCAGGGGCACGGGCGAAGGGATCGCCGTAACCGCCACCGCAGGGGCCATAGGCGACCAACCGGTCGCCCCTGACCAGCGGGCGATAGGGTATCTTCGAGGGGAGCGCCTCGCTCTGACCGTTCGCGTGAACCAGATCGACATTGGCGGGCGAGCCGTCCTTGCCGCCGGAAAAGCCCCAAGGACGGAACCGCTGGCCGTCGCCCTCGACCGAGACCGCGCCATCCTCGAGTAGTTCGAAGGAGCGGATCGAGCCGATCCCGCCGCGCCACTGTCCCGCCCCCGCCACGTTTTCGCGCAGCTCATAGTTCAGTACGCGCAGCGGCAGGTGGCTTTCGATATCCTCGACCGGATTGTTGCGGGTGTTGGCATAAAGCGTGTCGACCGCATCCATGCCGTCCTTGCCGTGGCGGCCGCCATAGGCGCCCTCCATGATCTCCATATGCACCCAGGGGCCGGCCTTGGTCTGGCCGGAAAAGGCCATCACCCGCAGGTTGCCGATACCGGCGCTGACCTGTCTGGGCACCGCGGGCGCGATCGCCTTCATCACCGTATCGGCCACCGCATTGCCGGGGCAGAACCGGGCGATGACCGGGGCCGGAAAGATGGGATTGGCCAGGCATCCCTCGGGGGCGTGGATGGTGATCGGCCGCGTCAGCCCGCTGTTCTGCGGGATTGCCCCGTATTGGTCACTGTCCAGCAGGATCGAGCGCAACGTCAGCCAGACGGCGCAATCCACCGTGCCCACCAGCGGCATGTTGATCGGCTTGTTCGGCGTCTGCGGCGCGGTGCCGGTCAGATCGACCAGCACATCGCTTCCCTTGACCGTCAGGGTCACCTCGATTGGCAGTTCCTTAAGCGCGGGGTCGTCGCTGTCGAGATAGCCGTCGATATGGGTGCGGGCGTTATAGCTGCCGTCAGGGATCGCCGCGATGGCATCGCGCATCAGTTTTTCAGAGTAATCCAGCAGATCCTCATAGGCGCCGGTCACCGTTTCGAGCCCATATTGATCAAGCAGCGCTGAGTACCGCTCCGCGCCGATCCGAGCGGCGGCGACCTGGGCCTCCATATCCCCGACGACCAGATCCGCGATCCGGATGTTCGAGCGCAGAATCTGCCAGACCGGTTCGACCTTCTTGCCGCCGTCATAGACACGGACTGCCTTGAACTGCAGTCCCTCGGCATAGGCGTCCACGGCATCGACGATGCCGCAGCTGCCCGGCGTCAGCGCTCCGATATCGAGGTGATGTGCGGTGGTGACGGCAAAGCCGGCCAGCTTGTCCTGGTGAAAGATCGGCACGGCGAAACCGACATCCGGCCCGTGCGAGGCCCCCGCATAGGCATCGTTGTGCATGAATACGTCACCCGGCCGTACACAGTCGCCGCGGGCCTCGATCTCGCGCAGGATGCCTTCGATATAGCCGGGGATCGGCCCCGATTGCAGCGGCGTCGACATGGTGCATTCGCACAGTTGTCGCCCGGTGGCATCGGTCAGGGCGGCACCGAAATCCTCGCTT
This sequence comes from Aquicoccus sp. SU-CL01552, assembly GCF_040365005.1. Lineage (NCBI taxonomy): Bacteria > Pseudomonadati > Pseudomonadota > Alphaproteobacteria > Rhodobacterales > Paracoccaceae > Aquicoccus > Aquicoccus sp. SU-CL01552. The sequence goes on along the minus strand of NZ_BAABWV010000025.1, from coordinate 41,795 downwards.
TCGCGGATGATGCTCGAATAACTCATCCGCATCAGCTTGTGGCCCATCTCGATGGCAATGTTCTCGAGCGCGCCGTGGATCACGGCCGCGAGAAACGGATCAACGCGGGTTTTCATCTGCATTCTCCTTATTCCCCGTTCCGGGTCATCACGACATTGGCAAAGCGGTCTACCTCGAAGCTCCAGTCCGGTGGCACCACCGTGGTGCTGTCCGTCTGCAACAGGATGGCCGGCCCCTGCATCGGCTCGCCAACCGGCAGGCAGGTGCGGTCGTAATAGGGGGTCTCAAAACTCTTCAGCGTTTCGTCGACACGGAACACGCATTGCCCCTGTCCAACCGAGCTCGCGGCCACCGGGCCCTCGGCCTCGGGCGGTGTGCCCAACTTTTCGACCTCGCCGAGACCACGCAGCTTGACCGTGACAATCTCGATCGGCGCCTGCTCGAAGGCATGACCATATTCGGCGCGGTGCCGGTCGTGGAACGCCTGCCAGACCTGTTCCAGCACGGTCTCGTCCAGCGGTCCGTCGGGGATGTCGATCTTCAGTTCATACCCCTGCCCGACATAACGCAGATCGCCCTCGCGCAGCATCCGGCGCTTTTCAACAGGAACGCCGTCTCGGTCGAAGATGCCCGACAGTTCGGCCTGCATATCGTCGAACAGCGCGGTCAGACGGGCATGATCGATGCTGCCCTTGACGGCAAAGGCGGTCCGCAACGCGTGATATTCCAGATCCGCGGTCAGCAGTCCCATCGCCGAGGTAATGCCGGGATGCGGCGGGATCAACACGCGGCGCACGCCCAGCATTCCCGCAACCTCAGCGGCATGTAGCGGACCGGCGCCGCCAAAGCCCGACAGAGTGAACTCGCGCGGGTCGATCCCTTTTTGCACCGTACGCGACCGGATCGCGTTAGCCATGTTGGAATTGAGCACCGTCAACGCACCCTCGGCGGTCTCTTCGGGGCTGCGTCCCAACTGGTCGGCCAGCTTGCCGATCACGCGGCGCGAGGCGTCGGCGTCCAGCGTCATGTCGCCGCCAAGAAAATTCTGTGGTGCCAGACGGCCCAAAACCAGATTGGCGTCGGTCACCGTGGGCAGATCACCGCCCTTGCCATAGGCGGCAGGGCCTGGATCCGCGCCGGCGCTTTCCGGCCCGACACGAAAGGCGCCGCCGCGATCCAGGTAGGCGATCGAGCCGCCACCGGCCCCGATGGTGTGAATATCGATCATCGGCAGCATCACCGGAAAACCAGCGATCGAAGCGCTGCGGGTATCGGCATCGGCCAACCTGCCGTCGACGATGATGCCGATATCGGCGCTGGTCCCGCCGATATCCAGCGTGATCAGCCGGTCGCTGCCGGCGTGATTGCCGATCCAGGCCCCACCTCGGACCCCGGCCACCAGGCCCGACAACAGCGTCGAGGCGGGTTTCTCGGAAATCATCTCGGGGGTGGCGACTCCGCCGCTGGAGGTCATGACATGCAGCTCGCCCTTCAACCCCTGAGCGTGCAACTCGGCCTGCAATTCGTCGATATAGCGGCGGACCTTCGGACCGATAAAGGCCGACATCGCCGCTGTAGTGAACCGCTCGAACTCGCGAAATTGCGGCGCCACGCCTGAAGACGTCGTGACAAAGGCGTCCGGCATCTCCTCTTGGACGATCTCGGCAGCGCGGCGCTCATGCACCGGGTTCACATAAGAGAACAGGAACCCGACCAGCACCGACTCGACGCCCTGCGCGATCATCTCTCGGGCTGCTGCGCGCACCGCCTGCTCATCCAGCGCCAGCAGTTCGGCTCCGGTGGCGTCCAACCTGCCGGCCACCGTGTGGCGATGCCGACGCCGGATCAGCGGCCGGTTCTGCCAGGGCAGATCCTGCATAATCGAATAGTGCTGCGGCCGCTGGTGTCGGCCGATGTGCAGGATATCGCGGAACCCGTCGTTGGTGATCATGCCGGTGACCGCACCATCATGTTCCAGCATCGCATTCGTGCCCACGGTCGTGCCGTGAAACAGGCTGTCGATTTCCGCGGACGTGATGCCCGCCTTGTCACAGATCGCCCGCAGGCCGGTCACGACGCCGATCGCCGGATTGGCCGGCGTCGAGGGCGTTTTGTGGATCGTCAGTTTTTGTTTTGCGAGATCGGCCAGGATCAGGTCGGTAAAGGTCCCGCCAACGTCAACACCCACAACAATCATTCGATGCCTCCAATTCAAGTTGAGAAAAGATTGATCCAAATGGATGTATATGGCAAGGACATTTCGAACCGGTCTTGACGAAACCAATGGATCGGAGTTTTTCGGGGGCACGATGAGCACAAAAAACAAGCTGGACGCGATTTTCACCTCGGACCTTCGCCATCTCATGTTGGTGAGCTATATCGTTCTTGGGAACAACGCGGTCACGAACCGATATATCGAGCACCGCTACCAGATGCCCGTGCATGCCTGGTCCACGCTGTTCGCCATCGTCATGTTTCCGGGCATCCGGGCGAAAGAAATCAAACACCTGTTCCCGCGCCCGCAGAACACGATCAGCCGCGCAGTCTCGCTGCTTGAGGCACGCGGCCTGGTGAAACACCAGACTTCGCCCACCGATGGCCGCGAGAAACGGCTCTTCGCCACACCCGCCGGTGAAGACCTTCTGGCCGAGATCCGGGCCGTTTCGGTTCAGCGCCAAGAAGAACTGTTCGCCCCCCTCACCGACAAAGAGCGCGAAACTTTCTTTGCCCTCGCTCGGAAGATCGCCAACGGATCCGAGTTGCTCGCTTCCGGTGCCATGCCGGCCAAGCAAGCCCCAGGAAAGGAACCCAACAGACCATGAAACTGCCACCTATGACCTTCACCGCTTTAGATTGGGCCTCCCTGCCTTCCCTGGGAATCCCCGGAGAGCAGGGCACCGCGCAAGAGCGAAGCTTCGAGCAAGCCGGATTGCGCGTGCGCTTGGTGGATTACGGGCCAGGCTACGTCGCTGATCACTGGTGCGACCGCGGTCACGTCCTCTATGTGCTGTCCGGCGAGATGACTGTGGTCCTCAAGGACGGACGCAACACACGCCTGATGCCGGGGATGGGTTTCTGTGTCTCCGATTTCGGCGATGCCGCACATGCGGTGCGCAGCGAAACGGGCTGCCGCGCCTTCATCGTCGATTGACCTTCCCCCGTTATGATCACCGAGGTAAGTGCTCCAAACTGTGGAACATTGAACCACGTGCGCGATATTTTGGTTGAGTGGCAATGCGTCCTTGAGGTTACTCCCAAAGGCCTCTTAAAAAGTGAACTGAATGTTCCGCGTCAACCGTCCCGTAGCGAGTCTGAATCCTCTGGCAAGATCGCTACAAGATGCCCAAGCTCCTCCCACAGATCAAACAAGTGATCAAACCAACTGAGCTACTCCCCATCGGTTGGACAAGATCTGGCGTAAATTAAGCTACTCGTTGCAACTGCTGATCGGGTTGGTTGATGTCATTTCTCTGCCAATAGACCAGCGCCGGCGGCTTGCCGCCGAGGGCTGAATGAGGGCGCTGGTGGTTGTAGAAGGTCATCCATTTTCGGAGGACCGCCGTCGTCTCCGATCCTGTCTCCTACCCGCTGATGCCATCCCTACGCTAAAGGTTCTGGTCGCGGCACTGGCCCAGTTGATGACAGAGATCGGCAAGCTCGATACCGAGATCACCCATCGCGCCAAGGAGAACGAATTGGCGCGGCGTCTGATGGCGGTGCCCGGTATCGGCCCGCTGATCGCTACGGCCATAGCGACCTTGACGCCGCCGCCCGAGACGTTCCGCAGGCCCGAGATTTTGCGGCTTGGCTCGGGCTTATGGCTCGCCGGTATTCGACCGGCGGCAAACAGCGGTTGGGGGCCACGACGAAGATGGCCGAGTGGTCACTGAGGCGCCTGCTGATCATGGAGGCCAACAGCGTTATCATCAAACGGCACAACCACGCCGCGGCCAGACAAGGCACATGGCTGGGCGGGATGCTGAGTCGTAAGCCACCAATGCTGGTGCGTGTCGCGCTGGCCAAAATCCCTCTCACACATGCAAGCATGTGTTGCGAGCTACGGATGGCACACATCGTCTGGGCCCTGATGGCCTGCTGCGGCGTCTACCAGTTTCCGGCCGAAGCGGCATAAGCCGACGGTTGGTCGCGAGGACGTCGGAGCGGAAGAGGCCAAGGAGAAGTTTGGCACAACGGTCGTGGGAAGGGATCAGAGCAACCAGCCTGCAATACAGTGCCTGTGAGCACACGGCGTTGATTTGGAGCCTGATCCGCGAACACCATAAGGGAGAATTCACACCTCAGCCTGAACTGCGCAACATTGCCTCATAGGATCTGTTGACATGGAAATTTTATTATGATGTTTTTAGAACGATCGTTCGATTGATTCTTTCTGAAGGATCATCGTTGACCGGGAGGAGGACCGAAATGACCATTCAGGCCGATATGCGCGAAGGGCTGTTGTCCACCGCGCTCGATATTTTCTCGGAAAAGGGATTCAGCGGCACCTCGATCCGCGACATCGCCAAGGTGCACGGTGTGAGCCTGTCCAACATCTACTACCATTTCGGTAACAAGGAGGGGCTCTGGCGCGAGATCCTGAAGCGGTCCGTGCAGGAACTCCCGAATATCCTGCGCCAAGCCGAGGCCAGCGAAACCACGCCGCGTGCCCAGCTCGAAGCGGTGGTGCGCGCGCATCTGCGAGTGGCGATCGACCATCAGCGCGAGTTGTTGATGCTGCTGGTCCAGGCTGGCCAGCTGGAAGAGGGGATTGGCCATGACACGGTGGAGATTCAGCGCGACATCCTGGGCATCTATTCCGGGATTCTCAAACGGCTGAGCGAAGAGGGCGCGCTGAGCTCCGAGCATGTCAAGATCACCGTCTTCAACATCCTGGGCGTCGTGAACTGGTACCTGCGCTGGTACCGCCCAGACGGCCCCCTGGATGTTGAAACCATCCATCAGGAAGTGCTCGATTTCGTGCTGCGCGGCGCCTGCCGCGACACTTAAGCACCGATCAGGATCGAAGGAACGCGAACTGGGCGGCAAAAGCCGCGCAGAAGGGAGGAGAATATGGGATACACCGTAGATATCGATACCGGGGGGACGTTTACCGACGGTTTCGTTTCCGGGCCGGGGATCGCGCGGGCGGTCAAGACACCGACCACCCCGCACGATCTGACTGAATGCTTTCTCAACTGCATTCGAGCCGGCGCCGAGGCGGTGCAGATGCCGCTCGAGGGGTTTCTGGAGCAAACGGACGTGATCCGGTTTGCAAGTACTGTGGGCACCAATGCCCTGATCGAGCGCAACGGTGCCAAGATCGGGCTGATCCTGTCGCAGGGGGCGACGGATCTGGCACCGCTGGTCGGGGAAACCGGCCACGGTATCGTCGAGCCGGACATGCTGGCCGAGATCGCCCCTGACACGCCGCTGGACGACGTTCTGACCCGGGCGCAGGCGCTGATCGATGCGGGCGCGCAATGCCTCGTGGTGGCCCTGGACGGCAGCGATGGCGACCCCGCCCGCGAACGCGCGGTGCGCGAGACCATCAAGCGCGAGTATCCGCGCGATTTTCTCGGTTCGATCCCGGTGTTCCTGTCCTCGGACATTACCGTCCGGGACGGCTATGGCGAGCGGATCAACAGTGCCGTCGTCTCGGCCTATTCGCATAGCCGGTTGGCGCGCTTGCTCTACAAGGCCGAGCAGGAGTTGCGGGCGCTGCGCTATCGCGGTCCCTTCCTGATCGGTCACAACGACGGCGCGGTGGCACGTGTGGCCAAGACCCGCGCGATCAGCACCTACAATTCGGGGCCCGCCGCCGGGGTGGTTGGTGCACGGTCGGTGGCGGCACTTTACGGTGCCCGCGACGTGATCTCGGCGGATATGGGTGGCACCTCCTTCGATATCGGGCTGGTCAGCGACGGCCGGCTGAACGTCGCCCTGCGTCCGGAGATCGAGAGCTATCGCACCAACGTGCCGATGACCGAGGTCGAGGCTCTGGGCGCCGGCGGCGGGTCCATCGCCGGGGTGCGCGACGGCAAGCTCTTCGTCGGGCCGCGATCGGCGGGCGCGATGCCCGGACCGGCCTGTTTCGGGTTGGGCGGCAGCGAGCCGACCGTGACCGACGCCAACCTGGTGCTGGGGCGGATAGATCCCGACAACTTCCTCGGCGGCACCCGCAAGCTCGATGCGGACAAGGCACGCGCGGCGGTCTCCCGCGCCCTGGCCGAGCCGCTGGGCGTTTCGGTGGAAGAGGCGGCGCTCGCCGTAATCGGCGAGGTCGACCGCGAGGTCGGCGAGGCCATCGGCACGTTGAAACGGCACGCCGGCGACGATAGCCCGCTGTTGACTGTCTATGGCGGGGCCGGGCCGCTTCACGCCTGCCGGGTGGCCGAGACTGCGGGACTGAAACGGATCGTGATCACGCCGTACTCGGCGGTGTTCTCGGCGTTCTCTTCCTCGCTGATGGATGTTGGGCATAGCTATCTCCGGGCGGTGAACGCCGGATCCGGTGACCCCGACCTGCGCGAAACCGTGGCAAAGGCGCTGCGCGACATGCATGGCGCCGCCCTGCGCGACATGCGCGGAGAGGGGTTCGACACCGTCAGGCTGTCTTGGCAGATGGACGCGATCCTGCGCCGGGCCGACGGCTCCGAGGCGCGAGTCCGGATCGACGTGGCCGATCCCTTGGCGGATGAGGCCGGCAAGGCCCTGCATGACGCAATCCTGGATCAGGTGCCCGACGCGGCGGTGATGGGGGCAGTGGGTCTCTTCGTCTCGGCCCCGGTGCCGCATTTCCGGTTCGAGGAGCAACCGGAGGTCACCACCTCGGTGGAGGGGGCGCAGACCGGCGTGCGCGAGGTGGTCGCCGAGGCCGACACTGCCCCGCATGAGGTCCGGGTGTTCGATCTGGAAAGAATGGAACCCGGCCATGCGCTGCAGGGTCCCGCCGTTCTGGAAAGCGCCAAGACCACCGTCTGGGTCGCCCCGGGCTGGAACGCCGCGATCGACCGTTTCTCCAACCTCATGCTGACGGAGGGCTGAGCCATGACCGTTCGGATCACCGAAAACCTGTCCATCGACCTCGACCGCGAGGAATGGTGCTGTGTCGCCTGCAATCACCGGCTGGCCAAGGCGCGTAAAAACTACAAGACCGGCTGTCTGGTGGCCGAGGTGCCGATGAAAGAGGCGCATCCGCCGATGCTGGAGGGCGCCGCGATGAGCTTTTCGCCGCACCCGGATTTCTGCCGGCTGGTGGAGTTCTACTGCCCGAATTGCGGCACCGTGCTCGAGAATGAATATATCCCGCCCGGCCACCCGCTGACCCATGATATCGAGTTGGACATCGATGCGCTCAAGGCGCGCCACGCAGCGGGCGATGCGTCATGAGCGGGGCAGCGGCGATCACTGCGCTGCGGGATGCCAAGCCCTGGCCGGAGGCGATCCTGATGCCCTCTGCGGCGGGGCTCGGGGCGCGGCTGGACGGGCGCACACCGGCAGACCTGCGCGACAGTGCGCAGGGATTGGCCGACGCCTGCCTGTCGGCGGCGCGGTTCCTGAGCGCGGACGCGGTCTGGATCTCGGCGCTGGCCCCGGATGGTGGAGCCGATTTCGATGCCGATTTCCTGCATGATACCGCAACCCGCGCCATCGCCGCGGCGCGCAACGGCGGACTGGGCGTCGTGGTCGAGCTGCGTGGTCCCTTGGCCCGGGCATCGGCGGCGGGCGGCGACCTGGACCCGGCCCTGAAAAAGGTCAAACCGGAGGTGATCGCGGAGTTCGAGGCCATCGCCAAGCTGCGTCCTGACATCATCGTTCTGGCGGAGCCGGTGGCATCGGCAGAGCAGGCCGAAAGCCGCGCGCTGGTCCGGCTTTACGGCGCGCTCAAGCGGTTGGCCGAGCATTACGACATTCTCAAGGGCATGTGCCCCTCGCTGCCCGGCATGACCGGCCCCACCGCGCCCGACCTGGCCTTTGCCCACGGGCCGGCGTCGGGGTCGACCGGGCGCGCGCATGCCATTGCCCCAAATTGGAACGCGGCCGGACCCTTTGCCGGATCCGTCGCCGCCGCCGGGGAAGAGGCACGACAAAACGGCGTTTCGCTCATCGTGTCCGGCGATACCGGGCTGACGGGAGAGCACGAACCGCACCTGAGTCGGGATGCGGTGCAAGGGATGCGGGAAAGCGCCTGAGGCGCGGACCCAACAGGAGGAGACAACCATGACATACGATGTTGGCATCGACATCGGCGGCACCTTCACCGACCTCTGCGCCATCGGCGCGGACGGCGGCCTGGTCACCGCCAAGACCCCCACCACCCATTACGACCTGTCGGTCGGGCTGATCCGGGGGTTGAAGGAATTGGGCGCGCGCGCGGGGCTGGAGCCGGAGAGCTTCCTCGGCGAGGTGGAGGCGCTGCGCTATTCCACGACCATCGGCACCAATGCGCTGATCGAGCGCAAGGGGCCGCGGCTGGGGCTGATCACCACTGCCGGCTTCGAGGATACCATCTTCATCGGGCGCAGCCGCAGCTGGGCCGACGGCATGGCGGTGCACGAGGTGCGCGACATGGCCACCATCGCCAAGCCGGCACCGCTGGTGCCGCCCGAGATGGTGGTGGGCCTGTCGGAACGGATGGATTGCCATGGCGCCGCGGTGCGCCCGCTCGACCCCGACGAGGTGCGCGAGCAGTTGCAGAAACTGGTCGACCAGGGCGTGCAGGGCATCGTGGTGTCGCTGATGTGGTCCTTCCTCAATCCCGAGCATGAGCGCGAGGTGCGCCGCATCGTCGAAGAAGAATACCCCGAGGAATTCCTCGGCTCGATGCCGGTGACACTGGCCAGCGAGGTTTCGCCCAAGGCCGGCGAATATACCCGCACCATGACGGCGCTGGTCAACGCCTATATCCACGGGGTGATGACGCAGGAACTGGGGGATCTCACCACCAACCTGCGCCGCGCCAACTACCGCCGACCGCTGATCCTCGTGCACAACACCGGCGGCTCCAAGAAGGTGTCGCGCACCCGCGCGGTTCTGACCCATAACGCCGGGCCAGTGGCCGGCATGTATGGCGCCGCGCTGATCGGCGCGCAGGAGGGGCACGAGAATATTGTCTTTGCCGATATGGGCGGCACCTCATTCGATATCGGGGTGCTGGCGGGCGGCCAGCTCAAGGCGCAGGATTTCATTCCCGTCATCGACCGTTGGCGCACCAATATTCCGGCGATCGAGGTGAAATCCATCGGCGCCGGCGGCGGCTCCATCGCCTGGATCAACCAGGCGATGGGCGGCCAGCTCGAGGTCGGGCCGCAATCGGCGGGCTCGATCCCCGGTCCGGCCTGTTATGATCAGGGCGGTACGCAACCCACCGTGACCGACGCCGATCTGGTGCTGGGCTATATCAACCCGGACAACTACCTCGGCGGCGCCATGCTGCTCGATCCCGATGCCGCAGAAGAGGTGATCGGAGAGAAGATCGCGGAGCCTCTGGGGATTTCCACCCTCGAGGCAGCCTGGCGCATCCGCCGCCTGGTCGACGCCCGCATGGGGCAGGAGATGTTCAACGAGGTCGCGCTCAAGGGCCACAACCCGCGCAAGTTCGTGGTTTTCGCCTGCGGCGGCGCCGGGGCGGGCCATGCCTGCGGTTTCGCTCGCCACATCGGCGCGGGCACGGTGATCGTACCGGCGATGTCCTCGGTCTCTGGCGCCTTCGGGGCCTCGAGCATCGAGATCCGGCAGGTCTGGGAGCAATCCCGAAGCTTCCGCATGTTCAATTTCATGGACCAGTCCTATCTCGGCGACACCGATGCGCTGAACGCCACGGTCGCGGAACTGACCGACAAGGCGCTGCGCGATCTGAAGCTGGAAGGCTTCGACGAGGACAAGATCGACTTCACCCTGGAATTCGACATGCGCTACGGCTCGCAATACCACCTGACCCGGGTGACCGCGCCGACGCTTGCTTTCGAGGGGGCCGACGACAGCAAGGCGCTCTGCGACCTGTTCGAGGCGCAATACGCCGCCACCTATTCGCCCGAGGCGGCCTTTCCCTCCGGCGGGATCAACATCGAGGCCGTCTTCGTCACCGCCCGGGTGCGGCAGGAGCCGCGCAAACTGATCGGTGCCGGCAAGGACGATCCGCAGGGGGCGGTCGCACAGGCCACCCGCCCGGCCTGTTTCAACCCGGCCAAGGGGCTGGAGGAGACGCCGGTGTTTGACTGGACCGCGCTTAGCCCCGGCGACACCATCACCGGCCCCGCGATCATCGAGGCGCCGGACACCACCTATGTGATCGAGCCAGGCTGGAGTTACCGCATGAACCAGTTTCGCAACGGCATCGTCACCGCCGACACCGCCAAGGTCGGCTGAGGACAACAGCCGCCCCCGGTGCTGCTTTGTCAGGGCCGGGCGGACGGCAGGGAGGATATCATGAACGCTTTCAACACCATCAAGTACAGCCGCGATCCCGAGATCGTGCAGCACCTGCGTCCCGAACCGCCCAGTGACTGGGAGGCGCGGGAGATGCAGGGCCTCGACCCGCTGGAGTACGAGATTTTCACCCACAAGATGCACATGATCGCGCTTGAGGGCAAAGAGACCACGATGAAGCTCGGCGCCTCCACCGGCATGCGCTGGGGCGACGTGGCCTTTGGCATCTATACCGCGCAGGGCGACTTGGCGGTCTGCGCTACAGGTATCTATCACCACGCGGTGCTCAGCCAGTTGCCGGTGAAATACCTGATCAAGCATCTGGCCGATGACCCCACCGTGGGTCTGAAGGAGGGCGACGCCTTCTTCTATAACGATCCCTACTACGGCGGCGTGCATAACGCCGACATGGGCCTCTGCGTGCCGGTGTTTGCCGATGGCAAGCTGGTCTGTTTCATCGGCGCGGCGGTGCACACCGGCGAATGCGGCGGGTCCGAGCCCGGCGGCATGGTGAACAGCGCAAAATCGCGCTATGATGAGGGGCTCATGGCGCCGCCGATCAAGATCGGCGAGAACTTCGAGCTGAAAGAGGATCTTCTGGGCCTTCTGGCCACCTCGACCCGCGATCCCCGCACCATGGTTCTCGACATCAAGGCGCGGCTGGCCGCCAGCCGGATCGCCGAACGGCGGGTGCATGAATTCATCGGCGAGATGGGCGCGGATTTCTACGTTGGCGGGCTGCGCCGCATCCTGCAACAGACCGGCGAGGCGGCGCGCGCCAAGATCGCCACACTGAACGACGGCATCTTCCGCCAGCCGCGCTTCATCGACACCACCGGCCCCGAGGCGGCGCTGCTCAAGATCAACCTGACCGTCGAGAAGAAGGGCGACCGGATCAAGCTGATCCTGCACGGCTCTTCGCCGATGCTGCCCGACCGGCCGATGAACACCTATTTCCAGGGGTTGATCGGCATGGCGATGGTCTATGCCTGCGGCTGGCTGTTCCCCGAACTGCCCGCCAACAATGGTCTGTTGGAAGCCGTGGACTGGGAGTTTCCCGAGGCCAGTTTCGTCAACCCGCAGGGTGACGTGCCGGTTTCCTACGCGCCGGCGACGCAGGTCGCCTTTGCCCAGGGCATGTTCATGGCCGGAGCCAAGATGACCTATGCCACCGATCCCAGCCGCGCGGTGGCGGCCTGGCATACAGGGTTCGCGGTGACGGTCTTTGCCGGTTACAACCAGTGGGGTGAGCCAATGGCCGACATCACCCCCGAGATCAACGCTACCGGCGCCGGCGGGCGGCCGGATGCGGACGGGGTCGATGTGGCCGGCGCGTTCTTCGCCACCATGAGCGATTGCGGCGATGTGGAGACCACAGAGGCCGAGCGGCCGTTCCTGTACACTTTCCGCAACTTTTTCAACAATTCCTACGGTCACGGGAAGTATCGCGGAGGCTCCGGCGTGGGCATGGGGCTGAAGGTGCACGGCGTGCCGATGGTTGGCTTGGGCTCGATGGGGTTCGGCTCGCATTTCCCCCCGACGCTGGGCGTCTTCGGCGGCCGTGCCGCCCCGCCCGCTTTCGTGCAGACCGTGCGCGGCTCGAATCTCGACGCGTTGATGGCCGAGGGCACGCCCGAGTTGCCGCGGCGGCTGGAGGAACTCTATACCCCCGGCGGCACGCCCGAGGAGGGCACGCGGGATTACCTCCGCGTCGCGCATGCCCCCGATCTCTACGAGAGCGGCGATACCGTCTACGTCCCGATCTCGGGCGGAGCCGGCTATGGCGACCCGCTGCAGCGCGATCCTAAGGCGGTGGCCGATGACCTGTCCGCCGGTCGCTGTTCCGAGGACGCCGCCCGCGATGTCTATGCGGTGGTGATCGATGACCGCACCGGACTTGCCGACGAGGCGGAAACGCAAGCAAAGCGTGAGGCCGTGCGCAAGGCGCGGCTGGCACGGGCCAAACCTTATGATGCCTTTGTCGCGGAATGGTCCAAGCTCACCCCGCCGGCGGAGATCCTGAAATATTACGGCCCCTGGGACGGGGCCACGGCGCAGGAGGCCTGAGCGACAATGACTGCACAAACCATTCATGGCCTGCTCGACCAGCAGGCCGGCCGTCACGGCGACAAGCCCTTCCTGAGCTTTGCGGGTGTCGACTACAGCTTTGCCGATCTCGACGCGATGAGCCGCCGGGCGGCCGCCGGCCTTGCCGCGCTGGGCATCGGCAAGGGCGACCGGGTGGCGCTGATGCTCGACAACTGCGTCGAGTATCTCGCGCTCTGGTTCGGGGCGTCCCGGCTTGGCGCGGTGGAGGTGCCGCTCAACACCGCTCATCGCGGTGCCGTGCTGTCGCACATGCTGCGGCTGTCCAAGGCTCCGCTGGTCGTGATCGAACCGGCGCTGATCCCGGTGCTGGAGGAGGCCGCCAGCGATCTTGAGCATCCGCCACGGATGGTGGTGCGCGGCGCGGCAGCGGTGGAGGGTGCGGTTTCGCTCGACGATCTGATGGCGACGGAGGGCCCCCCTCCCGAGGTGGCGGTTTTGCCCTCCGACCCCTACGGGATCATGTTCACCTCCGGCACCACGGGCGTTTCCAAGGGAGCGCTGATGCCGCAGGGCTACGCGCTCAATGCCGCGCGCCAGATCTGCGAGGCGACCGGCTATTCCGAGGCAGACTGCCTTTATAATGCGCTGCCGCTGTTTCACGGCAACGCTCAGGTCCTCAGCGCGCTTCCGGCGTTGATGGCGGGCGCGCGCACGGTGCTGTGCGAACGGTTCTCGGCCAGCCGGTTCTGGGACGATATTCGGACCCATGACTGTACCGCCTTCAACTATATCGGCACCATCCTCTCGGTCCTGATGAAGGCGCCCGAACGCGCCAGCGACCGAGACAATCCGTTGCGGGTGATGATGGGGGCCGGCGCCGGCAAGGGGCTGTTTGAGGCCTTCGAGGCCCGTTTCGGTGTGTCGCTGATCGAAGGGTACGGCATGAGCGAGATCGGCGTTCCGATCACCAGCGATCCCGACCGCAAGCGCCCCGGCTCCTGCGGCCGGCAGACCCCCCATTATGACCTGATGCTTATGGGGCGGGACGGCCAGCCGGTCACCGCGCCGGACACGCCGGGCGAGCTGTTGGTGCGGCCCAAGCGGCCCAACGGCATGATGATCGAATACGTGGAAATGCCGGACAAGACCGTCGAGGCGTTCCGCGACCTGTGGTTCCACACCGGAGACCTGTTGCAGCGCGACGCCGACGGTTTCTGGTATTTCCTGGACCGCGACAAGGATGCACTGCGGCGACGGGGGGAGAATATCTCGTCCTTCGAGGTCGAGCGGGTGATCAACGAGATGCCGCAGGTGGTCGAATGCGCCGTGATCCCGATGCCCTCGGACCTGGGCGAGGATGACGTGATGGTCTGCGTCGTGCCCCGCGACGGGGCGGATGTGTCCGGTGCGACGGTCCGCGACCATTGCCGCGGCAAGATGGCCGATTTCATGCTGCCGCGTTACGTGCGGCTGGTGCCGAAACTGCCCAAGACGGCGACGGCACGGGTCGAGAAGCACAAGCTCAAGGCCGAAGGGGTGACCGCGGATACCTGGGACGCCGAGCGGACGGAGGTGCGCGCATGAGCGCCGATCCCGCCGCCGCGCAGAACGCACCCCAACTGCCACCGGAGCTGGCCAGCCAGTTCCATGTGGACGAGGCCGGGGAGGTCTGGCTGCGCGCCGCGCGCTGCGCCGGCGAGGTGGTTTTCCCTCCGCGCCGCTATTGTGGCGCTGACCTGTCCGAGCCGGAGGAGGTGCTGCTACCCGGCGATGGTCGGGTCAACTGCCTCACCCGTGTGCGGGTGCGGCCGCCCTATGATCTGCCGCGGGGCTACATGATCGGCTTTGTCGATCTCGACGCCGCGCCGGTGCGGATTTTCGGCCTGTTCGCGCCGGAGGAGGTCGATGCGATGGCGCCCGGCCATCCGGTGACCCTGACCGTGAAATCGCTGGGCACCGACAACAACGGCAACCCCTGTCTGCGGCCCGTCTTCGTCGCGGCTTGAGCCTGCCGAAAGGATAGAAAAATGACGACCCCCTGGATTGCAGGCTGTGGCCTGACGGCATTCGGACGCCACGAGGAAACCCCGCTGGAAGGGCTGGCGGCGACGGCGGCACGCGAGGCGCTGCTGGACGCCGGGCTCGCACCGGATCGCATCGGCATGGCGGTTTTCGCCAATGCGCTGGCGGCGCGCCTGTCGGGCAGCCTGACCGTGGGACAGGATGCACTGGCCCATATCGGTCTGTCCGGCTGCGCGGTGGTCAACGTGGAAAACGCCTGCACGTCCGGCTCCACCGCCTTTCACCTCGCCTGCATGGCGATCCGCGCCGGCGAGGTCGAGGCGGCGCTGGTGGTGGGGGCAGAAAAGATGTTCCACCCTGCGCTCGGGCTGATCGATTCCGGCAAGAGTTTGCCCGATACGCTGCTGGGACGGGTGACGCCCGCGGGCTTCGCCCTGCGCGCCAGTCGGCACATGGATCGTTTTGGCACCACGGCGGAACAACTCGCCGCCGTTTCGGTCAAGAACCGTCGCGCGGCGGCAGACAATCCGCGCGCGATGATGCGCGATCCGATCACGCTGGGTGATGTGCTGGCCGCGCCGATGGTGGTCGATCCGCTGACCCGGCTGCAATGCTCTCCCATCGCCGATGGCGCCGCCGCGTTGGTGGTGGTCAATGACCGGCTTGCCCGGGAACTGGGTGCGCGGCTGCGGGTGCGCGCCTCGGTTCTTACCAGCGGTAACTACGACCAGGTCGCCGATCTGTCGGAATGGCACACCGACAGCCGTACCGCGCGGGTCGCCTATGAGCGTGCCGGGATCGCGGCCGGGGACCTGAGCGTGGTCGAATGCCACGATGCCTTTTCCATCGCGGAGATCCTGCACTACGAGGGGCTCGGTCTTTGCCCGCCGGGTCAGGGCGGACGCTATGCCGAGCGGCTGCTGGCCGGTGATACCGCCTGCATCCCGGTCAACCCCTCGGGCGGGCTGATGTCGCGCGGGCATCCCGTCGCCGCCACCGGTGTGGCGCAGATCATCGAGGTCGGACGGTTCCTGGACTCAGGCAAGGGCGCGCGCACCGGTTCGCTTGGCCTTGCGCACTGCATGGGCGGGGACAAGGCGGCCGACACCAAATCCTGCACAATTGCCATCATAGAACGTTGCGCCGCCTGACGGCAGGCGCTGCCGCATTTCAACATATCCAAGGAGGAGGAACTCATGGAAGACAAGACCAGGCTGAACGGAAAGACTGCCCTGATCACCGGTGCAGGTGGCGCCATCGGCGGCACCACCGCCCGGCTGATGGCCGCCCGCGGCGCCGCGATCGTGGCGGTGGATCGCGACCCGGCCGCGCTGGAGGCGCTGGCGGCCGGGATTCCCGGCTGCACCACGGTCGTGGCCGATGTCACCGACGAGGCGGCGGTGAAGGCCTATGCCGAGGCCGCGATTGAGGCGCGGGGCAGGATCGACATCTTTTTC
Organism: Aquicoccus sp. SU-CL01552; assembly: GCF_040365005.1. Classification (NCBI taxonomy): domain Bacteria; kingdom Pseudomonadati; phylum Pseudomonadota; class Alphaproteobacteria; order Rhodobacterales; family Paracoccaceae; genus Aquicoccus; species Aquicoccus sp. SU-CL01552. Next base: position 25,839 of record NZ_BAABWV010000025.1, on the reverse strand, counting down.
AACAACGCCGGGATCGAGGGGGATTTTCACCCCATCGGCGATTACCCGACCGAGGATTTCCGCAAGATCGTCGACATCAACCTGATCGGCGTGTTCCTGGGCTACAAGTACGTGGTGCCTCAGATGCTGGAGGCCGGCGGCGGCTCGATCATCGTGAGCTCCTCGGTGGGCGGGCTGGTCGGCACGCCGTTGATCGCCGGCTACACGGCCACCAAACACGCGGTGCTGGGCCTGATGCGCACGGTTGCCGCCGAATGCGGCGCCTCGGGCGTCCGGTCGAACGCGGTGAACCCCGGCCCGATCGAGTCGCGCATGATGAGCGACGTGGAAAAGGGCATGGGCGCAGGTCAGCCCGACGGCGCGGTGCGCCAGATGATGACCCAGATGGTCCCGATGCAGCGGTACGGCACCCCCGCCGAGGTGGCGGAACTGGTCAGCTTCCTGGGGTCGGATGCCGCCAGTTTCGTCAATGGCGCGGTGATGACCGTTGACGGCGGTTTCACTACAGTCTGATCGAAACGCGTCGGCCGTCGCCTTCCCTCCACGCGCGACCGAGGGCATGTTCAGTGCGATCCGGTATTCGTGCCGGAAAGGAAGCGCCCAGACCAGTTCATTCTGAGTTGATGCACGCAAAATCAGAGGCGGCGCCTCACGTGGCGCCAGCCAATGCAACCCACCCGGGCGTGATCGAAAACGGCACGACGCCGGATAAGCGACGGGCGCCGCATCGAAAGATACGGCGCCCGTTTCAGTGTTGAGTCCGCGATCATTAACGCCCAGCACACCGGCCCTCTCCAAATCGAGCAGGAAAATTCTTCTACCTCTGCAACTTCGGCCCCAGTTGTTCGATAGCGCTTACTCGAGTTTCTACGAAAGGATGACGACGGTGACAAAGACCTACTGGACACATACCGGGAAGTATCAGACCACGATGGATAAACTTTGGGCTTTGATCCCGGTGTATGGGGATGTCAAAGACAAGGGGAAACAGCTTGAGAAGTACCGGCAGGCGATGCGGGTTTACTACGATCTGCACAACAACGGTCTGGCTAATCGCTTCGCACAGGTCCGGACGGTTCTCGGGGTCACTCCTAAACATTTCGGAGTTCGCCAACAGGATCGATCGGGCGGATTGGACTGCCCGCAATTTCTTTCCGCCGTGGAATCCCGGATCGATCAAATCGTGCTTGATACGGCAGAAGAGCAAGCCATCGATGTCGTTGAGCTCTCTGCACATCAAAGGATCGAAAGGGCAATTCGCCCGATGCGTCGGCTCGGGCGACCGTGAGGATCAAGGTCAGCCGCGAGTTCGGCAACACTAAGTCGCGCCCACGAGCAAGTTCCCATTATAGCAACGCATCGCGCGGCGCAGGTCCGCTCCATGCCCTTTCTAACGGCCTTAAGTTTCACGGGGCCGTCTTTATGGCGTCCATGTCACGCATTCAGGTCGATACGGTGCTCTCCCGGGCCCCGAGCCAAAGTGCTTGAACTTGCCCGTTTGACCACGGCGGCATGCCAACTGTTGCATTGAAACTTTCTTCATTTTCTTCTTCGTCCGGCCGAACACCGGCCAATCTTGTCATTGAAGCGGCGTGAACGGGCAGCGCTGCGGAAGATTGACGCTGATCCATCGGGGATCAGCACGGATGTGAAGGATCATCTGTTATGCCCAGAGACCTGTTTATTCCATCGCCTTGTAGCGAGTTCGTTGTCACACATTGCGCGGCGCTGGCATGCGCCGCTGCATTGCTCGGCGGATCCGGAGCTGAACGCCGGGTCAGGCTACTTGTCGATGACCTCAATCGGACGCCCCTGCTGACGCCCCGCCTGAAGCGTGAACTCGACGCCATCGAAGACCTTCTGGCATTGCGCCATGTCCATGATGTCGACCGTCTCGAAGCTGAGCGTTTCATGCAGATCGACCCCGCGGACCCTGCCGTCGAAGACATCTGCCTGCTGCTCGACGGGTTGCGCGCGGCCCGGGCCGTCGAAAGCTGCACTGCCGCTTGAGCGCCCGCCCGGCCCCTACATGGCGCCGGGCCCTGACCGCCCGACCGAGTTCGGGCGTAGCAACACAGGAGAGCTCGAATGCCCAAACACCAGACTACCTCTGACTTCGCCCGCCGCGCAGTCGCCGAATCCAAGGATCTGCGCAGGGTCCTACGCGATGAGCGCGACGCCTTGTCCCCGTCGCTTCGGACCGGCTTCGACCGGCTACTGAATGACCTCGACCTGGCGGGCCCTTTCGATCCGGGACCGTTGGAACATGCACGGGACCTGGGGCAACGTCTCATACGCGATATCGCCTCTGCCGGTGGTGCGCCGACCGAGGATCGGACCGAGGATGGCGCTCTTGTCCTGCGCGGCGGCACAGACGCCAGCCGCCGGCTCGCGCGGATCGACCGCGCCCTCGGTGCGTTTCTCGGCGCTGCAACCTGGGTCGCCACCGCGCTGGAAGCCGAAGCGGCTCTGGAGCGACATAGGGCGCGCCTCGCGAAGATCTGAAGCCCCGGACCCCACGGGACCGGAACACGTCAGCCGCGGACAAGAGCATCTGCATCGGTGGCGGGGCATGTGCCAAGGCACCGCGTATTTTGGAGCGCGTGTCGCGGGACCCAACTCCTCTGAAACAGAGGGGTTGGGTCATGGATTCAAGCAAAACACCTGGCTTGGTCAGAAAGCCGCTGACGGCTTTTGGTCCATTTTCTCCTCGCTCATGATCCAGAGATCTCAACAATGATGGCCAGACCTTTTTCAGCCGACACGCTCAGCCAGCTCCGCGACCTGATCGGGCAAGATGCGCTCAGAGTACCGAACAAGGATGCCGCTCTTGCCTATCTGGATTTGGCTGAAGACGCCTTGGGCCGGGAATTTCACGCTGGGCCCTACGCGAAAACACAAGATGCGTTCGAAACTCGGTTCCCGGAGGCCCCCGACGAGGGACTGGCCGCGTCCTTCGGGGATGAGCGGCTTTATCAAAAATGGCGGCGTAATGTCCTGAAGTTTCTTTGTTTCGCAGGTGCCGCCGGCAATACCGATCCCTTTCTACAGCTCAGTATATTCGCGAGACGAGAGGGCTTCGAGGCGCCGCTGCGCCCGGTTTTCAATGAGGCGTTCCCCGGGCGACATCCGCACGAGATATGCCGTGAAGAGGCCCTCGAAATTGACCAAAGGCTGTTGGGGAGAGATCGTCAGCGCTTCCGTCGTGCAATGGGTCTCCTCGATCGCCTACGTGCGATCAAGGACGTCCGCAATGCAGGTTTGTTGCGGCCGGACCCGATCGGCCCGTTTCCCCTCTATCGCGAAAACAGTCGTGAGCGGGTGAAACTTCCGCCAGGACTTGCGGTGCTGATGGAGGGCCAAACCGGCGCAGATGCGCGGTGTGTGCGGCGCATATTCGAGATCGCGGTCGATGCGGGGATTCTGGACGAATTCGCAGACATTGCCCCCCTTCACTTGGCCGAAAAATCTATTCTGGTCAAAATTCATCAGGCCACTTGGGCGGTGACGACCAAACCGACGGCCGACGCCTACCTGCGCTGCCTTCTGCATTTGCTGCGCAAGGCAATGCCCGAAGCACTGCCGGCGCAGCTTCGTGTCCCTGATCTGCGACCAGGCCGCAGATTGCCTCGAAAGCCTGTTCAGGATGCGGCTCCCCAAGACAGGTCAAAAGCGCACGGAGACAACACGAACGACACCCTCAGGGATTCTGAAAAAAGGTCCGGGCGTGAGCCATTTCCCGACTTCGTGCGCTCCGCGCTTTCTGACTACCATGCCGCCACCGGTGCCCCGAAATCGAAGATGAAACTTCTCCGTACCGCTCTGCGGCGCCTTGATGCAGAGCGTCCAACTCTGGACTTGCACGGTCTCGTTGACGATGCGGACAGCAGGATGGAGGCCCTTTTCGCCAATTGCACAGAACGCACGCGCGCAAATTACCGAAGCGCATTACGGAGCTTTCTTGTTCATATGGGTCTGGCTGATGACTGGACCCTGCTCAACGATCGCGCCGGACACCCCGGTATGCCCGTTGTGTGTGGACGGGGGCTGGCTGAACTGCGTCGGCTTTCAACCAGACGGGAGCCACCTCTGGTGCCCGGGGACATTTCCAGCGAGGTCGCTCTCAACCTCATCGAGGAAGCCAGGGAGGAAGGTGCCCGGGGAGCGGTTTCTCGGTTGCGGCAGGGCTTTGCCGCTCTCGACCTGCTCCGGTCGCATATGCCGGATCTTCTTCCACCCGACGCGATCGGGCCGCTCCCCGACGCGCGCAGACGCGACAATCTCGACCTGCCGGCAGCGCATGAAGCCGCTCTCGAAGCGCATGCGCGGGAGGCGGGGTTCACCCCGGCCGGAACCAGGGCAATGCTCGTGGCAGTGCGCAAGCTCTACACGCTGGCCTCCGACCGGAGTGCCTTCGACACGTCGCTCGACCAGATCCCCTTCGACACCCTGCTTAATATAGCGAGCGAAACAGATCCCGTCGGTATCGCCCCATACCGAAAAGACATCGCGAGTCTCGCTGAACGGTTGCAGACCCCTTGGTCCCCGGGCTGGCGGAAATTGCAGGCTTGTGTCGTCAGCGCCGGCGTCCGGCGCGCAGACAGCCCGATCGAAGCACTGGTACGCCTCGCGGTTCCCGACGGCCTTGAACCTTGGCAGATTGACCGTGAGTGGGCCTGGACACACGAGCGCGGCCTGCGCCCGGACCTTCGCGTCACCTTTGCCCGCAACATCGAGCGCTTCGACGCGTTGCATACCCATGACATGATCATTGACGCCCAACTGTTGCCACCGCAGCCTTTGGGGCCGATGCCGCGCCAAGGTGAGCGCCTTCGCAACGCGGTCTATCCGCTACCGAGCTTGATCGAGCGCGCCTTGGAAGGAGAAAGCAAACCCTTGCTCGAGGCGGCGCATTTCGTCTGGCGTACCGCTCGCGAGATTGGATTGTGGCGACGTGGCGATGCACCAACGCCGGCAGATCTCTTTTCCGAGGTCGTCCTTCGGCGCATTGCCGACGAGGGCGGTGGCAGGTCCGTGCAGATCGTCAGAAAGCACCTCGCTTACATCCGGGATTGGAAAGACAGCGGCCTGGACCACCCGGTCGAAGGAAACGCCGGGCCGGCATAGAAAATTCGACACTGCATTTCCGAGCAGCCGCGACGGGATCCACTTCCTTGGAAACAGGAGGTGTCTCATGTCCAAGCAGCCCAAGTTCGGGAAGCCCGCAACACGCCAAGACCTGGCAACCTGGTCGACCATGTCGCGCAACAGCATCGAGGGCTGTCTGGCACGTTTCGGCGTCTTGCCGCTTCGTGGCCGATTCCCCTGGCCGCGCGTCTACGCGAGCTTGCTTGGCATCGCCCCCGAGACAACGGATGAAGCCGCGGTCCTCGACGCCGGTCTCGTCCGCCTGGGCACGGTCGCGGACCGCCTCTGCATCGGGGCCGAAACCCTGTTGGCGGATGTTCGGGCGGGCAAAGGCGGATTTCCCCCGCTCTATGTCTTTGGTCCCCGGCAGCACCTGTTCCTAAAGGGCCAGATCGATGAGATGCTCGGAAGCCCACGCAATGCCTACCCGGACCTCTCTCCGGTAGACGGGCATGTTTTCAGCAGGTCGCAGCTGCCAGCCGCCCTGGACGCGGAGAAAACGGCCGTCGCCGAAGTCTTCGAGGACAAACGAAGTCTTCCCGCTCATGTCATTACCGCCGGTGTCAGGCGCTTCATCGTGGCCGATGTCGCCCACCGGCTCCGGGCCCGACAGGCCTCCAACCCGGACGTGGAGGAAGCGGACGATCCAGTTCCGACGGCGGGCTCGAGCGTCCTTGCGCGTGCCTTGGCCGCTGGCCGTCAAGCCCCTGGCGATGCGCTCTCTGACCGCACCCGATCCCGGGTGCGCGCACCGGAAGGCGATGTTTCGCACGGCAAGCCGTCGGAGGCGAAACGCTCGGGAACATAAGGCACAGTTAAATAACCATTTTTTTCGCCTCTGACGCACCCGATCGCTTCGTTCGCACGCCAATCGACCAATCTTCCCTCCACAGCCTAACAACAGGAGAACTCTCATGGGCCTTCTTTCCACTGTCGCCGCAGCCGCCATGTCTACCGCCGGCGAGGAGGCGCGCCCTGCCCTCTCGATGCAAACCGTGCTTGATGAAACCACCGATGAAACCGAGGCCAAGCGGATCCGGCGCCTCGCGGATTTCTTCAACGCGCCACTCGAAACGCTGGAATGCAGTCTCGACTGGTTCGATGGCGAGTTCCCGTCTCTCAAGCACCTGGGGGCAGACCCGCTGCCCGGCGCGGAGCGCGAATTTTGGGGATCGCGCGCGTCATACAGAAAGTGGCGGGAAGTCCTGCGCCGCCGGATCCGGGCAACGACCGGAGAACTCGCGGCGCAGGCTGCCTTGCGTGCCCGCCAAGACGGTTGGACTGACCTGCTGTCTGATCTCGAGCGCCTCTCGAAAGACGACGGACCGGTGAATGCCGGCCAATACGGCGCCCTCCGCAGCTTTTCCGATCTCGCCCGCGCGGCCGAATTCGCCCCTTTGGACCTTGTCCCGACGCGGGTACCGGAATTTCTCGACAAATTGTCGGTCTACGAAAGAGAGAAAGCGGTCCGGGCTCTCAAGACCATTGAAAAGTTGCGGAAGCTTCGAGCCGTGGCCGCCCATTTCCCAGAGAATTTCGATGTATGCCTCCTTGTCCCGGAAGAACGCGAGCCGGTTCCGGACGCTGTGCGCGCGATGATCCGCGAAGCCGTCAAGACCGCTCGCTATGACGAGGGCACCTACGACGACATTTCCGGCAGCAGCAAACCCAGCTTCAATGACAACACCGCCGAAACCTACGAAGCCGCACTGGTTTCGCTCGCACGCACGGCTGCGGAATCCGGTAAAGTGGAGCTGACCCAGTTGAACTGCATCGACAGCTTGTTCGGTTCCGAAGTGCGCATAGCCGTCATCAAACGCTGGATCCAAGAGGCTGGAGCCAAGAATGGGATCAGCGCGCGCTCGGCCGCCGGCTATGTCCGCGCGATCGCACAGATCGGTGAAGCGAACGGCTTCGATCCGAAACCGTGGCGTAATAATTTGGCAAACAATGATTTCCTAACCGAAGGGCGCGAAGACGATAACAAGATGGCGGCAAAGAACCGCAGATTCTGCGAGCCTTTGCTTCGCCGTCCCGACAATGCACGAACGTTCCTCCGACAGCACGTTCTCTACCAGGAGACCGCCTGTGACATTCTCGCCACCGACAAGACACTGCCTGAGGCGAAGCTCGGGCGCGCTCGGATGTTCGGCACATGCGCGGCCTTTGCCGCAGTCGAGCTTCGCGGCGCCGGGATCCGGAAAGGCAGCGCGCTTGCGGGGAAATGCGCCGGCCCCGATCAGAACCTGTTCCGCCGCACATCCGGAGACGTTGCCCGCTTCGAGCTTCGGATTTCCAAGAAGGATATGAAGGGCGAATACGTGGAGCTTCCGCCGGTGCCGATCCGCGATGACAAGTTTCTCGGGTATCAGGTTCTGGACTGGTATCTCAAGGAGATCCGCCCACTGTTCAAATTCGCCAATCCGGATTGGTGCGGCGAGAATCAAATCGCGATTTCGCCGTGGCTATTTCCGTCGACGAAGTCCGGTAATGTTCTGTCAGGAGGGCTTCTCTACAAGTGGCACGTACAATGCAGCACGGAGATCGGCATGCGGATGACACCGCATAACTTCCGCCATGGCATCGCAACTCTGTTGCTCGCTAAGAGTTGGGAAAACCTGAGTCGCGCAGCGAATTATCTGGGGTGTTCGGAGCGAGTCTTGCAAACCTTTTATGCCTGGATCGACTCTACCCGAAGTCTCGAAGAGACACAGGATCTTCTCGCGGAGGCCCTGTCATGCTGACGCGCCAAAAAGTATTGTCCAAGCCTTGCTGGCAGGAGGTCGCCGCTCATCCCGTGTTGCAATCAATGCCCCTTGAGGATCTTGTCGCACTCGACAGCCTTGTTGCTTTCATGCAGGCGCATCACTGCCCGACATTGGACACGGGCGACGCCCGCGCCTGGGCGCGTCTGAATGGCCAGCCAGAAGGGATCGAACGCGCATTGCGTGCCGTTGAGGCCCTTGAAGGGCCCGATGCCAGCGAACTCGTCGCGCTCCGCGCGGCTCAAGCAACACTCGCGGAGAAGAAGAAATTCAAAGGCATTCCGAAGGGGGCGACCCGCTCCTACCAGCGCGTGAAATCGGTGCCCGAAAAGGACCTGCCCGAATCCTGGCGGGTCCGCCTCGAGGAGATCGATGCACGTCGCTTCGACGGTAGCATCGCGCTCGCCGACAGTCTCTTCGATCGCATGAAGCGGAAGCTCTGCGAGTACATTCGCTTCGTGCGCGACGAAGGGCTTGCGAAAGAGCTCACGCTCGAAGGATTGCAGCCCTTCTTCCAATATGAAACGACGCGGATCTCAAATCGCGGCGTGCCACCACGCCCGTCGACGGTTGTCAACACGTTCAATGACTTGAGAAAATACATGCAATTGAGCGGCGATTATTCTTCCGAGCTTGTTCTCGAGATGACCAGGCTCCTGGAAAAGCTGCGCGACAATGCGGAAGGCGTGACCGCGCGGAAATACGCAGCGCTGGCACGCATCGATCCCAAATCGATTTTGCCGAAAGCTCAGTCCATCCTCGACAACGCCGGGCATCTTCTGAACGCCGCGAAACGTCACATACAACGCAATCGCGCCCTGGCGACAGCACTTCCCCCGATGACCCCCTTGCGTCGTGAGTGGCATGGACTTGCGTTCGGCCGTGACATCGTCTGGCTCGAAGATCGGTATAGATTCAGGGACTACAAGTTGCGGAAAACCAGGCACCGGCGAGGACGGGAGACATATCCGGGGTCCGTACATCCGAGCGTGCAACACTTTGTAGACGCCGTGTTGTTGCAGGACGAAGACCCAAAATACCTTGCGGCGTTCCGGGAGCGTGCCGAAGAAGAAGAATGGCCGCTCTTCGCCCATCCGGACGGTGAACCGGTTTCCGTCAACTATGTCTCACAGGTCTGGGCCTCGATCCTCGGGACAGGAGCGCACATCGCCCGATCGCTGATCTACGACATCCTCTTCGCGATAAGCGAAGATGCGGCGCGAGGCGGCATGATCCTGAACGATCATCAGTCCCGCCAAGCGGCGGACCGCTACATCGGGGTACAGGCGCGCATGGCAGCATATGAAGCGGCAGCGCGTGAGCGAGACGAAATTTTCGAGATGTACGAAAATGATCCGACCGCAGGAGGTTTCGGCTCCGGTACGGACCACTGAGCCGCCTTGTCAAACGTCGTGCAGGGGAAACCCGCTCAAAGCTCCGCACTCGGCGTATATTCTTGACATGTGCGCCTACGACGGCTCCAGCAGGGTGGGCGGAACGCAGAAGTTCGTAACCATCCGGCATAGACCGCGGATAGGCGCAGTACTCAGGCCGTGCCCTTGGGGGCTTCGGACTTGCGGGACCGCGGGGCCCATTTCTTGGCAAGCCGACCGAAGCGTTTGATGATGCTTTCGATCCCGGCATCTTCGGCGTCGAAGTCCCCGCCCGACCAGTGGACCATGTCCTCGTGTTGCTCGTGATCGGGATCGGCGAGGGCTTCGAGGAACTCCTCGTAGCCCCAGGCTCCGCCGACGTCCTCGGGTGGACAGGCACCGGTCGCCTTGAGAAGCCGTGGGTAGATCATGCCGGGGATGGCCTCGTAGACCCGCTCGATACGGATGCTGTGGTCCCAGTCATCGCCGAAGTCATAGACATACTGGATCGTCCTGGCGCCGGTGTCCTCGAGCACCTTTTCCAACGTCGTCTTCTTCGCGTCCATGGGGCCGTCGTAGAACCCATCCGGGTCGGGCACGCCCCAACCGGCATCACCGGCGCGGAACTCGTAGAGGTGGGTATCTGTCCAGCCCATGGCAGCCTGTATGACCTCATGCAGCCGGTCGAGCCTGATCTTCAGCGGCACCTCGATATGGCGCATCGGCTGCGGGTCGACGTCGTTCAGGATGATCCGGAGGCGGGCGATCAGGGTCATGCGGCTATCCTTTGCTCAGCCCGAGACCAGTTCCAGGGCAATAGATCCGGCACCAGGGAGGCGGTCGTGCCAGGCAGCCGGGCGAGGACATCGGCCAGCCAGGCCTGAGGATCGACATCATTCATCTTCGCCGTGACGATCAGGGAATACATGAAAGCGGCACGGTCGCCGCCGCGCTCGGAGCCGGCGAAGAGCCATGACTTCCGGCCAAGGGCGACCCCGCGCAGGGCCCGCTCTGCGGCGTTGTTCGTCAAGCAGACCCTGCCGTCGTCGAGGAACCGGGTGAAGGCGGGCCAGCGCTCCGCCTTGAACATGTAGTTGATCGCCTTGGCGACCGGATTGTGCTTCGACATCCTGTCGCGCTCGGCGCGCAGCCAGTCGTGCAATGCCTCGACCAGAGGGCGGGATAGCCGATGCCTGGCCGCCTGCCGTTCCGCAGCGGTCAGGCCATTGATGCCGCGCTCGATGTCGAAGATTGCGTCGATCCGGGCCACGGCCTCCAACGCGATGGGCGAGATGTCATGAACGGATTTGCCCTTCCGGGCATTCCCCTTGATGTCGGCAAGCTCGAAGAACTTGCGGCGGGCGTGGCTCCAGCATAGCGCACTCTCGACCGGCCCCGGGTCACGGTCGGCGCAGTAGAGGTCGTTGTAGCCCCCATAGGCATCGGCTTGCAGGATACCCTGCCACCCGGCGAGATGCCGGTTCGGGTTGGCCATTCCGCGGTCGCGGGAGAAGTGAAACAGGGCGGCAGGTGGAGTCCCGCCGCCGAAGGGCCGGTCATCCCTGACATAGGTCCAGAGCCGGGCGGTTTTTGTCCCGCCCTTTGCCAACAGCGGCACTGTCGTATCGTCGCCATGCAAGCGGTCGGCATCCAGAACATGGGCACCAATCAACGCATGGATCGGCTCCAGCGCGGCGGCGCAGGCGCCAACCTGGTCGGCGAGGGTCGACAGGCTGAGATCGACGCCTTCCCGGGCATAGCGTTCGGCCTGGCGATTGAGCGGCTGATGCTGCCCGAACTTCTCAAAGAGGATCGTCGCCAGCAGGTTCGGGCCAGCCCATCCGCGCGGCGTGGCGTGGAAGGGCGCCGGCGGTTGGCTGATCTTCTCGCAGGTCCGGCAGGTGAACTTCTCGCGGACGGTCTGGATCACCTTCCACTGCCGCGGGATCACCTCCAACGTCTCGGTGACATCTTCCCCCATCTTCACGATGCAGTTTGAGCCGCAGCAGGTGCAGGACGTGGGCGCTTCGATCACCACCCGCTCGCGCGGCAGATGATCCGGGAAGGGCTTGTGTGCCGGGCGGCGGCGTTCGAAGCCCGCGACGCTCGTGGTCTTCGTCACCTTCTCGGCGGCAGTCTCGTCTTCGGTGGCCGCGGCTTCGAGTTCCTCGAGCTGCAGTTCCATCTGGTCGATCAGTCGGGCACGGCGTTCGGAGCTGCGGCCATACTGTTCGCGCCGGAGTTTGGCGATCTCGAGCCTGAGATGCTTGATCATCGCCTCGGAGGTCGAGACCACCGCCCGGGTCTGCGCCAGTTCGCTCTCTGCGGCCTCGGCACGGGCCTCCGAGGCCGCAAGCGCGGCGCGCAATCTGGCAATCTCGGAAGCGTTGTTCGACATGGTCAAGACCTACCATGCCGGCATCGGAAAGCCCATGAAAATAAGGTCGATGAGGCCAATTTACCCCGCCTTTGCAGGGCGTTGGGTCCAGCGTGGATTGCGCCAGTCGATCCCCTCCAGAAGATAACCGAGCTGGGCCGCGGAGATCTGCACCGCCTCGCCGGCACCGCTGGTCGGCCAGATGAACTTCCCGGCCTCCAGCCGCTTGGTGGAGAGCGACATGCCGACCCCGTCATGCCAGAGCAGTTTGACCAGGTCCCCCTTGCGTCCCCGGAAGCAGAATATCTCGCCCGCGTGCGGATCGCGACCGAGCCCTTGCTGGATCTGTAGCGCCAGGGTGTTCATGCCGCGCCGCATGTCAGTCACCCCACCCGCGATCCAGACGCGCACCCCCGCCGGGAACGCGATCATGACGGATCCAGGGCTTGCACGAGGCGCGCCAGCACCATCGGGTCAATCGTAACCGCAACAGACAGGCGACGGCCATTCGCGAGGGTAATATCTGCCATCAGGACCTCGGCTGTCTCTGGCGTCGGGACCGGCGCAAACGGCCCGCCCTGATCCCCAGCTTCCTCAGGAGCGGCGATGGCCAACGGTGTGAACTGCAGTCGTGCATCGCCGCCCGTCAGCCTGCCTTCGCGGTAATGGCGACGCCAGCGCACCAGCAGGGTGCGGCCAATATCATGACGCCGGGCTGTCTCGGCGACACGCCCTCGACCGCCAAAGCTTTCTTCAACGATGCGCACCTTCTCTTCATCCGTCCAGCGCCGACGGCGCCCGGTATCGGTGACAGAAAGGATCTCTACTTCAGGTCTGTATCTATGGTCGGACATAGCGCCGGACCTACGCCGTGCGCCTCAAGTCAGAAAGACGGCCCTCCCCGGAGGCTTACAGAAGTTCTCTGTGTGCGTGAAAAGATCAGTTGGCCGGTCTGGATTGTCGCCATTCGCTGCGTCGCACCGCATTTTACGGTCATGCAGCCCGAAGCTGATCTTTTAGAGCCACTTAACTTATAATAACATAAACTTCATTGCTGAATCGGATTCATTGGAAGGACTGCTGTGGCCGAAGCGAAAGATGAAGCTCTGTCCCCAACCGTGACTAAGGTCCTTGATGCGTATTTCGAGGTGCTCAAGGGAGATAGCGACATCGATGATGAAGCCGCCGGACGGCTCGATGATCTGCTGCGGCAGGGGAAAGTTCCGAAGCTCGCGGATATTGGTGCCGCGCTGTTTCCTGCCGGTGATGACGAGGCGGGGTAATGATCCGTATCAAGACAATCAAGGTCGAAGAATTTCGCGGGATCAGGGAGCTGGCGCTCGATCTGGAAGGGGAAAATTTCGGGCTTTGCGGCCCCAACGGCACCGGAAAGAGCGGTGTTGTTGATGCCATCGAGTTTTGCCTAACCGGAAATATTACACGTCTCTCGGGACAGGGCGCGGGAGACCTCAACGTCAAGGGCCATGCGCCGCACGTTGATCAGCGGGCCAATCCCGAAAAGGCCAAGGTGACCATCACGGCATCAATCCCGGCGCTTGGCAAAGACGTGACGATCAAGCGGAGCGTAAAGTCTCCTCGGGCAGTTTCAATTATTCCCGCTGATCCGGCAATCAAGGCGGCGGTTGAAGAACTGCGGATGCATCCGGAGTTTGCACTCTCCCGCAGAGAGATCGCGAAATACATCGTAACGCCGCCATCCCGTCGCTCTGATGATGTTCAAAACCTTCTGCGCCTGGACCATGTCGGCAAGCTGCGTAGCAGCTTTGTCACCTACGCCAACAAATGCAAAGGCGATGCCGACGAGGCGAAGCGCACAAGAAAGAGGGCAGAAGACGATCTTAGGACAGCGCTTGGTCTCCCCATTCTGGATCGTAAAGAACTGCTCAAGAAGGCCAATGAACAGCGAAATGTCCTGGGCTTGGCCGGGATACCCGAGCTCCAGCCGGATACAAACTTCAAGGACGGTCTGGACGAGGACGACGACGTCAACGACAAAAAGACCGGCATTGCCAAGGAGGTCGCACTTTGTGATCTGAAAGCTCTCACCGAGGCAATTGCCGCCGGCGAACCAGAAAGCCAGAAGCAGCCTCGGCAAGACGCTCTGGCGGCGCTCAAGAAGCTAAAGGAAGATGAAAAGGCGCTTCGACATGCACGGCAACAAGGCTTGATATCGGCAGGGCTTGAACTCGTTGAAAGCGATGCCTGCCCGCTGTGCGATAAACCTTGGGATGCCGAAGAGCTTCGCGCCCATCTCAAAGAAAAGCTCTTGAGCGCCGAAGAAATGGGTAAGCTGTTGGAAACGCTCTCCGGTAATCTTGGTGCCATCAGCGCCGAGATCGCTGGGCGGATTGCCGCGGTAAAGAAGGCCGCCGACTACGCCGATAAATTGGAGCCCAAGGTTGCCCGCGCCGATCTTGATGCCGTGGTTGAAGAACTCCAGGCACATATCGAGGCGTTGAAGGCATTCAGCGATGATCCCGCCGAGATCGATGACGCACTATCGGTCGTCAGTGCGGACTGGTGGACATCAAAAGCCGACGCAAATTTGCGCATTGAGGATGTGCAAAAGAGGCTCGAGGCCCTTCCTGACCACTCGGCGCACGATAAGGCCATTTCATTCCTGACCGAGTTGCAGGTGCGCTATGGTCAGCTCCTGCGAGGAACCAAGCAAGCCGAGGTCAAAGCTGCCCGAAACAAGATCGCACAGAAAGTTCGGGCTCACTACGACACGGTTTCGAATGCGGTGTTAGAGGGGATCTATGATGCCGTCGCCAAGGAATTCACCGACTTCTACAAAGCGATCAATGACGACGAGGGCAAGTTTGTCGGCGAGCTCAAGGCAGAGCCTGCCAAGCTCAGTTTCAATGTGGATTTTTACGGGCGCGGAACCTTCCCGCCGGGGGCATATCACAGTGAAGGCCATCAGGACGGTATGGGGCTTTGCCTTTACCTTGCCCTGATGAAGCACACGCTCGGCGACAAGTTTACGTTCGCGGTACTCGATGACGTGCTGATGTCCGTTGATACTGGACACCGCCGCGAGGTTTGCCGTCTGCTGAAATCGAAATTCCCAAATACGCAGTTTATCCTAACCACCCACGACAAGGTCTGGCTCCAGTACATGCGGACCGAAGGGCTCATCAACAAAGGCCAGTTCTTCGGCGGCTGGAATGTCGATATCGGCCCGCGCATCTGGGACGACACCGATATCTGGACGGAGATCGATGCGGCGCTCGTCAAGAACGATGTGCCGCGTGCGGCGGCGCTGCTACGCCGCTATCTTGAATATATCGCGACGGTGCTCGCCGATAACCTGCGGGCGAAGGTCGAGTACCGCGGTGATGCAAACTACGATCTGGGTGACCTCTGGCCGCCCGTGACCAATCGATGGCGCGACCGTCTCAAGCAAGGCGTTAAAACTGCCGCGTATTGGGGACATGATATCGTAAAGGATGAGCTTGAAAAGCAGTCCGCGGAGGCAGAAGGTCTTATCAAGAAGACAAACGCCGAGCAGTGGGCCATCAACAAATCTGTGCATTTTAATGAGTGGGAAAACTTCACCATCGCTGAATTCAGGAAGGTGGCTGACGCTTTCAAGGCACTACTCGAACACATCCGTTGCTCTAATCCGAAGTGCGGCGGCTATCCCTACCTTGAGCCGCGAAAAGGCTCATCCGAGCAGCTTCGGTGCAGCTGCCTGACCGTCAACGTCAACTTGAAGATGAAGTAGCCTTTGGTTTCAAACTGTTGAACTAAAACAAATCGAATGCGTATCTCTCAAAAAACCACAATGGGCCGGGAACGAAAATGAATGGACATGAGAATTTGGGTAAATTTGCTTGCCTTGGTTGGGGATCGTTGATTTGGGAGCCCGGCGACTTGCCCATCTTGCATGAATGGCGCAAAGACGGGCCAAACTTGCCGCTTGAATTCGCGAGAAAATCACTTGACGGTCGCATGACACTTGTTGTCTGTGAGCAGGGAACTGTGTGTCCGACACTTTGGAACACTCTGTCATCTACTTCGTTGGAGGAAGCGCGCAAAACACTTGCCACGCGCGAAGGCCTCCCAAGCACCAAGAATGCTGCATTCTGGTCCGGTTTTGGAGCATCTGAGCACCATGGTACGGAGATTGTTGGCGCTTGGGCGAAAAGACGTGGTTTCGCGGGCGTCGTTTGGACTGGTCTTCCACCAAAATCACCGGTCACGGATCAGAATAATGACCATCCCTCTATCGACGATGTCTTATCGCACCTCAGCCGTCTCCAGGGAGATTCTGCCAGTAGGGCCGAAGAGTATGTTCGCAAAGCACCAAACCAGATTGCCACTGCCTACAGAACTCGCATTTCCAAAGAGTTTGGTTGGCACGGACTGACTGAGGTATAGAAAATTTGGCAGTCACCAAGGTCAGCTTTGAGGAAGCTGCAATGCGGCACTTGTGACCAAGGCGAAAGTCCGCAGTGGGCCGGTCGCGTACTTCGACAGGTAGGGCGGATTGCGGCCTTTCGCTGCGGGTGAAAGGCTCCGTCGGCAAGGAGCAGAAGCGGACGTTGGTTTCCCGCGCTTGAGTGATCAGGCAATCTGAAACATCATTGAGGGAAACGGGCCTGAACGGCAAGTGGCTACCGACAGGGTCGGCTACGCGATATTCGGGCCAAAGTTAAAGATCGAAAGGATGCCAGCAAGACATGCGGCTGCAATGTTCGAGCAAGTTTCGCTTCGGTGGATCGAGCGTGGAATGGCCGGTAGCCAAGCCACGGCTGATAGCTTCCTCCGGAGGTAAATGCTAAGGGCCTCGTTTGGACGGAGGAAGCAGATATTCGTGAATAACTGCGCCCAAGGCGTTGTCATGATATTCAGCGCGCTTCATTATCTTACAGATAGATTTTAGACCTGAGGCAAGAAGCGCGGGGCAGCCATGCACATTAGCAAGATTGAGATTGAAAATTTCCGCTGTTTTGGCGAGGGGGAAAAAAGATTTGTGCTTCCACTCTCTCCCGGCCTGACCGCTTTGTTAGGGGAAAATGACGCAGGGAAGACGGCTGTCATCGATGCATTGCGATTCATCTTCGGAACGCGCGATCAGGAATACTACCGGGTTCAGGATAGCGACTTTCACTGGCCCGCCGGGAGTGACGAAAGACGAAGAGAAATCCGCATTTGCTGTCGACTCGAGGGTCTAAGCTTAAAAGAGCAAGGTGCGTTCGCCGAGTTCCTTACCTATGTGGAAGAAGAAGGCGAGCCGGATGTGGCATTATACGTCCACTGGACTGCCAAGGACAAAAGCGGTGCCCGCAGTGGCCGCAGGATGGTCTTCTCGGAGGTCAGGACGGGAAAAAACGGTGATGGCCCGACACTTGATGTCGAGGCGCGTGAGCTGCTGCGCTCCACATACTTGCGGCCTCTTCGTGATGCCGAGCGCGCCCTGACTGCAGGACGCGGTTCAAGGCTGTCAGAGATTCTCAAGAGCACAAGGCAAGTCATCGACGTAGGTGCAGACTATGACCCAGATACCAACCCAGCACCGAATGTGGCCGACCTCAGCCTTCTCGGGATCGGAGATTATTCGAGTGCATTGATCAGTGAGCATGAGGGCATTCGCCGGGCGCGGCAAACCCTGAACGAAACCTACCTGAGACCATTATCTTTTGCGGGTGATAATCTCGAAGGCCAAATATCCGTGGGCAGGCAAGGCGACCGCGACGCAAGGCTTCGCCAGCTTCTCGAACGTCTGGAGCTTGAACTTAGGAGCGGCGCAGCGCCGGAACTGCCTGCCAACCGGGGCCTTGGATCGAATAACCTGCTCTTTATGGCGTGCGAGCTTTTGCTGCTTGGTTCGGAGGCTGTCGCACTGCCGCTATTGCTCATTGAAGAACCTGAGGCACATCTGCACCCGCAAAGGCAGCTTCGCCTGATGCAGTTCTTGGCCGAACAATCCAGCCGATCGGGAGGCAATGGCCAGAACGAAATTCAGATCATACTGACAACGCACAGCCCTAACCTGGCCTCGGCGATCCCCTTGGACAGCTTGGTTCTTATTCATGGCGGCAAAGCCTTCACTCTTGCCCGCGGTCACACGGAGCTCAGTCCCGACGATTACCGCTTCTTGCAGCGGTTCCTCGACGTGACCAAGTCAAACCTCTTCTTCGCGAGAGGCGTCATGATTGTGGAGGGCGATGCGGAGAACATCTTGCTGCCAACGCTTGCACGGCTGATTGAGATGGATTTGTCGGCTCATGGCGTCTCGATCGTTAACGTGGGCGGCGTGGGGCTGCGCCGCTTCGCCAGAATATTTCAGCGCAAGGATCCTGAGGTCGACGGTCTGATAAAAGTGCCTGTCGCCTGCATCACCGATATGGATGTAATGCCGGATTGCGCCCCTGTGATTGTCGGGAAGACGGAACCATTCCCGGCCCGTAAGGACCGTCAGTGGCGCATGAAAAGCGACTTCGCGGATGGTGAGTTGGATGTGCGCCGCGAGGCGATCCGCGCGAAAGCCAGCGGCCAGTTAGTCGAGACGTTCGTTTCCAATGATTGGACCTTGGAGTATGATCTTGCTCTCCATGGGCTGGCTGAAGAAGTGTGGATTGCCGGAATGCTTGCGCGGCAAGATGAAAAGATCAACGAGCCTGACAAAGCCCAGAACATCTTTCGTGTGACGCGCGCGGCCAAGGCAAGATTCAAGGAAATGCAGGAGGCGAGCGGTAACGCGGAAGAGTTGGCCTCCCACGTCTATTCCCTGTTTACGAACTCCCCGAAGGCATCAAAATCAATCGCTGCTCAGTACCTTTCGGAGATCTTGGAGTGGAAGGTTG
Source organism: Aquicoccus sp. SU-CL01552 (assembly GCF_040365005.1). Taxonomy (NCBI): domain Bacteria; kingdom Pseudomonadati; phylum Pseudomonadota; class Alphaproteobacteria; order Rhodobacterales; family Paracoccaceae; genus Aquicoccus; species Aquicoccus sp. SU-CL01552. Next base: position 7,340 of record NZ_BAABWV010000025.1, on the reverse strand, counting down.
CAAGGGGCACCTACGATTCCGCTACCCTTGCGGGGCTTCTTCCGCCTTACGTCACAGCGGCCGTGCGCTACGCCACCGGGAACGGCGGAGATGAAGCAGAAAATGGCAACGGTGAGGGAGAAGCCGCGCCCAACGCAGAAGCTGCAGGTGGCCCGTCGTGATCGAGCTACCGGAAGTTAGCGACCAAGATGTGCAGTGGGCTTGCAACGTCCTCGGGCTGCCTGAAACGGCGTTTTCCGGTCCGGACGGAGCGGACCCGCGCCTCGGCGTGCTGCGAGCAAATGCGACCCTGGATGTAGAAGCGTGCCCCGGAAGCGGAAAGACCACGTTGCTCGTCGCAAAGCTGGCAATTCTCGCCCGACATTGGAACACAGCGGAGCGCGGCATCTGCGTCCTTTCTCACACCAATGCCGCGCGGCGCGAGATTGAAAAGAAGCTTGGGGCAACCTCCGAAGGACAACGGCTGCTTTCTTACCCGCACTATGTGGGCACGATCCATGGCTTCGTGAACGAATACCTCGCCCTGCCTTGGCTGAGATCGAAAGCCATCACGATTGAGGCTGTAGACGACGAAATTTGCCTGAATTGGCGATGGAGAAAGCTTCCATTTGCGACGAAGCGAGCGCTTGAAAACAGACGAGAGAGTGTTCGTCGCCTGCGCTACCAGAACTCTGAATTCGATCTTGGCGACATCCCTTGGGGAAAGGGTGGAGTGCTTGGCAGGGAGTCCGCAACCTATCAAAACATGCAAAGAGTCTGCCGGGACTCTTATCAAGCTGGACTGTTCTGCCATGACGAAATGTTCGTTTGGGCCTCCGATTTGTTAGACCGGAATCCCGACGTTACGCGGCATCTGAGACAGCGTTTCCCGCTGCTTCTGATCGATGAAGTGCAGGATAATAGCGAGTCTCAATCCCGATTGCTCCAGCGCATCTTTATGGCGGGAGATCATACCGTAACGCGCCAGAGATTTGGTGACCAGAACCAGGCAATCTATGCCTATGAAGGCCAGAATGGAGCGGCGACCGATAGCTTCCCCACTGAGGGTATCAAGCGGACGATTCCGAATAGCTATCGGTTCGGAAATAGCATCGCGGCTCTCGCCAATCCACTCGGCGTATCTCCTCATGGTTTGGTTGGCCAAGGAGGCGTCGGACGCGACGGAGAACCAGAACTTGTGGGCCGTCACGCGATCTTTCTGATCGATGACGATAGCGTCGGCCGCGTCATAGATGAATATGTCGCCTATCTCCGGCAGGAGTTTGGAGCGGCTGAGCTAAGTAGTGGCGACTTCACCGCCGTGGGAGCCGTTCACCGGGCCGACAAGGACGACAAGCTACCACGTTCGATAAGGCACTACTGGCCCGAGTATGATCCAGAGATATCCGGCGCAGAGCCAAGACCAAACACTCTGCTTCAGTATTTGGCGGCAGGACGCCGCCTTGCCGAGTTGTCTGGCGAAACAAACGACCTTGTTGAAAAGCTCGCTGAAGGTGTTCTTAGGCTCGCGCGTCTAATGTCGCCTGAGATCGCGATCAGCACAAGAAAGCGAAACCACCGCTACGTCATGGAACTTCTGGAGGGAAACGCGGACGCGCTGGAGACATATTCTCATTTGGTCCGAACAATCGCGGTCTCGCGACTATTTCCAGTACGGGATAGCTGGGAAGCCGATTACAGGCAGCGTTTCGAGGCAGTGGCCCGTGTGCTGAGCGCGGCAGATGCCATCCCTGCGGCTGCGAATGAATTCCTTGACTGGCGAGAGATCAGCGATGGTGATGCGGAGAAAGCCAAACGGAACAACGTCCTTAGGGACGCGAAGCAAGACCCAGCTATCAAAGTGCGCATTGGCTCCATCCACTCGGTCAAGGGGGAGACGCATACCGCTACATTGGTCTTGGAAACATTTTACCACAAACACCATTTGAAAGAGTTAAAGCCCTGGCTGTTACGACAAGCCCAAGGTGGGAACGATCAATCTGATCGAATAAAGCAACGTCTGAGGCTTCACTACGTGGCAATGACAAGAGCGGCCAGATTACTTTGCCTTGCTATGCGGGCGGATGCCTTCGACGACGCCGAGATTGACCTCCTGCGGGAAAATGGGTGGCGCGTCGCTCGCATCACTCCTGACGGAATCGACTGGGTTGAGTGATGGTTTCTGGTCCCCGGATTACCAACCGGGCCGCGCAGATCTTGAGGCCCTGGGCGCTGACCTTCAGCTGCGAACTTTCGCCCAGAGTCCAATGCCCGGATTGGTGAAGTTGCAGCGCAGCATCGGCCCTTGTGGTGAATGTCTCTTGAGGGCCGATTATGTCAACGTTGACGTGGTTTAGATTGCCCGACGGGCCGAGCTCTTCTAACGTTACCAAATGACGAGTGAGTGGGCACATTTTCTTAATCCAGATGTAGTCCGAACCCGCTTCGTGCGGACGGGGTTGTTCCTCGTTGCTCATGAGATGCTGTTGAGCTCCATAAAAGATCGAGCACATGACTTCTTCTCGGATACTTGGACCGCCGCTGACGGCTGGAAGCCCGGCCCAGAATATCGTGATAAGGTCTTGTCTCTGGATCCTAAAGGGAAGAACGATCCGTTCCGGGCGAGCATCGCATGGCTTCGACAAATGGAGGCGATCGATGAGCAGGATGAGACTACGATCCGAGAATTGACCGAAGAACGGAATCGTCTCGCCCATGAACTCCGAAACGTGCTCGGCGGCACACTTAAGCATGATTTCGAAAGCCTTTTCACGAAGTTGGTTTCACTTGTTGCCAAGATCGACAGGTGGTGGATTGTGAATATCGAGATCGCAACCGACCCGGACCTGGCGGGAAAGGAATTCGACGAGGATGGAGTAACTCCCGGTTCACTAATGTTGTTGCAAGTGCTGAACCAAGTTGCACTCGGTAAGGATGAAGGGGCGTGGGCACTTTACCATGAGTTTGTGTCGACGCACGAAGATACGAAGCCTTGATCAGCTTGCGCCGCAATGAGATTTTGAAACAAATTTTCGGTCGGGAGTCCCAAGTTTGTCTTGCAGTCCAAAGGCGGCTTTGGAATGCGATGCAGCGCATCGGCGCGACGATCGATCAATTGAAGCTTCGGGCCGTTAGCGATGAAAAAATGTATTACCGAATAAACGCTTGACTATTTCTTCTGAAGATATGTCAGCCCTGCATGGATAGACGCCATTGCCCAACATCAGTATCAGAACCTGTCTGGCGGGATATTGGAAGTTGGACTCGGCGTAGATGTCACATATCTCCCTAAATGCACCCAAGAATTCCGGAGAGTACTGCGTTGCAAAACCTGGGTTCATTCTCTTTCTTACAGGCAAATTTGATCGCCTGCAGGTATCAACCAATTTTTCGACCTTCTTTTTTCTGGGCTGCTTTTTCCCGAGATCACATGCGGGAGTGAGGCGAGAATAATTTGAAGTCGACAAACTGCACCTCTCTACATTCGGTCGACTTAGACTTACACGATGGCGCAAGTTTGTCAAAGAAACGTGATCGATCAATTGCGTGACGAACCGCCGGTTTGGTGAAGCCGCACCGCAGCGTGTGAATGCACTGGCAAAGTCAGCAAAGGGCCGAAAGCGTCAGTCCAAACGCCGAAATACGCCAAGGTTCTCGTCGTTCAGATGTTCGATCCGAACTGCCATTGTTGGTTTTGACGAAACTTCCAGAAACTCGACAAGCGAAACCGAGCCGACAGGCTGGTTCTCGGTCACGGGATAGACCACGAATGTATCGCCATTCCAATGCCGCATAGGTAGCTCCTGGCTTTCAAGCCCCAGCCTCAAAACCAGGGAACCGTTGATCGCAGCAATCGACGCTGGACCGAAATACTCATTGCCATAGGTGCCGACATAGTTTTCAACCGGACCCGCCGGGACAGGGGCAGCCGGCGGCTCCATGCCCATCAGATGCCCGACCGGCGCCGAAAGCGGTGCCATGATCGGGGCGTAGGCTGACAGCCAGTCGCGGCTGTCCGTCCCGAGTTCCGCCCGATCAAGGAAACTGGCGGTAATGCCTTCCGCGGCACCGGTGGGGGGCGCATTGGTCAACACGACAATGCCAAGATCAAGGTCGGGAATTATTGCAACACTGGTCGATGCCCCAAGCGAGAAGGCACCAGAGTGGCTCAGCATGACGCGTCCCGACAGCCGCGTATCGACATTAAAGCCGAACCCGTAGGCGCCCGGTCGAGCAGAGACATCCATCTGCGGCCCTCGGATCGTCTGCGCGGACATTGCAGGCAAAAGCGCGTCCTCCGAGATCACGCGTTCCCCTTCTGCCATGCCGCGCCCAAGGACCATCGCCATCCAACGCGCCATATCCCTCGCGCTGGAACTCACACCGCCCGCCGGGCTTTGGGCGTCGGGCTGGCGCAGGTCAGCGACCGCGTATCCGTCTTCGGCGGCAACATGGCTTGCGGCCCGATTGTCACGCGCCATGTAGTCGGCGTGTTTCGAGCTGGTAGACCTCATGCCAAGCGGCGCATAGAGCGCGGTTTCCGACAGGCTGGCCCAATCCATACCAGCTGCTGTCGCCACTGCTTCGGCGGCAGCGGTGATTCCGAAGTTGGTATAGGCATAGTCCACTCGGAACGTGCCTTTCGGCAGCAGCGCAAGCCGCTCCAGCACTGTGCTGCGGTCAAATCCGATATCCTCCAGGTCGTCCCCAGCATGATCCGGCAGGCCGGAGCGATGCGCGTAAAGGTCCCCGATCGTGACGTGATCGCTGACCCAGAGATCGCCCAAATCGAAAGAGGGCAGGAACTCCCGTACCGGGCTGTCCCAACTCACCCGGCCGGCATCCACTTGGGTTGCGACCACGGTGGCACCCACCGGTTTTGACACCGAGGCCAGCAGGAAGACGGTGTCGGCATCAATGCTCTCGGGATGGTCAACAGCGCGTTTTCCAAATCCACGCGCGTACACTGTGCGTCCGTCATGGACCACGGCAATGGCCAGCCCGGGGATGCCCGTGCGCGTCAGGACATCCTGTCCCAGATCGTCCAACGTCGAGACCGCCGCCATGATCCGCTCGTCCGGTACGGGCAAGAGCACGGCCATCGGCGGCGGTGTCATCGCCTCGGGCACGGCAAGTTCGGGCAGCAGGCCGTCTGTACCTGCCGTCGCGGGCAGCGTTCCGGCGAGCAGGCCGGCCAAGAACAGGGCACCACCAATCGGGTTGAGAATCGCACGTCTCGCGCCTTCCCTTGACTGTGGATTGGAGGGCGTGGCCGGTAAGTCTGAGCGTGTATTCAAATGTCGTTCTCCTTGTGCTGGCCGCGTGGTCCTGGGAACATGTTTCGCACTAATCTTCTGCATTCTGACACAAGTCCTGCAGATTGAAAGGATCGGGCACCTTTAGAAATCGGGAGCGCCCGTGAATGCAACTTTTTCAAATGATCAGTCAAAATGCGTGTCATTTTATCTCGTGGCGGTGCGCACTCATCCGGTGCTGATGCCCAACGCCACATCACTCAGACCCAGAACACACCACGGTCAACCCTGTGACGTTGCCAATGAGTAGCCCTAACGGCGGAGATAACTCTAAGAAGCTCCGTTGCCGGGTTTTCACCATGTTTGAAATGCTGCGAACGTCACGAATGGCCGGTTCGCTGAAGCTGCGCCGCGGCATTTGATGAAGCGGCGAAGGTCCGTTGTGGGCCGATCAGCCCTCTCGGGCAGACCCCTGGAATGGGCCATCGGGGCTTGCCGCGGAACGACCCGTGGGACATTGTCCGCGGACCTCACCGCAATGAAACCCGGCGCCATACCATGTCCAAGAAAACCCTGAACCAGGCCAACCTTGAAAAGCTTGGCGCGGAGACGCTCGCCGCGCTGGTGATGGACCTGGTCCAGGGGAGCGCGGCCCTTCAGCGTCGCGCGAGGATGGAGCTCAGCGCCGCCCAGGGGCCCAAGGAAGTGGCCGCCGATCTCCGCAAACGCTTCGCCTCGCTACGCCGCGCGACCAGCTTCGTTGACTGGCGCAAGCAAAAGGCGCTGGTCAAGGATCTCGAGGGGCTCCTGGCGATGATCGAAAACTCCATCGCCCCCCATGACGCGGATGAGGCCTGCGAACTGCTCTGGGCGTTCCTGCAACTGGCCCCCTCGATCCACGAACGCACGGATGACAGCAACGGCGCGGTCGGTGGTGTCATGAGCGACGCGGTGGAGTTGATCGCGGAACTATCGCCCACCGTTTCCCTGGACCGCACCGCGCTGGCGGAACGGGTTCTCGACGCTGTCGCAGATGCCGGCTACGGCGAGTTCGACGGGATCATCCCCGCGACGGCCGAGGCGCTGGGGCAAGAGGGGCTGGAGCATCTCAAGCAGATCACGGAAGCTTGGGCGGAGGCCCCGCCGACCGAGCACGACCTCGCGCAATACCGGGGCTACGGCCTCAAGACTTCTCCCGAGGACATCGTGCGGCGCAACAAGCAGGTAACACGGTCGATCATCCTTGCGGATGTGGCGGACGCCCAGGGGGATGTCGATGCCTACATGGCCCGCTATTCCGAGGAACAGCTGACCTATGGCACCATCGCTCCCGATGTCGCGCGCAGGTTGCTGGATGCAGGGCGCGTTGACGAGGCGTTCGACATCGTCACCCGAGCCCGCGCCGCCGAGGACGGTAAGTCGATCCGGATGTTCCGCTATGACCTCGACGCAGTTTATGAGGAATGCCTCGAAAAACAGGGTAAGACGGAGGAGTTGATGGCGCATCTGCGGAGCACCTTCGAGCAGACCCTCAGCGCGCCCTGCCTTCGAAAGTACCTGAAACTGCATCCCGATTTCGACGACATCGAGGCGGAAGAGGCCGCCTTGGGCTTTGCGGAGGCCTATCCGCACTTGGGGGCGGCGATCAGTTTCCTGGTGAACTGGCCATCTCACGACCGCGCGGCGCGGGTGGTGGTGGGCCGGGCCGATGAGCTGAACGGGGATTCCTATCACACCCTCACGAGCGCGGCAGGCGCGCTCGAGGCCGAGCATCCGCTCGCCGCCACGCTGATGCGCAGGGCCATGGTTCTGGATACATTGACCGGAGGAAAGTCCAAGCGCTACCGCCACGCGGCGCGCCACCTGGCCGAATGCCGATCCACCGACGCCGCCATCGAGGAGTATGGCGACCACCCAACCCACGCGCAGTTCCTCGAGGGGCTCAAGCAAGACCACGGGCGAAAATACGGGTTCTGGCGCTTAGTCGAAACGTAGTTCTGAACCGCCAAGATGAACGGACTCGACCCGCAGGCCTATCTGGCGGACGTGCTCGACCGCATCCACGATCACAAGATCAACAGGCTCGATGAATTGCTTTCATGGAAT